>NZ_JAELTQ010000050.1 GCF_016428905.1 Dyella sp. ASV24 | reverse complement strand
GATGGTGCTTTCGGGTGAAGGGTCGGATGAGATCTTCGGGGGCTATCTGTACTTCCATAAGGCACCCTCCGCGGAAGCGTTCCATGAGGAAACAGTGCGGAAGCTCGATGCGTTGCATAGCTACGACTGCCTGCGTGCGAACAAATCGATGATGGCCTGGGGCGTGGAGGCGCGCGTGCCGTTCCTGGACCTGGAATTCCTCGACGTGGCGATGGGCATGGATGCGCGTCACAAATTGGCGGGGCAGGGACGCATCGAGAAGGCGGTATTGCGCGAGGCCTTCCAGGGGGCGCTGCCGGACGACATTCTGTGGCGGCAGAAAGAGCAGTTCAGCGATGGCGTGGGCTATGGCTGGATCGATGGATTGAAGGCGCACGCGGAGCAGGCGGTAAGCGATCGCGAATTCGCCGCGGCGGCAACCCGCTTTCCGCACAACCCACCGGCTACCAAGGAGGCGTACCTGTATCGCCGCATCTTCGAGCGTTTCTATCCGGGGCAGGCCTGTGCGGAGACGGTACCGGGCGGCAAGTCCATTGCCTGCTCGTCACCTGCGGCGCTGGCGTGGGATCCGACGTTCGCTACGGCGGCCGATCCGTCGGGGCGGGCGGTGCGTGGCGTGCATCAGCAGGCGCTGGCGTAATCCTGCAGCGCCACGCGACCCGGGAGGGCCGCGTGGCGCTGACGCATTCAGACGTCCAGACGCACGACTTGACCATGCCGTCCGTCCACACGCACGCGTTCGCCGTTACGCAGCAAACGCGTGACGTTGCGTACGCTCATGACTGCCGGTAGCCCCAACTCACGCGCCGTCACGGCACCGTGCGACAGCGGTCCACCACTCTCCGTGATGATGCCGATGGCCTGGTAGAACAGTGGCGTCCAGGCCGGGTTGGTGGTGCGCGCCACCAGAATGGTGTCCTTGGGAAAGCGGGCGAAATCCTCAGGACCATTCACCACGAACACGGCGCCTTCGATGACGCCGGGACTGCCGCCCAGGCCCTTCAGTGCGTTTACATCGGTATCGGGTTCCTCGTGCTCGCCGTGGACCCAGTCGGGTATGCGTTGCCGCGCGGCTTCATAGCCTTGCTTGTGTTCGGCCACAGCGGCGGGAATGGCTTCCAGGCGCTGCTCGCGCATGGCGGTATCGAGGATGCGCAGCGGGATGAAATAGACGTCGGACGCATCGGTGAGCGCACCCGCCTGCACCAGACGCTCGCCGATGGCGCGCAGGCCGCGGCGGAGCGGCAAGGTGAGTCGCGTGGTCTGGTAATGCTCCAGATCATCCAGTGCGGTGTAGACACGCGCGAGGCGAATGACTTCGTGCACCAGGTAACGCAGTTCTTCCGGGGCCTCACTGAGTACGCGATGTTCCATGGCGGCCTGGGCGATCTTCTGTCGCCGCTCGGTGGCGGCGCGATCTTCGTCCGATCGCTGACACAGGATCTTCAACTGATCCAGCACGATGTGTGGCGCTTCGATCCAGGTCGGGTGGTAAGCGTCGAAATCCAGTTCGCGGTGGCCATGCCTCTGCAGGAATGCCGCGAACTCGCGCGCAAAGGCGGGGTGCGATGGCAGGAGCTGAACCAGTTCACGCCCTGAAAGGGTTTCCATCGCCAGGGCCAGTGTGGCGTCGGCCCGCGCCACTCGCGATAGCGCCCACAACTCGGCGTTGACTTGTCCGGTCTTGGTGTCAGTGACGGCGAGCAGGCGATCAAAGACTTCCTGCGCCTGCTCCGGTGGCAAGGCCAGCCTGAGCATCTGCAGCAGGCCGGTATACAGGGTGCGCTGAGTCAGTGAGATGGCGATGTTGGGCAGGAAATAGCGCGTGCCGAGCGCATTGATGCGCATCACGTAATCCCATAGCGCCGGCAGTGCCAAGTCGTCGAGCGGCTCGCGCATCAGCGAGCCGATCTCGATGTGGTAGGTGTCCAGGTCGCGCATCCATGTCACCGGTAGCTCCTGCACCCAGGCGAACTGGCTGGCGATCTGCGGTAGCGCGGCGCGCACGCTTTCCACGTCCTTGAGCATGCGCGTGGGTGTCCGTCCGCTGTAGAGACGTACAGCGTTCTGGTTGCCGTAGATGTAGTAGTCGCGCATGACAAACCATTTGTCGCCGAACGGCGGCAAACCCATCAGGCGGAAGCTGTGGTTGAGCGAGGCATGGAAGCCTTCCTCGCACAGATCCCAGGTGAGCGGCGTCATCGGGTTGGGGAATCGCTCCGCTGATTCGTCGCGCGTCCAGCGTGCAGGAACTCGGGTGATGGCACGCGATTGCAGCAAGTACAGCGAACCATCTTGCCAGGCCCATTCGATGTCCTGCGGGAAGCCGAAATGTGCTTCCGCCGCGACAGCAAGACGCGCCACGGCTTGGCGTTGCGGTTCGTCCAGCGACGCACGTTGGCGTTGTTCTGAGGGCAGTTCGACACGCTGTGTCCCGTTGGTTTCATCGGCGATCAGCGCATGGGTCTTTTCAGCGACGGACGCCTCCGTGCTGGTGAAGTCGCTGCGGCGCAGGCGGAATTCGTCCACGGGCGATTCGCCAGCGACTACGGTTTCGCCGAGGCCGAACGAAGCATTGATCAATACTTGGTCGAGTTCGCCACGCACCGGGTCGATGGAGAACGCGACGCCAGCCGCCTCGTCCACGCCGACTTGCACTAGCGCTTGCACCACCACGGCCATGGCTGCGTCCAGATGATTCAGTCCCATGCGTTCGCGGTAGGGCAATACATGGGCATTCCACAGCGAGGCGTAGCACGCGCGAATAGCCTCTGCGATGGCAGGCGCTCCGCGTACACCGAGAAACGTGTCGTGCTGCCCGGCGAACGCCGCACCCGGAAGATCCTCCATGGTGCCGGAGGAGCGCACGGCTACGGCGCCATGGAGCCCGGCCTCGTCGATGGCGGCAGCGAGCGCCTGCTCCAGGTCTGCGGGCAGCGGATGGGCGAGCAGCAAGGCACGGATGCGTTGACTGTGCGCATCGTGGTCCAGCTGGTTGTCGCCCAGGATCCCGGCCAGTTCATCGCGCAACGGGGCAACGAAGGCTCGATAGGCATCGCTGGACACCACGATGCCGGGCGGCACCGGCAAGTGCTGTGCCGCCTGCGCCAGGCTGGCGCCTTTGCCGCCACTGCGCGCGACATCGGTAGCGCGGGGATCGGTGAGAGGGAATAGATACGTCATACGGAGCACTCCTTGCGATAACGCTGAACGAAGGTGAGCACTGCGGCGGCCAGTGCGAGCCCGCACAACACGTCGATACCGTAGTGATAACGCAGATAAACCGTGGCGATGACCAGCGCCGTCACTACCGGTGCCAGCAACACCGCGATGCGCCGATAGCCGCCCAAGGCGAAGAAGCCGAGAACATAGGTACCGATGCCGGCATGCAGGCTGGGGAACACATCCATGCCGGTGATGCCATTCTTTACGACGGACACCAGGAATGCCGTGATAGGTCCGCCTTGCGGTGGATAGGGAAACGTCTGCGGAAAAGCCAGGTAGGGTCCGCCTGCGGGCACCAGCACATAGCCCACGAAGCCGAGCAGGTACATCAGTGTCAGCCCGATGAAGAACGCTTTCGCTTCACTGCTTCGGCGACGCATGCTGAAGGCGATGACGGGCAATAGCACCACGAAGTAGAACAGGAAGTAGCCCGCGCTGAGGATTTCCGAAAGCCATGGGTGTTCCCAGCCAAGGATATGTTCCGGCAAGCTGGCGCCACCCCACAGGCGGCGATCCACGGCGAGCAGTGCGGCATCCGCCGGATGCGTGATGTACACCGTGCGGATGGCCTTGAACAACGGGAAGATCAGCCAGCACGCAGCGAACTGGAGCGTGCCGCGCCATGGATGCATGCGTGAGGCGTCTGGCCCGCGCAGCGTCGCTACAGCGACCAGCCAGGCAGCGGCACCTACTACAACCGTGGCGTGGAGCATGCGGTCGTCGAGCTGCCACGCGGCGAATCCACCTGCCAGCAGAAGCAGCAGCAATTCGATCTGAAACCCTATGCCGATCCATCGGCCCCAACGTTCCATTGTCACTTCGTATTACTCCTGGGGAAACATGCGTGGGTAGCGCCACCAGCCGATCGCGGCAAGCGTGATCAGTGTCAGTGCGGGCAACGGGTGCCAGATGGTCATCGCCACGACCAGCGGTAACCAGATCAGTCCGGCGACGAACCCTCCGACCATGCGGAAGAACGTCACCGTGTTGCGCGCGTCGGCTTTGCTTCCTGCCACGGCTGCCGCCAAGGCGATGGGGAAACAGCTCAGAATCAAGCAGGCGAGCGGCAGTGCGTCCCCAAGCCAATGCAGAAGACTGGAGCGTGTTGTCGGCGGAGGCGGTGCTAGCTCCGGTTTCACCTGTGCCGCCAGCAAAGCCTCAGCATAGGATTCACCCGAGGCCAGGCTGAAGCGGGCTGAGGCTTCGACGCTGGCGAACTGGGCTTCGCTGCGGCAGTTCACCGAGACGGCGTCCAGTGCGCGGCCAATGGCCTCGTGCACGCGGTTCTCCCAGGAACGCTGTGCTTCGTCGTCTTCGCGTGTGGGCAAGGTGATCGCCGGGCCCTGCATGATTTCTACATGCGAGCGAAAGCCATCCGGTCGTGCGTAATGCAGGCCGACAGGCAGCACGGTCACGGATGAACCTTCCGCCAGTAACCGGCATGCCATGCGGGCAGCGCCGCGCTGATAGGGCAGGGGTCGATAGCCCCATTCGCTACTGCCTTCGGGAAAGACCACCAGGTCACCGCCGGCCCGCAGGTGCGCGCAACCGGCATCGACCGGATCGTCGAAGGCGGAGCGTTGGATGCCGTAGCGTTCGCGATCTTTGTCGCGCACCACGGGGATGCCCGTGAACATCCACCGCAGCAAGCGGCTGCGCAACAACTGGACGGATATCAGGAACTGGGCGCGCGGAAATGCCCGGAGCACGGTATAGCCGTCGATGGCGCCGTTGCGGTGGCTGCATACCACCAGGCGGGCTCCCTTGGCTGGCGGGATCGAGCCCACCACATCGATGCGGCCGAAATAGAGGCTGCGCAGTAGCCAGGCGACCACGCGATAACGCAAGGGCAGCGACGCTCCGGTCGCCATGGGGACGGTCTTCCTTGACTTGGACATTCGGATCCACGAAGCGGCGACGCCGGCATCATGCACAGAAGCTCTATGCCGGTTGTAAAGAAATTGCTGGGGCGAGATGGATGGGCGCGGGAGCCGCGTTGCCAGCTTGTTCCCTCAGCCGGGCCGGATTCCCGCCTTGGCTTCTGAGGGGTAGATCATTCCGAAACGTCGCCCTATGGGCATGCGTCATTTCGTATAACGAGGTGGTGCGACGCCACCGCAAATTACCGTACTTAGTGAAGGTTCTGGTGCACGAGCACGCAGGTGTGTTGCTTCTCGAAATCGATATAGAAGTCCATATCACCGAGGGCGCCACTGCCCAGGATATAACTCCACGCAAGATCCGCATCCGGGAAGACACCAAAGGTCATCTGGATGGGTTGACCGGAAACGATCACATCGGCACTGGCTTGCTTGACGCGGGCAAGGTGCTCGGCACCGATATCGCGGATGCGCATGCTCTTGTGCGCATGGGCCTGCACTTCATCCATCGCCGCCTGGTTGCCACTGAGGTAGAAGGCGCTGCCGGTGTCTAGCAGCGTCGTGCGCAAGCTGCCGTTGATGGACAGCGCTACCACCGGGCGCACGGTATTGCCCCACATATCCGACGAGACCAGCATCGGCTCGTTGCATGTCGGCCGGGCTCCGTCTTTGCCATAGACCTGCAGTTCGCGCTGGGTGAAACGGAACGCGCCGAGCTGGCGAAGGATGTCCAGGCCGATCAGGCGACGATTGTTCGGCACGATTTCCACCGGCGCGTTTTCCAGCGTAACGGGGCCGAAGTGCGCCTGTTCAAGGACGCCATGCGTTACGGGTACGTTCTTGGACAGCAAGCCCCTTGTCTTGCCATCGATGCCGACGGCACGCACGCCGAGTTCCACCGCCGTGTCCATATCCATGATGATGGAGCCGGCGCCCGTATCCAGTGTCATGCGCGCGGACGCGCCGTTGGCGGCTTCCAGCATCACCGCACCACGCTGGTCGTAGGCGGCTTTCAGCAGGGCCAGGGTGAAATCGCCCTCGGGCTTGCCAAGGTGGAAGGGTGGGATGTCGCGCTGCGTGGCAACGTAGCTGCTCATGCGGTCGAGTTCGTTCTGGGGAACGCGGCCGGCGAAGCGCTTGACGATATCCAGTTCCTCGGCGTCCGCCGTCTTGTTCCCTTGCGCAAGGCGCAGATTGCCGCTGGCGAAGCGGGCACAGTAGAACGCCACCAAGGGTTGCGCGCCGATCAGCTCCTTTTCGCACAGGCGGGCATCTTCCGTGGCCTTGTCCAGGTTGTAGTGGATGCGCTCCAAGGCCATAGCCGCTAACACGCGGGCTGCAGGGTCGGGATTCTGCTGGTACATGGCGGCCATGGCGGGCACGTCGGCCTTCGCGATGGCGGCGTTGACGGCTCGCACGGCCTGCGAGGCCGTGAGGGTTGCCGGATCGGGGGCGGCGGTCGAGGCGGCAGGTGCCGGTGTAGCGTTCGTCGCGGCGTGCGACGCCCCGATCATGGCCACGGCCAGAGCGGCCAGGCCAAGCATTGCCCACGACTTCATCCGATGCATCCATGCGGGGTGAGAACGCCGGAGTATAGGGAGTCCACCGTGTCAGTTTCACACCGCGCCATGGGGGGAGCCCAGGCCCTGACCGGCCCGGGCTCTGCTACCATAGGCGGCCGTTTTCCCATGATTTCCCATCCATGATCGAAACCAATCCGATCCACGCGCAGATTGCGGACCTCAAGGGCCGCGTCGAGTCGCTTAGGGGGTATCTTTGACTACGCCACCAAGCGTGAGCGTCTCGAAGAAGTAAGCCGCGAACTGGAAAGCCCCACCGTGTGGGACGATCCGCCGCGCGCGCAGGAGCTGGGCCGCGAACGCGCCCGCCTGGATACCATCGTCAGCGGCATCGACGCGCTGACGGCCGGCCTCACCGATGCCGGCGAGTTGCTGGACATGGCTGCCGCCGATAACGACGAGGACACCATCCAGTCGGTGGTGACCGATCTGGCCGGTCTGGAAGCCAAGGTGGGCAAGCTGGAATTCCAGCGCATGTTCTCCGGCAAGATGGACGCCAATAACGCCTTCGTGGACATCCAGGCCGGTGCCGGCGGTACCGAGGCACAAGACTGGGCGGAAATCCTGTTGCGCATGTATTTGCGCTGGGCCGAGTCGCGCGGCTGGAAGGTTGAGCTGATGGAAGTCAGCGGCGGCGAAGTGGCCGGTATCAAGTCCGCCACGTTCCGCGTCGAGGGTGACTACGCCTATGGCTGGCTGAAGACCGAGATCGGTGTGCATCGCCTGGTGCGCAAGAGTCCGTTCGACTCCGATAACCGTCGCCACACCAGCTTTACGTCAGTGTTTGTGTCGCCGGAAGTGGATGACGACATCGATATCGACATCAACCCGGCCGATCTGCGTACCGACGTGTACCGCTCCTCTGGCGCGGGTGGTCAGCACGTGAACAAAACCGAATCGGCGGTGCGTATTACGCATATCCCGACCAATACGGTGGTGGCCTGCCAGACCGAGCGCAGCCAGCACGCCAACCGCGATCGCGCCATGAAAATGCTGGCGGCGAAGCTGTATGAGTTGGAGTTGCAGAAACGCAATGCGGAGAAGGATGCGTTGGAAGCGTCCAAGTCCGACATCGGCTGGGGCAGCCAGATCCGCAATTACGTGCTGGACCAGAGCCGCATCAAGGACCTGCGCACCGGCATCGAGCGCTCGGATACGCAGAAGGTGCTCGACGGCGACCTGGACGAATTCGTCGAGGCCAGCCTGAAGTCGGGCCTGGATGCGGGCGCCAAGCGTATTGATGCCTGATCGCTGGTATTGGACGTGACACCCAGGCAGCCGACGGGTTCTCCCGCGGCTGCTTCAAAGGACAGGCCATGAGAGCAGCATCGCGTTCCTTCTTCCTGCTGGCGGTTGGCTTGCTTGCTGGCGGCTGCCACGCAGAATCGTTGCTGCTGCGTGGCAGCGTCGGCAAATACCCGGTCGTGATGAAACTGGACGCGGACGACGGCACAGCGTCTGGCTCGTATTTCTATGAGAAGTACAAGCAGGACATTTCATTGCGCGGGAAAGTTGACGGGCAGAGCTACGCGCTAACCTCGGCGATCTTCGACAGTGATGACAAGAACGCCGACCACTTCGCGCTGACCCGTTCCAAGGACGTGGTGAAAGGCACGTTCACGGGCGGCAACGGCAAATCGTTGCCGGTGGAATTGCACGTCGTTCCTCCCGGATCGGTAGCGGAGCCCAAGTCTGGCCTGCATTTCTTCCGGGAGTTGGGCGACTACGAGAAGCTGCAGCTCGCAGACCTGACTTTTGTGCCCGGCAAGAAAGAAACCGTCGGCGGCAAGTACGTGATCCAGTGGTACACGGAGCCGCACTCCAAGGTTTCAATGTTCCGCGTGGTGAGCGGCTACCCTGAAGCGGTCATGGCCTCCATCAATAGCGTGATCGACAGCGACTTCTACGGAAATCTCAGCGGCTATTTTGGTTGCTCCGACGAGACCGGCAAGCCGGGTACGGACACGTTGCAGGTCTCGGACTATTTTCTGAACGACCGTTTCGTAAGCTACGCCGTTTCAAGCAGTTGGTTTTGCGCGGGTGCGGCGCATCCGGATTTCGCTACGGGTGGCACCACCATTGACGCGCGGACCGGCAAGCAGCTGACGCAGGAAGACCTGTACTGGCTTGGCACGGGCACGAAGCCCGCGCCGAATTCAGATGCCTGGATGAAGTATCACGACAAGGTTTTCGGCCCTGCCGTGGTGAAGCTGCTCGGGCGGCTTTACCCGGAAGAGATGAAGCCGACGAGTGATGAGGACGGCTGCAACTATGCCGATCCGGACGTCTGGAAATTCGGGTCGTGGTACCTGACTGCCAAGGGTATGTATGTCGGCGCCTATTTCGCACGGGTCCAAAAAGCCTGCGACAATCCCGAGTGGTCGTTCATCCCCTATAGCATTCTGAAAAAGAACAACCCAGCGCTGTTTGGCAACTGAAACGCCTAGACGCGCGGTGCCTTGGCTGGCACCTCCACCCACGGAATCATCATGAGCGAATCGAACGAAAACCTGCCCATCGACGAGAACAAGCTGATCGCCGAGCGTCGCGAGAAATTGAGGGCGCTGCGCGAGCAAGGCGTGGCATTCCCGAATGACTTCAAGATGGATGCCTTCGCAGGCGACCTGCAGGCCGAGTTCGCTGATGTCGAGAAATGGACCGCCGAGGCCATTGAGGCGCTGGGTCGCCACGTAAAGGTGGCTGGCCGCGTCATCCTCAAGCGCGACCAGGGCAAGGTCGCCTTCGTGCAGATGCAGGATTTCAACGGCCGCATCCAGCTGTTCATCCACCAGGGCACGGTGGGCGAGGACACCTATAAGGCGTTCAAGAGCTGGGACATGGGCGATATCGTGGGCGCCGAGGGTGTGCTCATGCGCACACGCACGGGCGAGCTGTCGGTGAAGGTGGAGAAGCTGCGCCTGCTTACCAAGAGCCTGCGTCCGCTGCCGGACAAGCACCACGGCATGGCCGACGTGGAGCAGCGCTATCGCCAGCGTTACGTCGACCTGATCGTTACCGAGGAAGCGCGCCGCACGTTCGCGCAGCGCTCGAAGATCATCGGCTTCATCCGCAAGTGGCTCGAAGCCGAGCCGCGTCGCTTCATGGAAGTGGAAACGCCGATGATGCACGTCATCCCGGGCGGTGCCACCGCGCGTCCGTTCGTCACGCACCACAATGCGCTGGACATGGATCTCTATCTGCGCGTCGCGCCAGAGTTGTATCTGAAGCGTCTGGTGGTCGGCGGCTTCGATCGCGTGTACGAGATCAACCGCAACTTCCGCAACGAGGGCGTGTCCACGCGACACAACCCCGAGTTCACCATGCTCGAGCTGTACCAGGCGTATGCCACGTACACCGAGATCATGGACATCACCGAAGAAGTGATTCGCGAGTCGGCGAAGAACGTCATCGGCACCACCAAGCTGGTGTGGGAAGGCAACGAGATCGATGTTGGTCCGGCGTTCCGCCGCTGGAGCATGGAAGACGCCGTGCTCGAATTGAATCCGGAGATCCGCCGCGAAGAACTGCGTGACCGCGATGCCATGGCCGCCCACGCGAAGCGCCTGGGTTGTCAGGTGAAGAGCGGGTTCGGCTGGGGCCGCCTGCTGCTGGAGATCTTCGAGAAGACGGTGGAGCACACCCTGATCCAGCCGACCTTCATCACCGATCACCCGGTGGAAGTCTCGCCGCTGGCACGCGAAAGCGACACCAATCCCGGTATCACTGATCGCTTCGAGTTGTTCATCAACGCCAAGGAGCTGGCCAACGGCTTCTCCGAGTTGAACGACCCGGAAGACCAGGCCGCCCGCTTCCAGAAGCAGGTGGAAGCCAAGGTTTCGGGTGATGACGAAGCCATGCACTTCGACGCCGATTACATTCGCGCGCTGGAAGTGGGCCTGCCGCCGACGGGCGGCCTCGGTATCGGTATTGATCGTCTGGTGATGCTGCTGACTGGCTCCGCGTCGATCCGCGACGTATTGTTGTTCCCATACATGCGCCCGGAGGCATAAGCCGATGACGACTCGCTCCCTGCCGCGGAAGACGTTGCCCGGCCTGTTCGGGGCGGGTCTGGTCATTCTGGTGCTGGGGGCGTGCTCATCGCCCTCGCAGTCGCAGGATGATCACGCGGAAGGCGCGGCTTCACCCAAGCCTGCGCCCGCCGCCACGGTGGCGACGCCGGCACCTGCCGCCAGTTCGGCGGGTACGGATGCCGATGCGGACGCCGACGATGCCGTGATCGAGCGAGTGAGCGTGGTGATCAGGAAGCATCAGCTCACTTCGCTGAAGGACGAGTGCCTCGACTACATGGTCGACGATTCCGACGGCGCTACGGTCGACATCGACGTGCACGAAAAGCATGACGCCAAGTGCGGTGGCGACCCCAACACGTCGCCACGCCTGTTCTCGTTCAAGCTGGATCGCGCCAGTGGCCAGCTGACCACAGACGCGCTGGATCTGGCGGATGGCGATTTCCAGCCCATCAACTGAATACGAGTCCACCGCACGGGAATGCGGTGGATGGCTGCGCTACCATCCAGTCTCTCTAGCGGCTTTAAGGATGACGCCATGGTGGCATTGCGCTTGTGCTTTGCTTTCGCCGTTGCATGCGGGCTGTGTGCCTGCCAGCCGCACGATCAATCGGGGCAGGGCGCGGCGGCGGATGCCCACGCACCTGCGTCTGCGCCAACGCCAACGGCTTATCCGTATTGCAAAGAAGGCGCCAGCCCTGCGACGTGCGTGAACCTGCACGATCCGCTGAATCCTTATGAGTTTTCGGCCGTTGATGCGGCGCGCGTCGATCTGCCCCTGCAAGCCGGAGGGCACTCGGCGGTGGCCACCTCGCTTAAAGGAAGCCACGTAGCGTTCAATGGGATTCTGGTACAGCCTTCGGGGCGTCTTTATGCCGTCGGCGGACCGGGCCTCGCTATCGCCGCTGCGCCGAGCGAGACAGCCACCACATGGCATGTCGCCAGCTATTCCGAGTTCGCCGACATCCTGAATGCGATCACCTTTCAGGACGACAAGCTGGGCTTTGCCGTCGGCGGAGCTGGGCAGATCCTCCGTACCAGGGACGGCGGTGAGCATTGGGAAAACTTCAATCGCACCTTCGCGTCGTACAAAGATCCGCAGCGTGCGGCGCTGACCTTCGAAGGCGCGGCTTACGCCATCGCCTTTGCTGATCCCGCGCATGGCGTGGTGGTGGGTGAGAAGCGCATCCTGCGCAGCACCGATGGCGGGCAGACTTGGGATCCGGTGGCGCAACCGCTGGATGGCATTGCCCTGCAGCGCGTGCAATTCACTGACAAGCAGCACGGCTGGGCGGTAGGCAGCAGCGGAACGGTATTGCGTACCGATGATGCGGGCGCGCATTGGACTGCGGTGCCGTTGGGTGACAGCGATGTTCACTTGATGGGCCTGAGTTTCAGCGACACAGCGCACGGCTGTATAGGCGGTGGCTACAAGGTCTGGTGCACGACGGATGGCGGTGCGCATTGGGCAGCGGCTGAGCTTGCCGTGCCCGCGAACGTCGATACGTCCGAAAGCATCGCGATTACCCAACTATTGATGCGCGATGCCCAGCAGGGTTGGCTGTTGACCCGCGATGGCCTGATCTTTCACAGCAGCGATGCCGGGCAGCATTGGGCATTGTGGATGGACGTGGTGAAGGCCTCTCAGGGCAAGTTGCAAGGCGTTGAGCTGTGGGGACTGTCGTTGGCGCGCGAGCGTGCCTGGGCGGCGGGTGAGGGAGCCGTGGCGTCGCCTCGGCCGGGTGGGGACGAGGCGGCGCTCTCGCTGGATTCATCCCCTCTGCTGCTGTCCTGGTCGTTGCAGCCGTAGCGGCGGACTTTTCAGGGGCGATACGCGGGTGCCCTGCGGCATAGTCGGCTAAACTCACCGATTGACCTCAGCAGGAGCTCACTATGTGGTTCGCCATCGTCGGTACCGACGTCCCTGATTCGCTGGAAAAGCGCAAGGCCGCCCGGCCGGCTCATATCGAGCGCCTGCAAAAGTTGTTGGACGAAGGCCGCCTGTTGGTGGCTGGCGCTTTTCCCGCCATCGAATCGGAAGATCCGGGTCCGGCAGGTTTCACCGGCAGCCTGATTCTTGCCCAGTTCCCTTCGCAGGCCGAGGCGGAAGCCTGGGCCAAGGATGATCCGTACGTGGCCGCTGGCGTCTACGCGGGCGTCAGCATCAAGCCGTTCCGCAAGGCGTTGCCACCAGCATGAGCGCGGCCATGGTGGAACAGATCCGCGAGCGCCTGCAGCAGGCGCTCGATCCCGTTGCTCTCGAAGTGTTGGACGAGGGCCACAAGCATGCCGGGCATGCCAATGAAGGGAAGGGGCATTTCCACGTGCGCGTCGTCAGCGCGGCCTTTGCGGGCCAGCTGTCGATCAAGCGGCATCGCCTGGTGTACGCCGCCTTGCAGGGCCTGATGGACAACGGCATCCACGCGCTTTCCATCGACGCGAAGGCCCCAGGCGAATAAGCCGCCTGGAGTGCCCCCGACAGGTCCAGAGCTGGTTAATTTTTGACCAGTCGGTGGCCCGGAGCTCGACCGTCGACCGCCCCTGCCGGAGCGGTCGATCATCCCTCTCTAAGAAACGCTTTCATAACATTGGCTTACACGCTGGTGTTAAAGTGAAACATAGACGCTGAACGCATTGCGGCAGGGACCTGCGTTTGGCACAGTGACCCATCGCCCGAGTATTCCTGGGCCTCACCTATTTGGCTGCTGACGCCCGCATGCGCCTGACCACGATCAAACTCGCCGGTTTCAAGTCCTTCGTGGACCCGACCACGCTCCATTTGCCGACCAATATGACCGGCGTGGTAGGTCCCAACGGCTGCGGCAAGTCCAACATCATCGACGCCATCCGCTGGGTGATGGGCGAGAGCGCGGCCAGCCGCCTGCGCGGTGATTCGCTCACCGACGTGATCTTTTCCGGTTCCAACGCGCGCAAGCCGGTGGGCCAAGCTACGGTCGAACTGATCTTCGACAACGGCGACGGCACCATCCAGGGCGAGTACGGCCAGTACGCCGAGATATCCGTGAAGCGTCAGGTGACGCGCGACGGGCAATCGGCATATTTCCTCAATGGTGCACGCTGTCGCCGTCGCGACATCACCGACTTGTTCCTCGGCACCGGTCTGGGCCCGCGCAGTTATTCGATCATCGAGCAGGGCATGATCAGCCAGATCGTCGAGGCCGCGCCCGACGAGTTGCGCACGCATCTAGAAGAAGCGGCCGGTATCTCCAAGTACAAGGAGCGCCGCAAGGAGACCGAGAGCCGCATCAAGTCCACCCGCGAGAACCTCGACCGCGTGCGCGACGTGCGCGACGAAGTGGACAAGCAGCTCGAACACCTCAACCGACAGGCACGCGCTGCTGAGCGCTGGAAGGCCTTGAAGGAAGAGCAGACCCGCAAGGAAGCCGAGCTGCGCGCACTCGAGTACCGCGGCCTGAAGAGCCAGCACGACAACGAAGGCTCGGGCCTCAACGCGGCTGAAGTGGAGATCGAAAAGCACGTCGCTCAGCAGCGCCATCACGAGGCGCAGATGGAGACGGTGCGTGAGCGCCACATTGAAGCGACCGAGCATCTGAACAAGGTGCAGGCCGAGGTCTACAAGGTCGGTGCCGAGATCGCTCGCGTGGAGCAGCAGGTTCGCTTCAATCGCGAAACCGCTGACCGCCTGCAGCGTACGCAGGGCGAGACCGAGCGCGAACACGCCGAACTGGCCGAACACATTGCCAACGACCGCACGCAGGTGGAAACCCTGCGCATGGCGCTGGCCGAAGGCGAGCCCAAGCTCGAAGCGCTGCAGCAGATGCAGGACGACACCACTGAGTCGCTGCGCGAAACCGAAACCAAGCTGGCCGATTGGCAGCAACGCTGGGATGCGCATACGCGCACTGCGGGCGAGTCCAGTCGTGCCGCGGAAGTGGAACGCACCAAGCTCAACTATCTCGACCGTCAGGCCATCGACCTGTCACGTCGTCGCGAGACGCTGGAAACCGAGCAGAAGGCCACCGATATCGCCGCGCTCGATGCAGCTGCCGAGCAGCTGGATATCGAGCACGACACGCAGCGCGAGCGCGTGGAATCGCTGGGTACCCTGCTGGATCAGCACAAGCAGGCGCACGAGAAGGTGCAGGACGAAGAGCGTCAGATACAGTCTGCGCTCAATGAGGCACGTCAGCAGTTGCAGACCGCACGCGGCCGTCAGGCCTCGCTGGAGGCACTGCAGCACGCGGCGCTGGGTCAGGAAGAAAGTGCAGCCAGCGGTTGGCTGGCCCGGCTGGGGCTGGACAAGTCGCGTCGCCTAGGTGAGTCGTTGCAGGTCGAGGCCGGTTGGGAAACCGCCGTCGAAACGGCGCTGGCGGGCTTCCTCGATGCTGTGCTGGTGGACGAGTCGCATGCACTCGCGGCGGAATTCGGTGCGCTGGAGAATGCCGACGTCGCCTTGGTCAACATCGCAGAAGGCGGCGTCAACACGGCAGGTACGCTGGCAGCGCATGTGCGCGGGCCGGCGGCGGCGCTGTCGATTCTCAATCATGTGCTGACGGCCGATTCGATCGAGCACGCGCACCAGGTCGTTGCTGGGCTTTCTGCGCTGGCGCCGTACCAGTCGGTGATGACGCGTAACGGCGAATGGATGGGCCCAGGCTGGGCACGCGTGCGTCGCGCGCAGGGTAATCAGGTCGGCGTACTGGCGCGCGAGCGCGAGATGCGCACGCTGGCCGAGCAGATCCTGGTGCTGGAAGACCGCATCGAAGAAGCCACCCATACGCTGGACGATCTGCGCACGAGCAAGTTCGAAGCCGAACGTGCGCGCGACGACGCGCAGCGCGAGCTGTACGGCGCGCATCGTCGCCAGTCGGAACTCGCTGGGCAGTTGCAGAGCCATCGCGGCAAGATGGAAACGGCACGCGCCCGCGCGGAAAAGGTGGCCGGTGAGATTGGCGACTTGGTCACCCAGCTCGACGAACTGCAGACGCAGACGCGCGAAGCGCGTGCACGTCTGGACGAATCCGTTGGCTACATGGGCGACCTGGAAGACGAGCGTCGCGAGCTGGAGAACGAACGCCGCGCACTGCTCGAAGCGCGCGAAGAGGCACGCATGAACGCGCGCGAGGCAGCCGATCAGGCGCATGCGCTGGCGTTGTCCATGGAATCCAAGCGTTCCTCGTTGACCTCGCTGGAGCAGTCGCTGGCGCGCATGGACACGCAGCTGCGCCAGATCGAGGCGCGTCGCGCCGAAATCGCCGAACAGCTGGCGGCGGGTTCCGACCCCATTGCCGAGCTTGAAGCCGAGCGTCAGACCTATCTCGATCAGCGTCTGCTGGTCGACAAGCAATTGGTGGAAGCGCGCCGTGCGCTGGAAGACTGCGATGGTGAGTTCCGCCGCCTGGAGCAGGAGCGTCAGCGTGTCGAGCATCTGCTCAACGGGCTGCGTGAGAAGCTCTCGCAGAAGCGTCTTGCCGCGCAGGCGCTGCAATTGCGCGCAGAACAGCTGGCTGAGGCTATCGTCGCTTCCGGTCTCGAGCTGGAGCCGCTGCTGGCGGAGCTGGCCGAGAACGCGGATGCCAGCCAGTGGCGTACGCAGTTGGTCGACATCGGCCAGAAGATCGTTCGCCTGGAGCCGGTGAACCTTGCCGCGATTCAGGAGCATGCCGAGCAGAGCGAGCGCAAGACGTACCTCGACAACCAGCTCGCCGACTTGGCCAGCGCCATGGAAACACTGGAGGCGGCGATCAAGAAGATCGATCGCGAAACGCGCCAGCGCTTCAAGGAGACCTTCGACCGCGTCAACGCCGGTGTGCAGGAGCTGTTCCCGCGCCTGTTCGGCGGCGGTCATGCGTATCTGGAGCTGACCGGCGATGACCTGCTGGATACCGGCGTGGCCATCATGGCGCGTCCGCCCGGCAAGCGCGTGTCCAACATCACGTTGCTCTCGGGTGGTGAGAAAGCATTGACCGCGGTGTCGTTGGTATTCGCGATCTTCGGCCTCAATCCTGCGCCGTTCTGCCTGCTGGACGAGGTGGACGCGCCGCTCGACGAGGCCAACGTGGGGCGCTTCTCCAACATGGTGAAGGAGATGAGCGAGAAGGTGCAGTTCATCTTCGTCAGCCATAACAAGGCCACTATGGAAGCGGCCTCCCAGCTGTGCGGCGTGACCATGCGCGAGCCGGGTGTGTCGCGACTGGTGCAGGTGGATCTTGCCGAAGCAGCTAAACTTGCGGGCGCAGCTTGAGGAATGGATATGACCGCGCAACCCGTACTTGCCTTTGCCTGGAATGCCGCCGTTGGTATTCCGATGTTCATCGTTGGCCTGATCGTCCTTGCGGCGATGTGGTTGTTTGGCCAGCCCAGGAAAGAGCAAGGTAAGCGGCGCGTGGTGGCGAATGCGGCAGGTGAGCGTCGCGACCCGACTTTCGGCGGGGAAGGCGAGGCGCTCGATGAGCCGGCATTCAACGCGCGGGACGACTTCCAGATGGACCCGCTTGATGTTCGTCACCCGCAGCAGGGCGAGCTGGATGTGGGCCTGCGCGAAGAACTGGAACGCCTCGGTGCCACGCTGGCTGGCGACAAGGGGCGCGTGGAGCCCGCATCGATCAGTAAGCCGCTGGGCATGGCCGCGTCCATCGTCGACGCCTTGCGCGCGCCGCCTGAGCAGTTCGAGCAGAGTCTGGCGCAGGCGACGGGGGCGGATCAGGCACACCTGCCGCGTGCACCGGAGCCCGAGCCGGCGCCTGCGCCGAGCCCCGTAGCGGCATCTGCACCGGCGCCCGTCGCTGCACCGGCTCCAGCGCCCGAGCCGGAAGCGCCGCGTATCCCGCCGCGTTCTGATGTTGGCCGTCGGCCGGAACGCGTACCGGTCGAGCGCATCGTCACGCTGTTCGTGGTGGCGCGCGAGGGCAATATCTTCAATGGCGCCGATCTGATCGTCGCCGCCGAGAAGGCTGGCCTGGAGTTCGGTGACATGGGCATCTATCACCGTCTGGTGGATGGCAAGCGCGAGCTGGGGCCGATCTTCAGCGTGGCCAATATGGTCAAGCCCGGCAATTTCGACGTGACCCGCGTCGACGCCATGCGCACGCCGGGCTTGAGCTTCTTCATGACGCTGCCGGCACCGATCCCTGCGCTCGACGCGTGGGATGCCATGTTGCCTACGGCGCAGCGCTTGGCCGAGTTGCTGGATGGTCAGGTGCTGGACGAAGAACGCAACGCCCTGGGTCGCCAGCGCGTGGCGCACATCCGCGACGAACTGCGTGGCTGGGATCGCGACCACGAAGGCAAGGAAATTACCTTCGGTCGGTGAGATCTCCGAAGGGGCTGATGGCGGGGCGTGTTGGCCTTTACAGGCTCGTCATTCCGGCCTGCGCCGGAATGACGGATAGGTGAGGCTGGGTGGCTTGTGGCGTCAGGCGCCCAGTCAAACGCTGCTCTTGCGCTGGACCGTCGCCTCGGACAGAGTCCCATCCAAGGAGGGAACATGACCAGCACCCTGCGGTTATGGCGAGGCCTTGCCTGTCTCGGGTTGCTGGCGCTGGCTGGCTGTACCCATTCGGACCTGCGTCCCGATTATCCCCGTATTTCCAGTACCGTCCTGCCAGCGCAGCCGGATGCTCCGCTGGTGGGGTATGCCGCCCGCATCACCGCGGGACACGGCAGCGACAGTGGCCTGCGTCTGATCAGCGACTCCAACGATGCACTGCTGGCGCGCATTGCGCTGGCGGATCGCGCCGTGCACTCGTTGGACCTGCAGTACTACATGTTCCATAGCGACGCGACCGGTGGGCTGCTGGCGCAGCGACTGCTGGCGGCAGCCGACCGGGGCGTGCGCGTGCGCCTGTTGCTCGATGATCTGCACGTGGCGGGCAACGACAAGGTGCTGCGCATCCTGGATGGCCATCCGAACATCCAGATCCGCCTGTTCAATCCGTTCCTGGAACGGAATGCGTCGTGGTGGGGCATGGGCAAGCAATTTGCCGGTGACTTTTCACGACTCAACCGCCGCATGCACAACAAGGCCTTTATTGCCGATGGAGCGATGGCCATTGTCGGTGGCAGGAACATTGGCGATGAATATTTCGACGCCAACGACACCCTCAATTTCCGCGACCTGGACGTCATGACCGTTGGCCCGGTGGTGGCGGAGGTGGGGCAGATGTTCGACCGTTACTGGAACAGCGACCAGTCGTATCCGATAGGCGCTTTCCATCGCCACACACCCGGCCCAGCGAAGTTGGCAGAGCTACGCAAGAGCATGGCAGCCAATGCTCGTCAGTTCAGCCAAAGCAGCTATGCGCAGAGTCTGGTAGCCCGCGTGGGCGACCAGGCCCATGAGGTTCCCGGCACCGACTGGGCTTGGGGGCCGACGACCTATCTGGCCGACGATCCAGATAAAGGCAATCCAGCAGCAGACAGCAAGGACCTGCATATGGCGCCGCAGATTCGCGCCTGGATAGACGGTGCACAACACCGACTCACCCTGATCTCTCCGTACTTCATACCCGGCGCCAAGGGCGTGACCTATCTGCAGGGCATGCGCGAGCGCGGTGTGACTATCGAGGTGCTGACCAATTCGCTGGCATCCACGGATGCCGGTGATGTCTACCAGGCCTATGCGTCGTATCGGGTGCCTATGCTCAAGGCCGGGGTGGAGCTTTACGAGTTGAAGCCGGATGCGCGGCGCGGTCGACACAGCAGTCATTTCTTCGGTTCGTCCACTGGCAGCAACAGCCTGCACGCCAAGGCCATGGTGGTGGATGAGCAACACGCCTTCGTCGGCTCCATGAACCTTGATCCGCGTTCCATGCACTTGAACACGGAGGACGGCGTCATTGTCGATTCGCCCGTGCTTGCCCATGCGTTGTTGGCCATCTTCGCCGATGCCATCAAACCCATTCACAGCTATCAGGTGCAGTTGGACGACAAGGGCGGCGTGTATTGGCAGGGCAAGGAGCCAGGACAACCCATGATCCGCTACGACCACGCGCCGGAAACCAGTTGGTGGCGTCGTTTCAAGGTGAATATGGGCGGCTTGTTGCCAATCGAAAGCCTGCTTTGACGGGGCGATCGGGTAGGAGATGCACAAGGCCGGCGAATGGCGTAGCGTGACGCGGCATTCCTTCGGCTGCGGGCCCGTTCAGACCGGCCTGCGTTGGCTGCTATCCGTCCGGTAACGAGTGCCTGCATGCGCGGTTCACATGTTCCTGGTCAAACGCACTTGTACCGTGGGTGGCGTACCGGTTGGGTCGCCAGCTTGTTGTTGCTGGCGGCGTGTAGCGGAACACTGCGGCTTGCGGGTCCTCCCAAAGAGGATCCATTGGCGGTCGCTCGCCGACTGTGGCATGACACCGCGGAAATCCAGCGCAGGGACATCGCCGCGCGCAACTGGTTGCGCTGCGCCGTGGCGGCCTATCGCGCATCCGATTCGGATCAGGTCGCACGCCAGACTGAAGCCCAGTCCATAGCGGATGGTTGCACCCACGGGTTGATGGGGTATTTGCTGGACCAGGAGCCAGGGCCCTGGCGGCCCCATACCATCCAGGTCTTGGATGAGTCAGTTCGGGTGGTGTTCCGGGATCTGCCGAACAGTCTGGACGATGGTCCCGTGGCCCTGGTGCGTGCGGATGAAGTGACCGTTCCCGTTGTGATGGGCGAGCGTTACACGTCGGCAGGTTACGGCGTGGCCCTGGTGGGATGGCAGGCGCAGTGCCATGACCGGCCCATCTGCATGCTCGACCCGCCCGACGGCGTCACGCGGGCGCTCACGGCGTGGGTGGAGCCTGGCGACGATGGAGTTGCGCAGTTGGTGGTGGCCGGCACGCGCAAGCATCCCGACATCACCATCGGTCACCGTGACGTACCGCTGGCGACGGATTTCTCGGCCGCTTACGCTGCCTTGTTCGATCGATCACACATCAATCGTGCCGCAGTGTGGGGCCTCATCGGTGGCCACGAGTTTGCGCAACGCCAGGGACTCTATCTGCTGGAAGACTACGACCCGGCCAAGACGCCGCTGATCATGGTGCACGGCCTGGGGCGTAGCCCCATGATCTGGGCGAAGCTGACCAATCTTATCGATGGCTCGCCCGAGCTGCGCAATCGCTACCAGGTGTGGCACATCGTCTATCCGACCAACACGCCGGTGCTGCTCGATCGCTTGTACGTGCAACGCATGATGGACCATGCATGGCACATTCTCGATCCGGATGGCACCGCGCCGGCCCATCAGGACATGGTGTTGATCGGCCACAGCATGGGGGGTGTGATCTCCCGGCTGCTGGTGTCCAACAGTGGCGACGTCGTGTGGAATGCGGTGTTCGATATCCCACCCGATCAATTGCACGGTGCGTCCACGGACATCGCCACGCTGGAGTCGGTCACCCGTTTCCAGGCCTATCCCGGGGTGACGCGGGCATTCTTCCTGGCGTCGCCGCATCTGGGCAGCCCGTACGTCGATAGTGTCGTCGGCTGGTTGGCGCAGCGCGTGGTACACGCGCATACGCCGGAACTCGATGCCTTGCTTCGCGTGGTGGCCGAAAACCGCAGCCACGAAAATCCGCTGCTGGCGGAGGATTACGAGCGCAACGGCCTGAGCAGCATCAGCACGTTGCGTGCCACGCAACCGGTCAGCCGCGCGGCCCAGTCACTGATGCCAGTGCCGGGTGTGCGCTATTACACCTTTGCAGGCCACCTGCCGGGCACCCATCCGCCTGGCGACGGCTTTGTGCCGCTGGCCAGCGCGGTGATTCCGGGCGCTATCTCGACAACCATCGTGAAGGATGGCCACCAGCTTTACCTCAATGACGAGGTGCTGGAAAAGATCGCGGAGATTCTTCGTCAGCCTTGAGGTGCGGCAGGCAGCTGCCGGCTCTGTCATAGGTGGGGTCTGCAGCGTTCGGGCACACCCCAAAAGTCGTAGATGGATGAGCCTTCGAATTCACGCAAATTCAGCATTTGCTTGAGCATGATCGGGCCGCATGGTGAGCGTCCGCGTGAGTGGGTGGGCAGCGTGCATCGAGCACGGCGAGGCTCAGGGAAGGGCGATGAGGAGTCCAGGCGCTCGTGGCAGAGCCGCCCCGGACGACGTGATCTGACGGCGTGGAGGAAAGGGAGTGAGCGCATGCGCAAGGTTACGATCAGGTTTCAGGATGTCGCCACGGAGCTAGAGCAGATCAACGCGTTGCGGGACGACGTGATGGAGCGTGCGTTTGTCGTGCTCGAGCAGCGTCATGGCACGCTGGCGGCCATGCTGGTGCAGAGCCTCGGTGAGCGTCAGCGCGCCGTGCGCTGGATGTGCCGTCACCAGAACGCCTTCAGTGGGCGCACCGCCTACGAACTGCTGGCTGATGGTGAGGAGGACGCCGTCTGGGACGAGATTGCGCTGCTGAGCGACGCCCCGGCGTCGGCACGGATGAACTCCGCGCGCATGGCGTATTGAGCCGGCTTGCGGCTGCACCAGGGGGGGTCGGTTCAGGACTTGGCCTGAGCCGTGTCCCGCAGAGCCCACACGCTGTTGACGTCACCCGTGCGTGCCCGTCGGGAGGCCGCGCGCGCGAACAGCGCGAAGATGATGCCCAGTGCGATACCCGTCAAATCCACGCCAAGGACGCGCCATGCAAGGGGCGATCCTGTCTGTGCCATGGCTGATGCATTGCTCGCCAGATCTACCATCGCCATCACGATGGTCAGCACGGATGTAGCCCAGAGCAATTCGATCGTCGCCTTGGCGATGGGGCGCAAGCAGGCATAAGCGCAAGCCACAAGAAACAGTCCGTAGCAAGCCACACGTTGCGGCACGGCCGCTTCAACCCCAAGGCGCACGGCTACCCAGGTGGCGATGAATGCCCCGGTGATCGCCAGGCAGGTGCCGATGCATACGCCCACCGTGGCGCGCGCCATGACCAGCGTCTTGCGTGGCTGATCAAGGTGACGGCGTTTGCGGCGCGACTCGATCCACAACAGGTTGCCGGAATAGAACAGGAAGGCGCCGGCAAGACCAAGAATGAAGTACAGCCACTGCACCGTGCGGCCGCCGAAACTGCCAAAGTGCAGGCCGAACAGCGAGGCGTAGCTGATGCCATTGAGGCTGTAGCGGTCGCCGACATGTGTGGCGAGTACGGTGCCGTCATGCGCGGACATGGCCACGGTCCCGTAGGAGCCCAGCGTGTGCTGCGAGAGCCCGCGCACTTCGGCCACGGCGTTGCGATCGCCGTAGTGCACGAAGTGCATGTAGTCCGGCTCGAACGTGGTTACGCCGTTTTTCAGTGCTTCGGCGCGGGCGCGTTGGATCAGGGCGTCGGTCGACAGCATGGTGGCCGGCACGCCGCTGACGGTGACCTTTGGCGTGGTGTCCGTCGCCTTGGCAAACGCTTCGAACAGCTTGCCGTCGAACGCGACGGTGTTGAGCGCAGCGAGCGTGATGGTGAACAGGCAGAACAGCGCGCCCGTGACCGCAAAGATCACATGGAAGGGAAGGCTGATGACGCCGATGGCGTTGTGGGCGTCCTGCCAGAGCCGTTTGATGTTGCGCCCCACGCGCATGGCGAAGAGATCCTTCACCAGTTGCGGCAGGTGAATCAGGATGCCAGACAGCAACGCCAGCCCATACAGCACGCTGACGATGCCCATGAGGTACAGCCCGACCACCGGCAGACCCAGGGAGTCATGCAACGCGTAGACAAAATCGGCGAGCTCGTTCTCGGCACCTTCCGTACGCGGTGCTTCCACCTGGCTGGCGGTGGCAAAGCGGCTGCCGTCCTTTGCCTGCCAATAGGCGTAGGCCGCATGGGAGCTGTCGTGCGCCAAGATGATGCCGAAGTCGTCGCGGGCGTCAGGGTGATGCGCGAGCAAACGATCGACGAGTGTGTCGATCGGCACGTCGGCATCGGCTACCGCACGCCAGGGCGGGTTTTGCCATGCAGCGATGTCGTCGTGGAATACCGTCAGCGCACCGGCGTAGAACGCGACAAACAAGGCGAACCCGGCGAGCAGTCCCGTCCAGGTGTGCACCGTTTGGAATGTGCGGATGGTGGAGGCTTTCATCAGGAACGTCCGTGTATCAGCCGGGCAGGCGCAGCAGCCACAGCGCGGCGAACACCGCAACATTGGCGGTCCCCATCACCAGCCATGCGCGAAGGCCGCTGCGAAACATGTAGGCACCGGCCATGAACGCCGTCCACAAGGGGAAGAACAGGATTAGTGCGGGAATCAGGAAAGCGTCGCCGTGGTTGGGCAGCACATGCAGCAACAGTGCGAGCAGCAAGGCGGCGAGCGGAAAGCCGAGCAGGGTGCCGGCGAGACAACGGGCAATCATTCAGCGGCGTTCCTCACTGCCGTGCGCCACCAGGCGGCATAGGGCAGGGCAACCCAGCAGAGCATGAGCATCGTCAGGGCGGCCGTAATGCCCGCACCCATACCGGCCTCGTACCACCAGCAGGCCGTGCCGCCAGCCACCAACAACCAGCCCGTCAGCCTTGCCGCTGCTGGCAGGCTGGACGCGCGCAGTTGCTGCTGGGCGCTGGCGAGATAAATCAGCGCGGCGCCCGACAGGGTCAATAACAGGGCAAGCAGGGTGATCACATCGGGGCCTAGAAGCCGGGTTTTTACAGCACAATATTGAGAATTATTCTCATTTGATTGCAGGGCTGTCAACCGTGGAGCGCAGGAACGGCGCGGCGGGCGGATCGCGCCAAGCCGGTCGTCAAAGCCTCAGAACTGATACTGGAAGCGGCCAACGATCGCGGATGGGTGCTTGCCGCTGTTCGGGTCGCCGGGCTTGTTCAGATCAATGGCGTGCACCAGGTTGGCGGACAGGCGCACGGATTTGTCGAGATACCAGTTCACGCCGACCGTGAGGTTGGTTTCCTTGCCGCCGACGATGTCGCGATCATTGAGGTCGGTCATGCTCAGGCGTACGCCTACTTCCAGCGCGCCACCGCCATGCCCGTTCCACGAGGCGTGGGGCACGACGGGGCCGAACGTTGCGTTGCTTTCGCGATACTCGCGGCTTTCACCCGTAACCATCCAGCTTGCGTAGCCGTACCAGCCGCGGAATCGCAGCGGCGGCAGGCCATCGTTGCGCTGCAGATGCGCTTCCATGTATTCGGTCTGCCAGGAGAACGGGCCGTCGACGTGGGCAGCTTCCAGCCCGTAGCGCTGCACCTTGTTCGAGGCTGTGATGGCGCCCGTGTTGAGAAAATTATCGCTGGAAGAAAGCGCTACTTCGGGTGGCGATTTGAAGCTCTGGTCGTTCGCCGGCCCCGCCCTGCGCGTGGAGTAGTCAAGTGCAAAGTGATACAGGCCGCCATCGGTCTTCCATAGATACGCAACGCGGCCAGTCAGGGCCACGCCGCGTTGTGTGCGATCTTCATCCCGCGTGCCGGCGGTGAAGAAGCCATAACTCCATATCCATGGCCCTCGGAAGTCGCTGGATGAGACGCCGATGCTTCGGCTGGGAGCCAGTGCATTGGTAGTGGCTCGCTCCAGAAAGGTGGTGGTGCGGAAGCTGCCGTATTGCTCAAGCCCAAAGGGCTCTTGCTGGTTGCCTATGGTCACCACGCCGAAGGTCGAGGTTTGCTTTCTGACGTAGACGTCCTTGAACTCGAGGCTTCCGTCGACTAGCTGAGCATCGGCATAGAACAGCCATCCAAGGCCGAGGTCGTGCAGAAGGCTGATATCCGCTCGGCGAACGGAGAGCTGGGCGCTGCCGAGGCCGCGATGGGTGTAGTTGGCCACATCGACCATCACGTAACCGTGGATCTGATCGTGGATCAGCGGCGTGTCGATGCCGCCTTCGAAAGGGCGCATCAGTGAGAGGCGGCGCAGCGTGTTCAGTGCGGGATTGTCGCTTCCGGTGGTCGCGGTGTTTGTTGAGGTGTCGGGCGAGGGCGTCGAAGGCGATGCGGTGGAGGGTTTGGGCGGCTGATGGACGCAGCCCGCTGCCGTGGCACAGGCCAGGCCGACAGCCATGGAGGCGAGGCTATGGCCCGTCAGCGTCTTGCGCCTGATTTCTGCCATGGTGCCCAACATCCTCTCGCCACATCCTGCCGTTGATCCCGCGTGCCGGCGCTCCATGCCCGGCTGACCACGCTTATGGTGCCGGGATCGTAAAGCTTTGGTCTGTAGGAACGAACCGCAAAACTACTGCTTCACCGGCTTGTGGCCGGGCCCGCAGACGGGCCTGGTACCCCTGGCGCCGCAACTCCCTACGGCAGCGCATGGCAAGGCGCGCAGGTTAATATGACGGTTTGCAATGCCCTCCCAGGAGTCTTCGAGTGATCATCAATCCCAAGGTGCGTGGTTTTATCTGCGTGACGGCCCATCCGGTCGGATGCGAGCGCAATGTGCTCGAACAGATCAACATCACCAAGGCGCAAGGCGATCTGGGCGAAGGCCCCAAGCGCGTACTGGTGATTGGCGCCTCCACCGGCTATGGCCTGGCTTCGCGCATCACTGCCGCCTTCGGTTACGGCGCGGCCACCCTGGGTGTGTTCTTCGAGAAGCCCAGCAGCGACACCAAGACCGGCACGGCGGGTTGGTACAACTCGGCCGCGTTCGACAAGTTCGCCAAGGAAGCGGGTCTGTATAGCCGCTCTATCAATGGCGACGCGTTCTCGAACGAAACCCGCGAGCGCGCCATCGAGATGATCAAGAACGAGATGGGCGGCAAGATCGACCTTATCGTTTATTCGCTCGCCTCGCCTGTGCGCAAGCTGCCGGATACCGGTGAAGTGGTGCGTTCGTCGCTCAAGACCATCGGCGAGACCTTTACGGCCAATTCGATCGACACCAATCGCGACACGGTGGTGCAGGCGTCGGTGGAGCCGGCGACCGAGCAGGAGATCAAGGACACCGTCACCGTGATGGGTGGTGAGGACTGGAAGCTGTGGATCGACGCGCTGAGCAAGGCTGGCGTGCTGGCCGATCACGCCAAGACGGTCGCCTATAGCTATATCGGCACTGAGATCACCTGGCCGATGTACTGGCACGGCACGCTGGGTCAGGCCAAGCAGCACCTGGACAACACCGCGAAGCAACTGGTTGCTGAGCACAAGGCCGAGCATTTGGACGCCTACGTGGGCGTGATGAAGTCGGTTGTGACGCAGGCGAGCGCGGCGATTCCGGTGCTGCCGCTGTATATCGCCATTTCCTTCCGTGTCATGAAGGAAAAGGGCATCCACGAAGGCACCATCGAACAGATCAACCGTTTGTTCCGTGATCGCATGTACCGCAAGGACCACAAGGCACCGGAAACCGACAACGACGGTCGCCTGCGCCTGGACGACTGGGAGCTGCGCGAAGACGTGCAGAAGGAATGCAAGGCGCTGTGGCCAACGGTGACCACGGAAACCCTCAACGAGCTGACCGATTACGCCGGCTACAAGAGTGACTTCCTGCACCTGTTCGGCTTCGGTCGCAACGACGTGAACTACGAAGAAGACGTCAACTCGGATCGTCGCTTCGACGTCGTCGAGCTCTGATTGCTGATTACTGGATGCCGCCTGAGTGGCGGCATCCAGTTTGTATCCAGGGCAAGGCATACAAGGCCGCCCGCTCCCGTTAAGCTGCCGCGATGAGCACTGCCATCGTATGGTTCCGCCGCGACCTTCGCCTTGCGGATCACCCCGCATTGAGCGCCGCCTGCCAGGCGTTCGAGCGGATCATCCCGGTCTACATTCATGCGCCGCACGAGGACGATCCGTGGCCTGCTGGCGCCGCGAGTCGGTGGTGGCTGCATCACTCGCTCACTCGCTTGGATGCGCAGTTGCAGGGACACGGCAATGCCTTGTATCTGGCGCAGGGCGACAGCCTGCAGGTGCTTCGTGACCTGATCACGCGCACAGGCGCCACCGCGGTGTATTGGAACCGATGCTACGAGCCGGCCTCCATCGCGCGCGACAGTACTGTCAAAGCTGCGCTGCGTGAGCAGGGCATTGAGGCGCACAGCTTCAACGGTTCGCTTTGGCATGAACCCTGGCAGATTGAAACGAAGCAAGGGGAGCCTTATCGCGTCTTCACACCGTTCTGGAAGAACCTGCGCCAGCAGCTCGACGCGTCGCAACCGTCGCCGATCGCCTCATCGTTGCGTGGCGCGGATATCGATAGAGGTCTGCCGCTCGATGCGCTCAAGCTGCTTCCCGGGATTCCTTGGGATGCCGGCTTGAAGGAAGCCTGGCAGCCAGGAGAGGAAGGGGCACACGAGCTTGTTGATATCTTCCTGGACGATGCCGTCAATGACTATGCGAAAGCCCGCGATCTTCCGGCCCGGCACGGTACATCCAGGTTATCGCCGCATCTCCATTTCGGCGAGATATCGCCGCGGCAAATTCACTATCGGCTGACAGAGCGAGCGGCCGCCACCGACGCACGTCGACGGCCTGATATCGAGCCCTATCTACGCGAGCTGGGCTGGCGCGAGTTTGCGCATCATCTGCTGTATCACTTCCCCGCAACGCCCACGGAGAACTTCAACGATCGGTTCAATCGGTTCTCGTGGATGGAAGATGCGGTTGCACTGGAACGCTGGCAGCAAGGCCGCACCGGCATCCCGCTGGTGGATGCCGGCATGCGCGAGCTTTGGCATACCGGATGGATGCACAACCGTGTGCGCATGATTGTCGCCAGCTTTCTGACCAAGAACCTGAGGCAGCATTGGCGCCATGGCGCCCGTTGGTTCTGGGACACGCTGGTTGATGCCGATCTCGCCAACAACACCCTGGGTTGGCAGTGGGTGGCGGGCAGTGGCGCCGACGCTGCGCCTTATTTTCGGGTGTTCAATCCGGTGACGCAGGCGCAGAAGTTCGATCCGGAGGGACAATACCTTCGCCGCTGGCTGCCTGAGCTGTCCTCGGCACCGCTGCCGCTATTGCACGAACCATGGAGGGACGCTGGGCTGTTGAAACGCAGCGGTTATCCCGCCCCGATGGTGGATCTTGGCGAGACGCGCCAGTCGGCGCTGGACGCCTATCAGCACATGCGGAGTGTGTAACTTCAGCGTGTCTCGTCGGTGACCACGGTGCCTTTGCCGCGGCGTAGCATCCAGGCAAGCACGGGTGGCGTCACCATCGCAGTGAGCAGGGACATGGCGACGATGATGGCGTAGATGCGGTCGCTGAAAACGCCGGCAGTCAAACCCAGGCTTGCGATCACTACGCCGACCTCACCGCGCGGCACCATGCCAAAGCCGACCATGGTTGCGCTGCGTGCGCCGAGCGACAGCGAGCCGAGGAAGCCGCCGATCAGCTTGGATGCGATGGCGATCAGGGTGACCACCAGCAGCATGATGGCCGCATCGGCATTCATGAGCTGATGCAGGTCGATCTTGCTGCCGGTGATGACGAAGAAGAACGGTGTGAGCAGCGCGAGCAAGGGCTGCGTCTGCTTCTCCAACGTGTGCTGCTGGCGCGTTTCCGACGCGATCATGCCGGCGAGGAAAGCACCGATGATGGCGGCCAGCCCGAACAGTGTGGACACATAAGCCAAGCCCAGGCACAGCGCCAGCACGATAGCGAGCGCCGAGTGCGGACTCTGCGGTTTATCGAGCCAGCTGGAGTTCCAGCGCATCACGCGTGCGCCGCCAATACCGATGATGGCGATAAAGCCAATGGCGCCCGCGAGCACGGCAAGCAGGTGCACCATGTCGATCCCTTCGCCACCTTGGACCGATACCACGACGCCGAGCAGCAGCATGGCGAGGATATCGTCGATGACGGCGGCACCCAGGATGACCTTGCTTTCTATGCGCTGGAGCGCGCCCAACTCCTGCAGCACGCGCGCGGTGATGCCGGCCGAGGTCGCGACGAAAGCGGCGGCGATGAACAGCGATCGGCTCCAGTCGAATCCGCTCGCATGCGCCCACACACCACCCATGCCGAACGGCACCAGGACACCCAGCACGCCGACAAAGAAGGCCACCTTGCCGACTTTCTTAAGGTCTTCGAGGCGAGTTTCGAGGCCCACGGAGAACAGCAGCAGCACGACGCCGATTTCCGAGAGCACATCCAGCGGTGTGCCTGAGGCGATCTGATCGGGCGTGATCCAGCCCAGCAGGGAGGGGCCAACCACGCAGCCTGCGGCAATTTCGCCCACGACGCCCGGCAACTTCAGGCGTTGCGCGATCTCGCTGCCGATCTGTGCGGCGAGGAACACGATAAAAAGCGTGAGCAGGATGTCGCTGGCGTGGTGCATGGAAAGAGGCGGCCTCCGTGATCAGGTCCGTTGCATGCTACATGCTCAATACGCTGTGCGTCCCTATTCGGAGGCTTGCTCAGAACGTGTGGGGCTTTCGTTGGTGAGGCGGCTGAACACCCAGCTCGCCGTGGCCGTCACAATGGCCAGCAGCAGCACCGTCCAGCGGAAGGCGGGAATGTAGTCGTCGTGGGCGTGGCCTTGCAGCAAGGCCTCCATCAACAGCGAGGCCAGCGCAATGCCGAAACTCATGGACAGATACTGCGCCGTCGACGCCATGGACGAGGCCTGCGAGGCGAACTTCACGTCCAGGTCGTTGTAGATCAGCGTGTTCATGGCCGTGTACTGCATGCCCATAAAGCCGCCGTAGACAAACACCATCAAGGCGATCACCCACATCGGCGAACCCTTGCCGAGCAGCGCGAACAGCGCCAGTAGCGCTGCGACCACCAGGGTGTTGGTAAACAGCAGCCGTCGATAGCCGAAGCGTTGCAGCAGGCGGTTGATGCCCCACTTGGCCGTGATCGAACCCAGGGCCTGCGGCACCATCATCAGGCCGGCCATCAACGGCGACCAGCCGCAGCCGACCTGCAGGAACAGCACCAGCAGCAGGAACATGCCGGATACGCCCAAGCGGGTGAACAGGTTGCCGGCGAGCGACACCCATACGCTACGCACGCGCAAAAGGCTGAGATCGGCCACGGGATGATCGGTGCGCCGGCTGTGCCACACATACGTCGCACCGAACACGATGGCCAGCACGCCATAGATGGCGATGCGCACCCATTGGCCGCCACCGCCACTGGCGACTTCCGAGGCCGTCAACAACATGGCGGAGGCTGCGGCAAACAGCAGAAAGCCCATCAGATCGAACGGATGGACATCGTCCAGCCGGTAGTCGGGCATGTCGCGGCGATTCATCCACATGCCGACCACGCCCACGGGCACGTTGATCAGGAAGATCAGTCGCCAGGAAGTGTATTGAGCCAGTGCGCCACCGAGGAGTGGGCCCAGCACCGAGCCGAGCAGGCCCACGGTGGCGACCGTGCTCATGGCTCTTACAAACTCGCGCTTGTCGATACTACGCACCAGTACATAGCGACCGACCGGCATGAGCGCCGCACCACCCAGGCCCTGCAGCACGCGCGCCGCGACCAGTTGAGGCAGCGTCTGCGCGATGCCGCACAACAGTGAGCCGAAGGTGAAAGTGGCGATGGCGGCGGCAAAAATCCGTCGTGTGCCGAAGCGATCGCAAAGCCACGGGCTTGCCGGAATGAAGATGGCCAGGGTCAGCACGTAGCTGGTGAGCGCAGTGCGCATGCCCAGTGGCGTGACGTTCAGCGCATCGGCCATCGCCGGCACCG
>NZ_JAELTQ010000413.1 GCF_016428905.1 Dyella sp. ASV24 | reverse complement strand
CCCCCCCCCCCCCCCCCCCCCCCCCCCCCCCCCCCCCCCCCCCCCCCCCCCCCCCCCCCCCCCCCCCCCCCCCCCCCCCCCCCCCCCCCCCCCCCCCCCCCCCCCCCCCCCCCCCCCCCCCTTTCACGCAGAAGACGGCATACGCGATGGCCTGTCCTGTCTCGTGGGCTCGGAGATGTGTATAAGAGACAGGTACAGGGCCAGACAGGCGTGTATCGTCATCCAGTAGCACGCCGCCGCGTTGCAGTGCGTGCGCGCGACGGCCGGCGTAGAGACGAGTGCCTCGCGACTGTGCGCGTTGCACCAGATGGCTGGCGAC
>NZ_JAELTQ010000412.1 GCF_016428905.1 Dyella sp. ASV24 | reverse complement strand
TCGCCATCGAATGGCATCGCCTTTCTCTTCTGTCTTGGCTTTGTGCACTTAGAGCAAGAGCAACGCCACCTGCCGCGATGCGATGTGCAGCAACGCTGCACGAGCCGTCCGCTTTGCGCTTTTGATCCTCCGGGCCCCGTATGAGGCGGCGGGCGGGTGGAGAGAAGGCCCCGCAGGGGTGGCTGGCACGGATGCCAGCCACTTTTCGTCGGGGCAGGAGCCCCGTCGAAAAGCCCGGAACCCGACCGCGTACCTATCGGGCTTCTGCCCGATAGGCGCCGATTCCGGGGGGCCCTTCTCTTTGGTTACTTTCTCTTGGG
>NZ_JAELTQ010000411.1 GCF_016428905.1 Dyella sp. ASV24 | reverse complement strand
CCCCCCCCCCCCCCCCCCCCCCCCCCCCCCCCCCCCCCCCCCCCCCCCCCCCCCCCCCCCCCCCCCCCCCCCCCCCCCCCCCCCCCCCCCCCCCCCCCCCCCCCCCCCCCCCCCCCCTTTTTAATGACCCGGCCACCACCGAGATCTACACCATTCCAGCTTCGTCGGCAGCGTCAGATGTGTATAAGAGACAGGAGCATCCCCGCTGCAGCGGAGTTGGCTGCCTTGATCAAGCAACGCGATCCGTCGCGTCTGGTCGATGCGCGCAGCGGCGCCAACTGCTGCGACACCAAGGGCGACCCACACGCGGGCGACGTCTA
>NZ_JAELTQ010000410.1 GCF_016428905.1 Dyella sp. ASV24 | reverse complement strand
CCCCCCCCCCCCCCCCCCCCCCCCCCCCCCCCCCCCCCCCCCCCCCCCCCCCCCCCCCCCCCCCCCCCCCCCCCCCCCCCCCCCCCCCCCCCCCCCCCCCCCCCCCCCCCCCCCCTTTTTTACTGATCCGGCGACCACCGAGATCTACACCATTCCAGCTTCGTCGGCAGCGTCAGATGTGTATAAGAGACAGGCTTCAAGGTGTCCACTATCTTGACGACGGTGGCCGAGAAGACTTTCTCGGGCCCCATGTATAGCGAAATCACCGATCCGTTCCCCGGGCAGGCGCTGCTGGATCGCACGTCGATGAACACCTGGGA
>NZ_JAELTQ010000004.1 GCF_016428905.1 Dyella sp. ASV24 | reverse complement strand
GATCAGCTGCTCAAGGATTACACCGACTCCGCTTATGCCGTTTTCGCCGTGAGCGATCGCGCGGAGCGTCAGGTCCAGGCCAAGCAACTGGATAAGGCTATCGAGTCCCTGGGCTGGGCTGAGACCCATGCCTCCGACGCGAACCTCAAGGCCCTGGCCCAGATGCGCATCGCGCGCGTCCAGCTGGCGCAGGGCAAGGGTGCTGATGCGCTGGCCGCATTGGATCGCATGCCGCCGAAGGCTTACACGGGCGTCGCTCAGGAACTACGCGGCGATGTGCTGGTCAAGCTTGGGCGCCCGGACGATGCTCGCAAGGCGTACGAAGCCGCCAAGGCGGCAATGGGTGAGAACGCGCCTCAAAGCGTGCAGATGAAAATCGATGATCTGGCCGTGGCCGGGAAGCAGGGTGCATGAAAGCTGAAGTGAAGAAGCGCGGTGCGATGAAGCGCGTTTGGCTGGTGGCGCTGACCTCCCTGGTGGTCCTTGCCGGTTGCCACTCGTTCAAGAAAGAAAATGTCCAGCCGCCGACTCCGTTGGCCAAGGACTTCAAGCCCACCGTCCAGGTCAGCAAGCTGTGGACCACGAGTGTGGGTGACGGCGCTGGTGATAGTGGCGTCCGTTTGCGCCCGGCCTTCGCCGATGGTGTGCTGTACGCCTGCAGCACCGACGGCAAGCTTGCCGCCATCGACGCCACGAGCGGCAAGACGCTGTGGTCCAAGAGCTCGCGCACCAAGGGCTGGTTCGGCTGGGGCGACAAGAAGCGCGCTGATGCGCTCTACGCCGGTGGCCCGATGGTGGCTGGTGACCTGCTCGTGGTCGGTACGCTCGATGGCCACGTGTACGGTATCAATGCGAAGGACGGCAGCCCCCGCTGGGAATCGGTTGTCAACTCCGAAGTGATTTCCTCGCCGGTCATCTCCGGCAACCTGGTGATCGCCCGTACCCAGGATGGCCGTCTGTACGGCTTCGATAGCGCCACCGGTGAGCGTCGTTGGGTGTATGACCAGGACAACGTGCCGTTGCTCAGCTTGCGCGGCAATGGTCCGCTGCTGGCTGCTAACGGCGTGGTGTTCTTTGGCAACGACGCCGGCAAGCTGGTGGCGTTGCGCGAAGACAACGGCGAGAAGCTCTGGGAGCAGACGCTTGCCAGCGGTGAAGGTCGTACCGAAATCGACCGCCTGGCCGATGCCGATGGTGCGATCCTGCTTTCCGGCACCACCCTGTACGGCGCTGCCTACCACGGTAATCTGGCCGCCATCGATGGCCCCAGTGGACGTCCGCTGTGGGGTCGCCCGTTCTCGACGTTTACTGCGCTGGATGTCACCGACAACGCCATCTATGGCGTGAATGACGAATCGCAGGTGTGGGCGTTCGACAAGAGCGGCGGCGCTGACATGTGGAAGAACGACGCGCTCAAGTACCGCTGGCTTACGGGTCCGGCCGTGCTGGGTAACTACGTCGTAGTCGGCGATCTCGAAGGCTACGTGCACTTCCTGCAAACCGGCGACGGCGCGCTGGCGGCCCGCGAGCGCCTGTCCAAAAAGGCCATCCGTGCCCAGCCACTGGTCGTGGGTGACATTGTGTACGTCGAAGATGAGAAGGGCCGCATCGGCGCTTACCGTCTCGGCGGCCGCTGATCGAATCAAAGGTTGTCCAAATCATGCTGCCCGTCGTTGCCCTGGTCGGTCGCCCTAATGTCGGTAAATCGACCCTTTTCAATGCAATGACGCGCAGTCGTGACGCCCTGGTGGCTGATATGCCGGGCGTCACGCGAGATCGACACTATGGCGTGTGCCGCACCGGCACGCGTCCGTTCGTGGTCGTGGATACCGGCGGCCTGTCGGGTGACGAGGAAGGCATCGATGGCCTGACCGCACAGCAGGTTCGCCTGGCTATCGAAGAGGCCAGCGTATTGGTCTTCGTGGTCGACGCCCGCGACGGCCTGCTGCCGCAAGACCGAACCATCCTTGACGAGCTTCGCCGTAGCGGCAAGCCGATCATCGCTGGCGTCAACAAGACTGACGGCCTTGATCTGCAGAACGCCATGGCGGAGTTCGCCGTGTTCGGCATCGCCAATACGTTGCCGCTCGCCGCGTCCCACAATCGCGGTACGGATGATCTCGTCGCCTCGGCCATCACGCTGCTGCCCGAGGAAGAGCACGAAGAAATCGATCCGAGCGAAGCGGACAGCATTCGCGTCGCCATTGTCGGTCGTCCGAATGCGGGCAAGTCCACACTGATCAATCGCCTGCTCGGCGAGGATCGTTTGATCGTTTCCAATGTGGCCGGCACGACGCGCGATCCCATTCGTGTATCGCTGGAACGTGACGGTCGCAAATACACGCTGATCGATACCGCGGGTGTGCGCCGCAAGGCGCGCGTAGAAGAGGCGGTGGAGAAGTTCAGCGTCATCAAGACGCTACAGTCGATGGCCGCCGCGCAAGTGGTGGTGGTGATGGTCGATGCGCGCGAGAACCTGGCTGACCAGGACCTCACGCTGATCGGTCATGCTGTCGACGAGGGCAGGGCATTGGTGATCGCCGTCAACAAGTGGGACGGCATGGATGGCTACCAGCGCGAGCAGTGCCAGCGAGCGCTGGAGCGCCGCCTGCAATTTGTCGATTGGGCCAAGACGGTGTTCATCTCGGCGTTGCACGGTTCTGGCCTGCGTGAGCTGATGAAGGCTGTCGTGCGTGCGCATCACGCCGCCACGAAAGAACTGGGTTCGTCCGAACTCACCAAGACACTCGAGATGGCCTACGAAGGCTATCAGCCGCCGCTGGTGCGGGGGCATGCGCCCAAGCTGCGCTTCGCGCATCCGGGCGGCAGCAACCCGCCGACCATCGTGATCCACGGCAGTCGCACCAAGCACATTGCGCCGGCCTATCGCCGCTATCTGGAAAACTTTTTCCGCAAACGCTACAAGCTCGAAGGCACGCCCGTGCGCATTGCCTTCCGCGACGGCGAGAACCCGTTTGCCGGCAAGAAGAACGTGCTTACGGACAGCCAGAAGCGCAAGCGCCAGCGCATGATCCGCGAGATGAAGAAGCGCGATCGCTGAAACGGAGGGCGAGGCGGCAGGTACCACGCACTGCCGCGAGCCAAAGATGGGGCACCCGCGCCTCATCCCTCGTTTCGCCGTAAGCTAGTCCGATGACGAGCCTTAATCGCGACCGTTGGCTGGAGTCCCTGCGGGCCAGCATTGCCGAAATATCCCCTGTGGATGCCCTCGCCAGACAGGCGCAGGGCGGTCTGTTGATCGATGTGCGCGAGGACGGCGAACGGGTCAGCGGCACGCCGATGGGCGCAGTGGGGCTATCTCGTGGATTCCTAGAGCTTCGCATCGAACAGATCGAAGCCGACCGCCAGCATCCGATCCTGGTCCTGTGTGGGAGTGGGCAGCGTTCATTGCTGGCCGCGGAAGCTTTGCAGCGGATGGGTTACGAGCAGGTGGCTTCGGTGGCCGGCGGCTACCAGCGCTGGAAAGCAGAAGGTTTGCCTGTCGCAGCGAGTGCCCTGGATGGCGATGCCGCCGAGCGTTACGCAAGGCAGTTGCAGTTGCCTCAGGTGGGCGAGGCTGGTCAGGCAAGGTTGGCCGCGGCGCGCGTGGCACTGCTGGGTGCGGGGGGGCTGGGTGCGCCAGCCTCGCTCTATCTCGCGGCGGCCGGTGTGGGGCTGATCACCCTGATCGATGACGATCGCGTCGAGCGCTCGAACCTCCATCGACAAGTCATTCATGCCGATGCCCGTGTCGGCATGTACAAGGCGGAGTCCGCACGGATAGCGCTTTCAGCGCTCAATCCCCGTGTGCGCGTTGAGATTCGCAATGAGCGCCTGCAGGCCGACAATGTCGAGCGCCTTCTGGCTGATCATGATCTGGTGATTGACGGTGCCGACAATTTTCCTGCGCGTTACTTAGTGGCGGCAGCCTCACGGCGTCTGGGGCTTCCCATGGTCTATGGCGCGGTCGAGCGCTTTACCGGGCAGGTCAGCGTGTTTGATCCGCGCCGAGCGGATTCGCCCTGTTACCGATGCCTGTTTCCCGAGCCGCCTGCAGCAGCGGATGCCCCCAACTGCAGCGAGGCCGGCGTGCTTGGCGTGTTGCCTGGCATCGTGGGTTTGCTGCAGGCGACAGAGGCGCTGAAGCTGATCCTCGGCATCGGCGAGCCGCTGGTGGGACGCCTGCTCAACTTCGACGCCCTTGGCATGCGTTTCAAGGAAACGCGTTTGCCGCGCGATCCAGGCTGCCCTGGATGCGGTGATGGCGCCACGTTCCACGGATACGAAGATCTGGTACAGCTCTGCGCCACTGCGGGTTGATCAGCGCAAGTCCTCTGTGATCAGCGAGTAGATCGCCGCATCTTGCGGTTCGCCGCGCAGTAGCAATCGACGTCGCGCGATGGCCTCGAGCCGTGCGCCAGCTTTCTCCGCGACCCGCCGGCTGGCGAGGTTGTCTTCGGCGATGACGATTTCCAGTCGACGCAAATCCGTTACACGCAACGCGTGACGTGCCAATAGGCACACCGCCGCCGTGGCGATGCCTTGCTCTTGTCGGCTCTGGCGGACCCAGTAACCCAGGTTGGCCATCCCGTACTCTGGTTGCCAGTGATTGAGTGCGATGCAGCCGATGACTTCATCGGTCGCCCGATCAGTCATGGCCAGGGCGCATTCGTCGCCGACGCCTTGCCAGGCCAGCCGTGTCTGCGCAATCCAGCGGGCGCCATCCTCCTTGCTGTAGCTGGGCGTGCACCATGTTTGCCAGCGACCGATGCTGTCCATCGACTCGTGCAAGGAGGCGTGGAGCGCGGGCAGGTCGGTGTGGCGAAACGGGCGCAGACGCAACGCGCCTTCCTCCAGCACGGGGCCGGGTGAGGCATTGTCCTGTTCTGGCGGAAGCAGCGAATACACCGCGGCCGGAGTGGCCTCGCCGCGCAGCAGGATGCGGTTGGGCGAGATCCCGTCGAAATGCGCCCCAAGGCCTTCCGCGGTGCGGCGGCTGGCTACGTTGTCCACGGCAACCACGATTTCGATGCGGACCAAACCCAGCACATCAAAGCCGAATGCAGCGATGGCACGTGCCGCACGCGTGGCGACACCCTGGCCCTGAGCGGATTCACGGACCCAGTAGCCCAGGTTGGCGCTACCCCTTTTGTGGTCGATGCGGTTAAGGCCGACATCACCCAGTGCGCGGCCGTTCTCGTCGAAGATGCCGAACGTATAGGCCTCGCCATGTTCGTGGTCGGATTGGCAGGTCGCAATCCATGCAGCGCTGTCGTCCCGGCTATAGCTGTCGCGCAGCCACGGTAGCCAGGGCGATACGGTGGCGATCGACTCTCGGGCGGCTTCATACAGCGAATCGACGTCTTCGGACTGCCATGGGCGCAGCCGAAGCCCTCGGGCGTCGAGTTCGATACGGGCGGTCGATGCGGTTGTGTCAGCCATGCGGTTTCGTTTGTGTGCGTGCGGCTGTGCCGGGATAATACGTCTCTTTGCAGGCGGCCCCAGACCATGAGCGCACGTATCCTTGACGGCAAACGCATTGCGCAAGAGCTGATGGACCGCATCGGGCGGCGCGTCGCCGAGCGCACCGCCAAGGGGCAGGATGCGCCCGGTTTGGCTGTGGTGCTGGTCGGTGACGACGCCGCGTCGTCCGTCTACGTACGTAATAAACGCAAAGCCTGCCATCAGGTTGGCTTCCGTTCGTTTGATTTCGACCTGCCGTCCAGCACGACGCAGGAGGAGCTGATTGCACTGATCGATCGCCTCAACGCCGATCCGGCGGTGCACGGCATCCTGGTGCAGTCGCCACTGCCGGATCACATTGACGAGGACGCGCTGGTTGACCGCATCGATCCGGGCAAGGACGTGGACGGCTTCCAGGCCGTCAATGTGGGCCGCCTTGCGCTGCGCCGCTTTGGCTTGCGCCCGTGTACGCCGCGTGGCGTGATGACCCTGCTAGGCCATACCGACCGCCCGGTGCGCGGCCAGCATGCGGTGGTCGTCGGTGTCTCCAACCACGTGGGGCGTCCGCTGGCGCTGGAGCTGCTGATCGCCGGTTGCACCACTACCTGCTGCCACAAGTTCACCCGTGATCTGGAGGGTTTCGTGCGCCAGGCGGATATCGTGATTGTTGCCGTGGGCAGGCCGGGACTGGTCAAGGGTGAATGGGTCAAGCCGGGTGCGGTGGTGATCGACGTAGGCATCAATCGACTGGAAGACGGTCGACTGGTAGGTGATGTGGATTTCGCACCCGCCGCGGAGCGTGCCAGCTGGATCACGCCGGTGCCGGGTGGTGTGGGCCCCATGACGGTGGCGACCCTCCTCGAAAACACGCTGGAAGCAGCCGAAGCCCGCGACACATTGCATCACGGCTGAGCACCCGATCTCCCAGTGGGAGTGTGTTTGCAGTGACCGCGTGTCGTGCGGAGATGTCGTGCGCCGCGGTTGCTTACTAATGTGTTTCAGCCGAGGGCTTCGGTGGGTTCCGTTCATGCAGAGAGTGGCAGCCCCCTAGGCTTCCGCGTATAATCTCCTCTTTGCAGCGGGACAAATCGCATGCGTATCCTCGCCGAGGCCCTCACCTACGACGACGTTTACCTCGTTCCGGCCCATTCGGCCGTTCTGCCACGTGACGTAGACACTTCCACGCGGCTCACCCGAAACCTGCGCCTGAACATTCCCATCGTGTCCGCCGCCATGGACACGGTTACCGAAGCCCGCCTCGCCATCACCATGGCCCAGCAGGGCGGCATCGGCATCATCCACAAGAACATGACCGCCGAGCAGCAGGCCGCCGAAGTGCGCCTGGTGAAGAAGTTCGAAGCCGGTGTGATCCGCAATCCCATTTCGGTCGGCCCGAATACGTCCATTCGTGAAGTGCTGCAGCTCACCCGTGCGCACAACATTTCGGGCGTGCCCGTGGTGGATGGCGAGCAGCTGATCGGCATCGTCACCAGTCGCGATCTGCGCTTCGAGCGCAAGCACGAAGATCCCGTCCGCAACATCATGACCCGCCAGGAGAAGCTGGTGACGGTGCGTGAAGGCGCGAGCCAGGACGAAGTGCTGCAGTTGCTGCACAAGCACCGCATCGAAAAAGTGCTGGTCGTCAATGATGACTACCAGCTGCGTGGCCTGATCACCGTCAAGGATATCCAGAAAGCCCGCGACAACCCGAACGCCGCCAAGGATCGCCTCGAGCGCCTGCTGGTCGGCGCTGCGGTTGGCGTCGGTGGCGACACCGAGCAGCGCGTGGAAGCGCTGGTGGATGCCGGCGTGGACGTGCTGGTGGTCGATACCGCACACGGTCATTCGCAGGGCGTCATCGAGCGTGCCGGCTGGGTGAAAAAGCGCTACCCGCAGGTGCAAGTCATCGCGGGCAACATCGTCACCGGCGAAGCGGCGCGTGCGTTGCTCGATGCCGGCGTGGATGCGGTGAAGGTGGGCGTGGGTCCCGGTTCCATCTGCACCACGCGCGTCGTTGCCGGTGTGGGCGTGCCGCAGATCACCGCCATCGACCTGGTCGCCACCGCGTTGAAGGACGAAATCCCGCTGATCGCCGACGGCGGCATTCGCTACTCGGGCGACATCCCCAAGGCGCTCGCCGCTGGTGCATCCACGGTGATGCTGGGTTCGATGTTCGCCGGTACCGAAGAATCGCCGGGCGACGTGGAGTTGTTCCAGGGCCGCCAGTACAAGAGCTATCGCGGCATGGGTTCGCTGGGCGCGATGGCACTGGGCTCCAAGGACCGTTACTTCCAGGACGAAGCCGACGCCGACAAACTGGTGCCGGAAGGCATCGAAGGTCGCGTGCCGTACCGTGGTTCGCTGCGCAACATCATCCACCAGCTCATCGGTGGCCTGCGTGCATCCATGGGCTACCTCGGTGCCGCAACGGTGGAAGATGTGCGCCAGAAGGCGCAGTTCGTGAAGGTGACCAGCGCCGGCGTGACCGAGGCCCACCCGCACGACATCCAGATCACCAAGGAAGCGCCGAACTACCGGCTCAATTCTTGAGGCGAGGGAATCGGGAATAGGGAGTAGGGAATAGTGAAAGCGCGCCCCCTGTTTCTCGCGGTGTCCGAACTCATCATGCCAGGGCGCTTCGTCGCCCTGGCTTTTTCCTATTCCCCATTCTCGATTATCAGTTCCCGGCAATGACCGACATCCATAACGACAAAATCCTCATCCTCGACTTCGGCGCGCAGTACACGCAGCTGATCGCCCGCCGCGTGCGTGAGATTGGCGTGTACTGCGAAATCTGGGCGTGGGACCACGACCCGGCCGAGATCGCTGCGTTCGGCGCCAAGGGCATCATCCTGTCGGGTGGCCCGGAGTCGACCACACTGCCGGGTGCGCCCAAAGCGCCACAGGAAGTGTTCGATTCGGGCCTGCCTATCCTCGGCATCTGCTACGGCATGCAGACCCTGGCCGCGCAGCTGGGTGGCGCCACCGAGGCGGCCGACGCACGCGAGTTCGGTCATGCGGAAGTGGACATCGTGGCCAAGAGCCGCCTGTTCGCTGAGCTCAGCGACCACGACAGCGCGCACCGCCTGGACGTCTGGATGAGTCACGGCGACCACGTCGCCAAGGCGCCCCCGGGCTTCGTGATCACTGGCACCACCGATCGCATCCCGGTCGCCGTGATGGAGAACGAGGACAAGCGCTGGTACGGCGTGCAATTCCACCCGGAAGTGACCCACACCAAGCAGGGCACCAATCTGCTTAAGCGTTTCGTCACGGAAATTTGTGGCTGCCAGACGCTGTGGACCGCCGCGCACATCATCGAAGACCAGATCGCCCGCGTGCGCGAGCAGGTCGGCAGCGATCATGTGCTGCTAGGCCTCTCTGGCGGCGTGGATTCGTCCGTGGTGGCCGCGCTGCTGCATCGGGCTATCGGCGATCAACTGACCTGCGTGTTCGTCGACACGGGCCTCCTGCGCTTCCAGGAGGGCGACCAGGTGATGGCCACCATGGCCGAGCACATGGGCGTGAAGGTGATTCGGGTCAATGCCGCCGAGCGCTACTTCAAGGCGCTGGAAGGCGAGGCCGACCCGGAAGCCAAGCGCAAGATCATCGGGCGCCTGTTCGTGGAGATCTTTGACGAGGAATCGGCCAAGGTCACCAACGCTGGCCACGGCCAGGTGAAGTGGCTGGCGCAGGGCACCATCTACCCGGACGTGATCGAGTCCGCCGGCAGCAAGACCGGCAAGGCACATGTGATCAAAAGTCACCACAACGTGGGCGGCCTGCCGGAGCACATGAAGCTCAAGCTGGTCGAGCCGCTGCGCGAACTGTTCAAGGACGAGGTGCGCCGTATCGGCGTGGAACTCGGCCTGCCGCGCGCCATGGTCTATCGCCATCCGTTCCCGGGCCCGGGCCTGGGCGTGCGCATCCTGGGCGAGGTGAAGCCGGAGTACGCCGAGCTGCTGGCCCGTGCGGACGCCATCTTCATTGAAGAGCTGCGCACCTGGGACCTGTACGACAAAACCAGCCAGGCCTTCGCGGTGTTCCTGCCGGTGAAGTCGGTGGGCGTGGTCGGCGATGCCCGGGCCTACGAATGGGTGATCGCACTGCGTGCGGTGGAAACCATCGATTTCATGACGGCGCATTGGGCGCACTTGCCGTACGACTTCCTTGGCAAGGTTTCTAATCGTATTATCAATGAGTTGCGCGGTGTCTCTCGTGTCGTTTATGACATCAGTGGCAAGCCGCCGGCAACCATTGAGTGGGAGTGAGTTCTCCTACTCCATGATACGGCCCGAACATGAGGTGTTTTTACTAACCACCTGATGTTCGGGCTTTTTTATGGGTGAGTGCGCAGCATCACCAGGGCACGCTCATGCCCAGATAGTTCAGGAACTTCAGGCCGTGATGACCGGCGTGCGTGGCGATGACGTCGACGACGCAGGGGATGCTTTCCTCAACCGACAAGACGGCTTCCGGGCCACCCATGTCGGTGCGTACCCAGCCCGGAGCAATCAACAGCAATGAGCGCGGATCGCCAGCGTGGCGTGCGGCGAAGCTGCGCATCAGGGTGTTCAAAGCCGCCTTGCTGGCCCGGTAGGCCTCCCACCCGCCATCGATGTTGTTGCCGACGCTGCCCAAGTCAGAGGACATCGCCACGATGCTGCCGCTGACGGTGACCAGTGGAGCCAGCGTCTCGATCACGCGCATCGGGCTCAGCGCGTTGGTCACCATGGTGTCCACGAAGGCGTCCGTGCTGATCTCGGCGATGGGTTTTTCTGCGTCGATCGCGACGCCTGCGTTGACGAACAGCAAGTCGAGATCTCGCCCGGCAAGGCGTTGGCTCAGCGCCTGCAGTTGCGCTGGTGAGTTGATGTCGAGCAGCTCGATCTCCAGCCGGCCGTCGGCGCTGGCAGCCAGCTCATGGAGCGGCCCGGGTTTTTCGTGACGAACCGTGGCGATGACCTGCCAGCCGCGCTTGAGGTATTCGTCGGCCAGCGCGAAGCCAAGTCCGCGGGAAGCGCCCACGATGAGCGCGGTTTGCTGCGTCTGATGCTTGTTCGATGTCATGGAGCTGTCCGTCAGTTGACCTCAGGAAGACCGTTCGACCAGATCGCGCAATACGCTTTCTAGCGTTGTCGTTGCCTTGAGCGAGCCCGCTTCGCCCCGCTCGAAGTCGATCCAGCCCTCGTTGAAGCCATCGAGCATACGCATGCGGGGATCAGGGTTTTGCATGCCTTGCGTTTGGAACAGGTTTTCCCACGTATCGCGAGGTACCTGCTCGGTGTTTACGGGGCGCCCGAGGGCGGCAGCGAAGCCGCTGGCGATGTCGAGCGCCGAATAACGGCGGGGCCCTTCCAGTTCGATGATCCGCGTGCCCTGCCAACGATCCTTCAGGGCGTCCGCTATGGTGTGGGCGATATCGGCGGTTGCCACCATGGGAATAGGGTGGTCGAGCGGTTGTAGAAAACTGGGAATGAGCCCCTGGCGGGCAGCGGCGACGTCCCATGCGGCGTTCTCCATGAACCAGCCGGCGCGCACGAAGGTCGTGGGTATGGGTAGTTCTCGTAGCGCAGACTCAACCATGCGCGAATTGCTCAGTAGCGAAAATGCCTCCACATGAGCACCCACCGTAGACAGGAATACCATCCTGTCCGGACGCGCAACATCCACCGCCTGGCACACGGCTGCGATGATCTTCTGGACGCTGGGGAAGCCTGGGGCTGGGTCGTAGTCGGGCGGAATCATCAGGAAGACGCCGTCAGCGCCGGCGAAGGCTGTGGCGAGAGCATCCGGATCGTCGGCTGTCGCCAGCGCGACCTCGCAGCCGCGATCCATCCAGCGGCCCGCCTTCGTCTCGTCGCGCAGGATCGCGCGAACGGCATGGCCCTCCGTCAACAGTTCGTTGGCTACCTGGCCGCCAACCTGGCCGGTGACACCCATCACGGCATACATGTTCGGAATCCTCAGTCTGGCGGCAATGCGCCGCGTTCGAGGGCGATTCTGGATGCGTGCAACTCGTTTCGCGATAACATCAATGGCAATAGATAAGTGACAAAAAGGCATCAATTATGTCTTTCGACGAGCGCACGCTTAACGGTATGAGCGTGTTCGCCGCCGTGGTGGATGGCGGTAGTTTCGCCGCCGCTGCCGAGGCGCTGGACATGTCTCCGCCCGGCGTCAGCCGCGCCATCGCCCGGCTGGAGGCTCGACTGGGCATCCGCCTTTTCGATCGCACCACGCGATCGGTCCGCCTGACGGATGAAGGTCGGCGCTTTTACGCGCAGGTGCTGCCGTTGCTGTCGGGGCTGGAAGAAGCTGCCGCCAATGCCGCGCAAGGGGCTACCAGCGTGCGGGGTCGGTTGCGCGTGCACATGGACCCGCTGTTCTCGCGCCTAGTGTTGGCGCCGCGGCTGGGTGAGTTCATGGCGGCATATCCGCAACTGCAGGTGGAGCTTGCAACGCGCGACCAGTTGGGCGACATCGTGGCCGATGGTTTCGATGTGGCCGTCCGCTTTGGCGAACCACCGGATTCCACCCTTGTGGCGCGCAAGCTGCTGGACACACGCATCCTCACCGTGGCGGCGCCAGCCTATCTGCATCGCTACGGGCGCCCGACCCAGCCGCAGGAGCTGGAGGCCAGCAAGCACATCTGTATCGAGTTTCGCGATCCTGCGACCGGCCGCACGTTTCCCTGGGAGTTCCATCGCAAGCGCGAACAGCTTGCCGTGAAAACCACCGGTCGGTTGATCGTCAATGACGGGGGCACTATGCATGCCGCTTGCGTGGCCGGTTATGGCATCGCGCAGGTCATGGAAGTGGCCGTCGGGCCTCTGGTCGCAAGCGGGCAGTTGGTCGAACTGTTTCCCGATTGGCCGGACGAGCGCTTCCCGCTGTATGCGCTTTATCCCTCTCGCCATCATCCTTCGGCGAAGGTTCGCGCCTTTCTCGATTTCGTCATCGACATCACGGCCTCGGCACAGCCAGCATCGCGGGCGATAGAATGACCGGCCCGTTGTCTGTAGCCGTCCCGATGACCGACACCCTCTTGCCCGTGCCGCCGCAGTTTTCCGTCGAAGACGAGGGCTATATGCGCCGCGCCTTGCAGCTGGCCGCGCACGCGCGTGATGCCGAGAACGAGGTGCCGGTGGGCGCGGTGCTGGTGCAGGGCGACGAAATCATCGGGCTGGGCTGGAACCGCAACATCACGCTCAACGATCCCAGCGCACACGCGGAAATCATGGCGCTGCGCGCGGCAGGCGAGAAGCTGTCCAACTACCGCATGCCGGGGGCGACCCTGTACGTAACGCTGGAGCCGTGTGCCATGTGCTCCATGGCGCTGGTGCACGCGCGCATTGGGCGCGTGGTCTACGGGGCTACCGATCCCAAGACGGGTGCAGCGGGCAGCGTGTTCGATACGCTGATCTCCGACCGCCACAATCATCGCGTGACGGTTGAGGGTGGTTTGCTGGCCGATGAGGCCTCCACCATGCTGCGCGAATTCTTTCGCGCTCGGCGTTAGTTGTAGCTGTACGGCTGTGCTAGTGGGCCGCAGAGCGCCAGTAGGCCTTCAGCTGCTCCAGCTTGACGAGTGACTGCAGCGCTTTCTCCGAAGCTTCAAAGGCTGTGCGTTTGGTCCATCGCCGGAAGGCTTTGAGTCTGGCCTTGGCATTGTCACCCGTTGCGACTTCGGCGATCAGCGTGCGCGCCATCATGCGGTCATGCGCGAGCCCCAGATGCCCCTGCAGGTCAGCAAGGCGTTTCAGCCATTGAGTGGTGGCTGCCTTGGGGAAGGCGTGCTGGTAGAGCTCGATGCTGTAGCGCAGCTTCTTGGTCGCGCTGCGCAGCCGATGCAGGCGTTTCTGGCCGCCATCCAGCTTGCCGGCACGTTTCCTCAGATCCGCGAAGCGCTTCTCGATGACAGCTGCCGCGACTTCCCGCACGCGTTTGTCGCTGGGTGGTTCCAGTACATGCACCCAGTGACGCCAGGCTCGCAGTGGCGTGGTCAGACCGTATTTTTTGAGCTGGGCGAGCGCGCTCTTGTGATTTTGCTGCTGCCGCTCGCTGAGTGTCTTGCGTACGGTTTGGGTCTCAGCCAGTTCACCGTGTTCCTTGTCCAGGAAGGTTGGCAGCGTTTCCATGGCGAGAATGTCCATGTCGCGGCATTGCCCGGTGGCTTCGCGGCAGGAACGCAAATAGGCCAATACGTCGTGCAGGTCATCGTCGGACAGCGACGCTACGTCTTTCAGTGTGGCGGTTACGCGGCGCAGGTTGACGCGCCATGCGTGCAGCAACTTCGGATCGTAGGGCTCTTCTAGCAGGCGCTTGCGCGATTCGGCTGCTTTGGCCAGATAGCCATCCAGGGTCTGCCGGATCCGATCGAATTCCGAAAGCGTGCCCGGGCGGTTCCTGGCGGGGGCCGGTGATACACGCGACGGGGTGACGCGATGCTGCAACCTGGCATTCATGCAGTAGTTCCGGACGACCGGGACGTCTACTTTGCATCAAATTGTCATATTGCGCGAGCGGTCTACCGCCGCGCGTTTATGACAGAAATGCCAGCACCTCAGCGCAGGATTGTTCGATCTTCAGGCTGAGCAACGGATCGGCCCGGGTCTTGCCCATGTTTACCGCTGCAATCGGCTTGCCGTCGCGTGCGGCGGCGACCGCGAAGCGGTAGCCGGAGAAGACCATCAGCGACGAGCCGACCACGAGCAGGGCGTCCGCCTCGTTCAGCGAGGTGACGGCGGCGTCAACGCGATGGCGGGGCACGTTTTCGCCAAAGAACACCACGTCCGGCTTGAGGATGCCGCCGCAGTGCGGGCAGGGAGGCACGTCAAAGGACGAAAAATCACGCCCATCCAGGTCGGCATCGCCATCCGGTGCATCACCCGCGTCCAACATTGCCCAATCGGGGTTGAGCTCGACCAGTGCCTCCTGAAAGGTATCGCGTGGAAAGCGCAGCGTGCAGCTCATGCAACGCACTTCGTTCAACCGTCCGTGCAGGTCGATCACGTGGCGGTGGCCGGCGGCCTGATGCAGTCCGTCGACGTTCTGGGTGAGCAGCGCGGTAATACGGCCCTGCTGCTCCAGTCGTGCCAATGCATGGTGCGTGGCATTGGGCAGGGCCCGCCCGAAGCGCCGCCAACCCACCAAGCTGCGCGCCCAATAACGTTGGCGTGTGGCTTGCTCGCCCATGAAAGCCTGATAGGTCACCGGCTGTGGTCGTTTCCAGCCACCGTTGGTGTCGCGGTAGTCCGGAATGCCCGAATCCGTGCTGCACCCTGCGCCTGTCAGCACAAACAGGCGTGGATGTGCCTCGATGAAATCGCGCAGCCGCGCTTGATCGTGCGCCACGTCGCGCACGGGATCGATGGTAGATTCAGCGATGGTCGCTTCAGGCTGCAGCACGGCCTTGCAACTCCTTGAGGGCGCCAGCGATGCCGCCTGGGCCTTCCACTTGTATGACGCGCGAAGCATGGTCGACAAAGTCGGTATCGGTTTCGTGCGCCCAGGTCACGTGGTAGGGCATGTAGACGCCCCAACCACCCATCTCAACCACCGGCGCGATATCCGAGCGCAACGAGTTGCCCACCATGGCGAAGCGCGCAGGCGTAAGCTGGAATTCTTCCAGCACATTGCGGTAGGCGCGCTCGTCCTTCTCCGAAACAATCTCGATGCGATGGAATAGGTCAGCCAAGCCGCTGCTGGCGACCTTCTGCTCCTGGTGGAACAGGTCACCCTTGGTAATGAGCACCACGCGGTGGTGTTGCGCAACGGCTTCCACGGCCTCACGAATGCCTGGCAGCAGGTCCACCGGATGCGCCAGCACCTGCTTACCCAGCTCAATCACGCGATGCAGATCGATCGCGCTGATGCGTTGTTCCGTGATGTCGATGGCCGATTCCAGCATGGACAGCGTCATGCCCTTCGCGCCGTAACCGAACAGCTTGATGTTGCGGCGCTCTGTGGCCAGCAGCCGATCATGCACGCGCACGTCGGCGAGATCCACGTACTCGCCGACGATACGTTCGAACTCGCCATGCGCCGACTGGTAATAGCCCTCGCTGTGCCACAGCGTGTCGTCGCCGTCGAAACCTACCAATTCAATCACGTTGCTCATTCATCCACCGCGCTGGTTCAGCCAAACATATGGGGACATTTTCCCAGAAAACACTGGATTCGGATGGCGGCGCCGCTCCTGGGCCGGTCGCTGCTCGCGTAACTCCGCGAGCGATTGAGAGCCTGCGGATCCTTTACACACCGATGCACGCGAGCCGCCGCACAGCGAACGACATCGGCGGTCAGGGCAGGACGCCACGAGAAGAGGGGGCCGCGCGTTTGTCGACGTGTCCATCCTCCGGTGGCCTCCAGACACCATGTCCGTGATGCAGGGGCGACCAGGCCGGCAATGGCGTGGGCGGCGGCAGATCGAGCGCATGGAAGTCACCGTCGGCAAAGACAACGTGCCCGTCCATCACGGTGAGCGTTGCCTTGGTGTAACGGATGTCTTCGTCGGCGATATCGAAATAGTCCTGCGTGAGTACGGCAAAATCCGCGAGCTGGCCAATGTCGATCTGCCCCTTGCTGCCTTCTTCAGCCGAGAACCACGTATTGGCTCGCGTGTGCAGCGCGAGCGCAGTGGCGCGATCCAGCCGTTGCTCGCGGGAATACGGCGCCACGTCGCCCAGCGTGCCCCCGGTGACCAGCCAGGACAGCGTCACCCAGGGATCCATGCTTGCCCGCTCTGTTCCGCCGGAGCCGATGCCGACATGCAGTCCGGCCTCCAGCAGGTGGCGCAGCGGTGGTGCGCGCGCGGCGGCATGCTCACCATGCCGCTCGATGAAGTATTCCCCCTGATAAGCCATGTTGGGTTGCAGGCAGATGCCGCCGCCGAGGCGGGCGATTCGTTCGATCTGGTGATCGTCGATCGTTTCTGCGCCGTCGATGAACCAGGGCACGGACTGCAGCGGTAGCTTCGCATGGATGCGTTCGAACACATCCAGCGCCATGCTTATGGTTTCGCCATAGCTGGCGTGCATGCGCCAGGGCCAGTTACGTGCGACCAATCGGCTTATGACATCCTCAAGATCAGCAGCGGCCTGGGCGGGGATGGATGGCGGCGGCTGACGGAAATGGGCGTAATCCTCGGCGGCGTGTACGAGCACGCTGCCGGCGCCATTGAAACGGAACGCGTCGTCGCCATCGCGCGGGCGATGGATGGTGGACCAGTGCAAGTAATCGGCGATCTCCGCCCCGGGCGTCTGGGCGGCGAGATGGTAAGCCACGCGCACGCTGAGTAGATGGTGCTGGGCCAGTTCTTCCACCGTGCCGTAATCACCGGGGTAGCGCAGCTGCGGAGCACCTGGGTCGATCACGCTGGTGATGCCGAGCCGGTTCAGTTCACGCATGAACTGGCGCGTGCTGTTGATCTGGTATTCGTGGGGAAGCTCGGGCGCGTGTGCGAGCGCCTGCTGAAATACCTCCGTGGAGGGCGCCGCGATGAGTAAGCCAGTGGGCGCGCCGGCAGCATCCCACTCGATATGTCCGCCAAGCGGGTCGGGGGTGCTTGCATCGTAGCCACAGGCCGCAATGGCGGCAGCGTTGAGCAAAGCGCGATCCTGCAGGTGCTGGATATAGACCGGCGTGGACGGCGCGATGCGATCGAGTTCTTCCAGCGTTGGCAGCCGGCGTTCGGCGAACTGGTGCTCACAAAAGCCGCCTATCACGGACACCCACTGCGGAGCCGGCGTGCGTCGTACTTGTTCGGCCAGCACGCGCAAGGCTTCGTCCAGTGTCGGGATGCCATCCCAGCGCAGTTGCTGGTTGTAGCCCAGTCCTGTGGCGATCAGGGGCAGGCAGGCATCGATCAAGCCGGGGATGACGCGGCGTTTCCCTGCATCGATGACGATGGTGGCGGGGCCGGCGAGCGCGCGTATCTGGCCATTGGTACCCACCGCGGCAATGCGGCGCCCATTGACCGCCAATGCCTGCACCTCGGGGCGATGTGCGACGCCGGTATGGATCTTCGCGTTGTGGACGATAAGCGTCGGATAGACGGCCATGGGTGTCGCCTTGATGCCAAACCACCCCCGTAGTCAGGTGTAAGCGCTGGCATGTTTAGGCGACGTCAAGCCCTTTGATCAGGGCAACTTACAGGCAGATCGATAGATTTCACGCTGCGCATCGCGGCGGAAACTCGGCATGTGCATATGCGGAAAAGTCATTTCCCGCCATGGCGGGCCTTGGAGAGCATCCATCTACTCGTTGGGAGGCGAGACCATGAACCAATCCGTGCCTGCAAACACCGTCAGTGTCTTTCGCCGCGCGCTCGTCGCGGGCGCGCTGCTGTGCGCATGGCCAATGTGTTGTCTTGCGGACGACTATGACTTCTACGGCAATTGGCCCACCCACGTGACGGCGTCCGACGGTACGGATGTCGGGTTGGCCGTGCTCTATCAGTACGACGTCAATCAGTTCTCTCACGACAACGGCAAGTTCGACGATGCCGGCACCAATCGTCGCCGTTACTTCGGTCTGTATCTGCGCAAGCCTGGCGTTTACGACGCCATCGCGCAGTACGACTTCCAGGCCAAGCAGTGGGCCGATGCCTTCGTGCGTTTCCGTAGCAGCGGGGTGATCGGCGAGGACGTGGGCAATTTTCGCTTTGGTTATTCCAAGACACCCGTAGGTTTCGAGGGCGTGACCAGCAGCTCCGCCACAACCTTTATCGAAACGGCGTTGCCAACGCAGGCGGTGTGGGAAGGTCGTCGTGCAGGTTTCGACTGGGCGCTGGTGCGGCCGCACTTCATCATCAACATCGGCGACTACTTCTGGCGCAAAGATTTCGATGGCAACAACCCCGGCCACACTTGGGCCGGACGCGCGGCTTGGATGCCACTCAACACGCCCGGCAAGGTGCTGCACCTGGGCGTTTCCGCATCGCGGGAGAAACTGGACTGGGCGGATGATGGGACGGTGCCATCGTCCGCACGGTTGCGTGCTCGCCCTGAAGATGGCCTGTCACCCGTCCGTCTGGTGGACTCGGGCAATCTGCCTTACAGCAAGAGCGTGAGTCGACAGGGTTTCGAGTCATTGTGGATCGAGGGGCCGTGGTCGCTGCAGGGGGAATACCTGCAGGCACAGGTTGATCGCTACAACGGCAAGCCCAACTACGACGTGAGCGGCTTCTATGTGTTCACCACCTGGACACTGACCGGCGAGTCGCGAGCTTACAGTGATGGCAACGTGGCCGATCGTCGATATAACGGCCGCGATCTGCAGGCGGTGCGACCCACCCATGCGTGGGGTGCCGTGGAGCTGGCGGTGCGCTACAGCGAGCTGGATCTCAACGACGGCGCCATCACCGGCGGCAAGGAACATGACTGGACGGCTGGCGTCAATTGGTACCTGGGCGAACACCTCAAGCTGCAGACCAATTACGTGTGGGCATTCAGCGATCGAGGAAACCTGAAGGTCGATCCGCACATCTTCGAAATGCGTGCACAGGTGTACTTCTGATACCTGTGGCTGGCGCTCCTGTGAGGGAGCGCCAGCGCACTATGGTCAATGCAGGCCGACCGTGTCGTGGGTGGCGTCGAAAATCTTCTGCGTGTCGTAGCCCACGCCGTTCTTGAAAACATAGGGCATGTGTTCGATGTCGGTGGTGGTCTTCGAAGGGTCGCCATCGATCACCACGAGATCGGCGCGCTTGCCTACGGCGAGCGTGCCCACGTCAGCCTCGCGTCCCAGGTACTTCGCGCCGTTGTACGTGGCGACCTTTACGGCGTGCTCGAAGGTGAAACCGGCTTCCACCAATAGCTCGATCTCGCGTTTGGACGAATAGCCCGGTACCACGCCGCCGTAGCCGGTTGGGTCGGTGCCAGCGAGCAGCAGGCCACCAGCGTCGGCGTATTGCTTCTCCATGCGGGCGAGCTTGAGGTACGTCTCCGGTGTCATGCGTCCCTTGCTGCTCTGCACTTTGTTCCAGGAGGCCTCGTACTGTGCGCGTACTTCGGGAAGCATCAGGTCCAGCGCACCCTGAGGTGCCTTGGGGCGCCCGGGTACGAAAGTTTCGAAGACGGTCAGCGTGGAGGTGAGTGCTACACGGTGATCGATCATGTCGCGCATCAGTGACTTCACTTCAGCGGACTTCGCTTCGACGGCAGCAAGCGAATCGGATACGGCCGGACCCTTGGGGCACTGATCCGGCTGTTTATCCTTCACGAAATCGCTGGACACAAAGAAGCCGTGCTCCAGGTTGTCGATGCCCATGTCCACTGCCTCGCGATAGGTCACCGAACACAGGTGTGCCGTGACCTTGGCCTTGCGGGTGTGCGCCGTGTCGATCACGCGCTTCAGTTCCTCGCGCGTGATCTGCATGTAAGCCTTGTAGGAAGTGACGCCTTCATCCGCCCAATAGTTGACGGTGCGCTCGGCATCGTCGGGGCCGCTGAGTACGTGTACGGCGGGAATCGGCAGGCCGGGGCCGTTGAGGTAGGGGCCGGTCACGTCCATGTCCGGACCGATCACCTTGCCAGCGTTGATGGCATCGCGCACGTTGATATCGGCATACGGCATCATCGAACCGGCTGTGCGCATCGTGGTGGTGCCGCCGGCAAGGTAGAGGCGCGGAAAGCTGTAGCTCATCTCGTTGTACTCGACGCCGCCGGCCGGATAGAACATGTGCTCATGCACCATCACGAAGCCGGGCATCAGCGTCTTGCCTTGGGCATCGATCACCTTGGCGTCCTGCGGCGCCTTGATCTTGCTGCTCTTGCCTAGTGCGGTGACGCGGCCCTTGTCGATCACCAGCGTTTGGTCACGCATGATCTTCGCGCCGGTACCGTCAATGACGTTGGCGTGGATGAAGGCGATCAGCGGCTGGTCGTAGGCAATGAAATCCTTGTCCGCGGGCGGCTTGCTGTCAGCTGCCGCGGCGGGCGCCGCGGTCAGCAGGCTGGCCAAGGCAAGGGTGAAAAGCGAAAGCTTCAACGTCATGGATGCTCCCCCATCGCAGTGATGAGGGGCATCCTAGCAAGCTACGCCATGGACGATCAGGCCGCTTCGAGCAGGGCCACCGTGCCCTGGCCACCATCGGCACAGATGCTGACGATGCCGAGCGTGCCTGTCGGCATCGCGGCCAGTTCCTTCACTGCCTGGCTCAGGATGCGCGCACCGGTGGCGCCGAACGGGTGGCCGATGGCGAGGCTGCCGCCGTTGGGGTTCACGCGATCGCGCGGGAACGGGCCGAAGTCGCGATCCACACCTGCCTTGCGGGTAAGGAACTCTCGGCTTTCCAGTGCCGCCATATGGAACAGCACCTGCGCAGCGAACGCCTCGTGGATCTCCCACAGAGCCACATCGTCGTAGCGCAATCCGTGTCGTGCGAGCAGCTTGGGGATGACGAACGCAGGCGCCATCAGCAAACCTTCGACACGAAAATCGACCGCGGCAATTTCCCAGTCCACCAACTTTACGCGCGGCACGTGCGAGGGGAGGCGTTCGAGTCCTTTGTCACTGGCAACCCACAGGCCAGCCGCGCCGTCGGTCAGCGGCGACGAATTGCCTGCGGTCAGCGTGCCTTGGCCCGTGGTGCGGTCAAAGGCGGGTGGGAGCTTGGCGAGTTTTTCCAGTGAGGTGTCGGCGCGAGCAATACTGTCGCGCCGAAACTCCCCAACCGGAATCACCAGGTCGTCGAAGAAGCCGTTGTTCCACGCGGTTACCGTGTGCTGATGGCTGGCCAGCGCCAGTGCATCCTCATCCTCACGGCGCAGATGCCAGTCCTTGGCGGTGATCTCGGTGTGCTCGCCCATGCTCAAGCCCGTCGTGCGGTTCACGATGCCGGGGATGTACAGGCTGATGTCGCCCAGTTTCAGTGACAGTGCGTGCGAGACCTTCTCGCCAACCGAGCGTGCTTTCTGGAACTGGCGGATCCAGTCGGACAATCGCTGCGGCAGGCCGAGCTGTATGCGGCTCAGGCTATCCACGCCGCCCACCAAGGCCAGCTGCAAGCTGTCATCGTCCAGCATGCCGGCCGCTTCGATCATGCCGATCATGCTGGTGGAGCAGGCCATGATGGTGGAGAAAGCGGGGATGGTGGCGGGCGCACCCGCATCCATCAGCACTTCGCGCGCGATGTTGCTCCAGGTGAGGTTGGGCACCACTGTGCCCCAGGCGGCGAAATCGGGGCGCTGACCCTCGGGCAGGCTGGCCAGCATGCGTTGCACCACAGGTACCGACAACGCGATGGCGTCGTACGAGGCGAGCGCGCCATCCACCTTGGCGAAGGGTGTGCGTAGGCCAGAGGCCAACCAGACGGGACGACCGTAACGTGACTTCAGCGACATGGATGTGTCCTGACGATGCGGTTGAGGAGATCAGGCGGGGAAGTTTTGCCAGACCGCGCCTTCGGGTGCGCCGCGACCGAGCTTGTCCGGCAGCGGATCGGTGGCGGCCACGAATTCGAGTGACACCGAATTGATGCAGTAGCGCTGGTAGCTCGGCGGCGGGCCGTCGTCGAACACGTGGCCCTGGTGGCTGCCGCAACGTGCGCAGCGGATTTCCGTGCGCACCATGCCGTAGCTGACATCGCGCACGTAGTTGAGGTGCGCGTCGTCGAAGGGCGTAGTGAAGCTGGGCCAGCCGGTGCGGCTGTCGAACTTGGCGCCAGCCAGGAACAGCGGCAGGCCGCATAGGCGGCAGCCATAGACGCCAGCGCGCTTCTCCGTCAGCAGTACGCCACAGAACGGCGATTCGGTGCCATGGTCCAGCAGCACTTCGCGCTCATCGGCGGTCAGCGTTGCAGCGAGCGTATCGAGTTGCTGTGGGGTGGGCGGGGACAGGTCGAAGGTGGAGCGATGACTCACGACGTGATCTCCTCGGCAACGACTCCGGGACGGATGCCCGGGAGTCTTCATAGTCGGGGCGATTGCGCCCGGCTCAAGGGGCTATCGCTGGCGCTCGCGAGCCGCTTCCTCTTCCACCGTGAGTACCGACTCGGGACGAACCTCCAGCCGTGCCTTCGGTATCGAGTCGCCGCTTTCGTCCGATATCCCATAGGTGCCTTCGTCGATCTTCTCCAGGGCGCGCTGGATGTCGGCCACTCGCTGGTCGTCCACGTCGTGTTGCGCCTGGCGTACTTCTTCCTGGGCCAAGCTTTGCGCCTCGTCCTCGAACTCCTCCGCCTCGTCGCCATGTTCTTCGGTGAAGGCGCGCTTGCGAGCGTTGACGTCCAGTTCGCCGCCCAGCACTTGTTGGCGCAGGGTCTCCAGGCGTTTACGTTGTTGGGCGATAAATTCAGGGGTAAGGGTAGGTTCTGCGGCCATGAGGGCAACTCCGTGAGGAAGGTATGCCCGGAGCTATCGCACACGGCTCGTTCGCGCGTGGTGAAGGGGCCGCTGCTGACCCGCCGGGGCGGGTCAGCACCATGCACTCACCAGCGGTAGGCCACCTTGCCGTAGACATAGGCGCCATTGAAGCCGAACGGCGAAAACACCGAGTACGGCAGTGTGCCATTGTTATCGTTGGCTGGGATTACCCGATCGGGGTAGGTGTTGAACACGTTGTCGCCGCCGAGGGTGAAGGTCCAGCGGTCGAGGTTGTAGTTCACCGCAAAGTCGAAGATCCATTTCGCGCCGAAGGTCTGGTCCAGCGCAGCGGTGGTGGAGTTATAAGACACAAAGCTGCCATACCGCGTCGCCGTGCCGTTGAAACTCCAGTGGCCAAGGCTGTAGAGCTCGTTGAGGATGAGCTTGCTGCGCGGTGTGGTATCGGCCAGCAGGCCGTACTGGTCGCGCCGGTCGATGCGCTTGAGGTTCACGCCCAGCTGGTTGAGGATGGCCGGATTGGCTTTGATGTCGGTGACTTTGTTCTTGTTGTAGTTGTAGCTCAGCGTGCTCTGTAGCGAACCGGCATCGCCGAAGTCGCTCAGGTAGCTCGTCACCAGATCTATACCGCGTGTGCGCGTATTCACCGCATTGGTGAAATAGGCAATGCCGCTGTAGTTGGTGGCGGTGACGCCGTTGGCCGCAAGGTAGGACTGCACCGCGGGCGAGGTGGTCGCCAGGTTGCTGGACAGGGTGATGCGGTTGTCGATGGTGATCTGGTAGATGTCCACGCTCAGGTTGAGCGCATCGACCGGGTTCCACACCGCGCCCAGTGTGTAGTTGTGCGACTTCTCCGGCTCCAGCGGCTGCGCGCCGAGCAAGGTGCCGATCTCGCTGTTCACGGGCACCAGGCCGGTATTGTAGATGCCGGCGGGCAGGTGCAACGAATTGCCTGCGCCGTAATACAGCGAAGACGTGTACGAGTAATGCTGCTGCGCCAACGACGGCGCGCGGAAGCCGGTGGAGGCACTGCCGCGCAGTGCGAAGCGGTCAGTGAAGTCGAAACGGCCTGCGAGCGCACCGGACGTGGTGTTGCCGAAGTCGGTGTAATCCTCGTGGCGCAGGGACAGCGAAGTGCTGAAGCGATCGGTCAGGTTGGATTCCAGGCTGACATACTCGGCCACGTCGTGGCGGCTGTATGAGCCTGCATCGGTGGGCTGGTAGCCGCCAAAGCCCTGGGCGCCGCCGGAAACGCCGGAGGTGCCGGTGTACCACGAGGTCAGGTCACCCGCGTCGATTGCGTAGGTCTGGCGCAGGTACTCCGCACCAAACGCCAGCGTCACTGGGTTGGGTAGCCAACTGGTCGAGAACTCCTTGGCGATGTCCACGTCGAACGACTGCTGCGCCGCCTTGAGAATGCCGTCGTGGAACTCAGTGGGGCTGTAGCCGAAATCGTGCAGGTAGGCACGATTAACGCTGTTCTCGGTGGCATAGGACACGCGGTTGCCGCCGTAGTTGCCGCTGATATCCCAACGCCAGCCGCTTTCCGTCTTGCCGCGGATCCCCACCACCAGCGAGCGGTCGGTGGAGTCAGCGTGCTCCAGCGGCAGGTAACCGTTTGGATAGATCGACGGCACCGAGTTGCTGTTCGCCAGGTTGCGGAAGAACGCCGGCGAGGTGGTGTTGCGGTCGCTGTAGTGTCCAAAGGCATACAGCTGCACGTTCGGCGTCAGGTCGAACTGTGCATTCACGAACAGGTTGTGGTCTTTCACCGCCGGATCGCCAAAACGCTGGGTGGTGCCTTCCCAGGGGCGCGTACGGTTGGGTTGCGAGCGATTGGTGTAATCCTGGTTGCCATCCTGCAGCGTGAAGCGGATCCAGCCCTTGTCGTCGCTCAGTGGCAGCGCAAAGTTGGCCGAACCCTGCCACTGGCGGCCGTCGCCAGCGGAATACTGGCCGCCGGTCAGATCGACCTCGCCGCCCTGCGCGCCCTTCTTGAGCACGATATTGATCACGCCAGCGATGGCGTCCGAACCGTATTGTGCGGATGCACCGTCACGCAGCACCTCGATGTGATCGATGGCGCCGATGGGAATGGTGTTGAGGTCCACCGCCTGCGAACCACGGCCGAGCACGCCATTGGTGAGCAGGATGGCGCCGGGGTGCCAGCGCTTGCCATCCACCAGAACCAAGACCTGATCCGGCGACAGACCGCGCAACTGGGCGGGGCGCTGCGAATCGGCGGTGTCCGACGCGGACGGGCGCGGGAAAGTCAGCGACGGGATGATGCGGGCGAGTGCCGTGGTCAGTTCCGTGGTGCCGGTTTGTTGCAGCGTCTGTGCCGAGACAACGTCGATCGGGGTAAGCGAGCTGCTCTCCGTCCGGTTGTCCGCACGCGTACCGGTGACAATCACGGTGCTGAGTTTTTTGGCGTTTTCAGTGGTGGGTGCAGGCGTCGCATCCTGCGCGGAGGCAGGCGAGAGGATGGAAAGAAGCGCAAGAGCAAGGAGACTTGGCGCGGCCTTCAGACCGACGGCGTTCTTATGCATGTAGTGGGTTCCCCAGTCGAAAGAAGAGCAGTGACGCAATGCAGCAATTGCAGGCTAATGGCGTTCGCAAGTTCTAGTCAACAGCGGTATAGACGTCCAAACATGTCCAATGACTTTTGGTTGTCAGCTCATAACCTCAGGGTATGAGCATCAGGGGCCGGAGCAAGCCTTTCGGGCGGCAGAGGCGACAGCCAGGGGACAGTCAGCGGCATGCCTGGCGATGGACCGATGGATGTCGCCTGGCATTAGTCAATGATTTCAAACGACTTCACGCGACATTGATGCTTGGCTGAACGACCCTATATTGGGCGGATCCCCGGGCAGGGTGGATTGGTGGACCCCGCCCGGTTGGCATGCACCTTCATCCTAGGCGGAACCCATGGCACGTAAGAAGTCGCTTCAGCTGTACCGGAACATCGGCATCATTGCGCACATCGACGCGGGCAAGACCACGACGACCGAGCGCATCCTGTACTACACGGGAAAGAAGCATCAGATCGTCGATGTGCATGACACCAAGGACGGCAAGGGTTCCACCACCACCGACTACCTGGAGCAGGAACGCAAGCGCGGCATCACCATTCAGTCGGCGGCGGTGTCTACCGAGTGGAAGGGTCACCAGATCAACCTGATCGATACGCCAGGCCACGTGGACTTCACCATTGAGGTGAACCGCAGCCTGCGCGTGCTCGACGGTGCGGTTGTCGTGTTCGATGGCGTGGCGGGCGTGGAGCCGCAGACGGAAACCAACTGGCGTCTGGCTGACCAGTACAACGTGCCGCGCGTGTGCTACGTCAACAAGATGGACCGCACGGGCGCCAACTTCGAGCACTGCGTGAAAGGTATCCGTGAGCGCCTCGGCGCCAACGTATTGCTGTGCCAGGTGCCACTGGGTAGCCACGACGAGTTCATCGGCATGGCTGATCTGGTCGCCGGCGTGGGCTATATCTGGAAGGGCGATGACAAGGACAGCCCGTGGGATACCGTGCCGCTCGACGAAATCGCCGGACGCGTCAAGTTCTCCGAAGCCCGTGACCAGGCTTGGGTGGCCAACCTGGCGAAGCTGCGCCAGGAGACATTGGAATACGCCTTGGCCATGGATGACGAAGCCTTCGATCGCCTGATCGAAACGGGCGAGTTCGACCCGGAGAAGCTGAAGGAATGCATTCGCAAGGGCTGCGTGTCAGGCAAGCTGGTGCCGGTGTTCTGCGGCTCCTCGTACCGCAACAAGGGTGTGCAGCAGCTGCTGGATGCCGTGATCGACTATATGCCGTACCCGGGTGAGAACGGCGGCATTGCGCTGGTCGACGAAGACGGCCACGTGACCGGCGAGCAAGGCGTGGTGGACGACGCGCCGGCCCGTGTGCTGGCCTTCAAGGTGATCAACGACCAGTTCGGTACGCTCACGTTCTGTCGTGTTTACTCGGGCGTGGTCAGCAAGGGTGACAGCTTGCTCAACGTCACGCGTGGCAAGAAGGAGCGCATCGGCCGTATCGTCGAAGTGCAGGCGAACGCCACCAAGGAGATCGACGAAGCGCGCGCGGGCGACATCGTGGCCTTCGTTTCGCTCAAGGAAACGGAAACCGGCGACTCTCTGTCGGATCCGGCGCATCCCGCGCTGCTCGAACGCATGCGTTTTCCTGATCCGGTGATCAGCGTGTCGGTAGAACCCAAGAGCCGTAACGATGTCGACAAGCTGTCGTCGGCGCTCTACAAGATGGTGAAAGCCGACCCTTCGCTGCGGTTGGAAATGGACAAGGAAACCGGCCAGACCGTGCTCAAGGGCATGGGCGAGCTGCACCTCGAGGTCACCATCGACCGTATGCGCACCGAGCTGGGTGTGGATGCTCTCATGGGCAAGCCCAAAGTGAGCTTCCGCGAAGCGTTTGGTCGCACGGTCGAGCATACCTATACGCACAAGAAGCAGTCGGGCGGTTCGGGCCAGTTCGCCGAAGTCACCATGGTGTTCGAGCCACTGGGGACCGGTGGCGGCGTAGTGTTCTCCGATGAGATCGTCGGCGGTCGCGTGCCGCGCGAATACATACCGGCGGTGGAGCATGCGGTAGATGTCGAATCACGCGAAGGCCAGGTGGCGGGCTACGAAGTGGTGGACTTCAAGGCACGCCTGATCGATGGCAAGTTCCATGACGTCGATTCGTCCGCACTGGCCTTCGAGATTGCGACGCGCCAGTGCTTCCGCGAGGCTCAACGTCTGAGCAAGCCCAAACTGCTGGAGCCGGTGATGCGGTTGGAGGTGTCGATGGAGCCCGATTACCTGGGCGATGTCATCGGCGATATCAATCGCCGACGTGGCACGGTGAGCGAACAAGGGCAGCGTGGTACGCAGTCGTTCGTGCAGGGCTTCGTTCCGCTCGCGGAAATGTTCGGCTACATCAACTTCCTGCGTTCGGCCACGCGTGGACGCGGCACGTTCACCATGGAGTTCGACCACTACGAGGAAGTGCCGGCCAATCTGGTCGACACGCTGATGGAGAAAGAGGCGAAGTAACGCCTCGACGCCCACGCCGTGAGCCGCTTCGTGCTCACGGCGTGGTCCTCTACTCTGATCGATAGGCGGCGCGACAAGGGACGCTCAACACCCACTCCGTGCCGCGTGGGTGTGCACGCTTCAGCGTCAGCTTTGCACCCAATCGCTGAGCGCGTTCGCGCATGCCCACAATGCCCCAGTGCCCGGCCTGCGCGGCGGAACGTACCGTGGCCTCGTCGATGCCCGTGCCGTCGTCGGTAATGCGTACGCGCAATTGGTGCACCTGATGATCCACGTGAACCTCGACGTGTTTCGCCTGCGCGTGGAGGAAAGCGTTGCGGATCGCTTCGCGGACGATGTCGATGATCTCGTCGCGTGCGCTGGGTAACAGCCTGCGTGGCTTGCCCTCTGCGGTGAGGCGGAAAGCTACGTGCGGGTAGAGCGAGGCGAGATCTTCGCCCACGGCGAGAATCGATTGCACCGGCTCGTTGTCCTGCGGGCCATCGCCGCGCAAGGCGATGATCTTGCCGCGCCCCTCGATCACCATCTGCCGGGCTTGCTCTATAGCAGTATTCAATGCGTCGCCATGGGCTTGGTCACGCACCGGGCGGGCCATCAGGGCTTGCAGTCGTAGCAGCAGTCCCTGCACACCCTGGAGCAGGGTGTCGTGGATTTCGCGGGCGATACGCTCGCGCTCGTTCATGCGTTCCATCAATTGCAGGTGCACCCGATCGGCGGCCAGGCGCGTGCGCCACAGAAGGAACACGGCGATCAGCGTGACGATAACGAGAATGCACAAAGCGTAGAACCAGCGCGCCTGATAGAACCACGGCGCTATGGTCAGCCGAATTTCCGCACCCTGGGTATTCCAGACACCATCGTCATTGGCCGCAATCACGTGGAAGCGATACGTGCCAGGGCCAAGGTTGGAATAGAACGCGTCGCGGCGGTTGCCAGCGTCCTGCCAGCCTGCATCCACGCCGTCCAGCCGATAACGGAAGCGCACGCGATCCGGTATGGCCAGGCTGGCCGCGCTGTACTGCACCTGCAGATTAGTGGTGCCCTTGGGCAGGTCGACCTGACCGGCGGCAGCGTAGTGCCTGCCGTTGGCGATGACCGACGCAATATCGACGGGCGGCGGCAACAGGTTGCTCCCGAGATCGTCGGGAGCAATCCAGGCAGGGCCCTGGTTGGTCAGAAACCACAGATGTTGAAGCTCGTCCGCGACACTCGTCGGAACGACCGCAGCCTGCTTGGCAATACCTGGCAATCCATCGCGGTAATCAAACAGACGATAGGCTGGCGCGTGATCGGGTTGGTCGAAACTGGTCGCTGCCTCGGCCGCATCGAGGCGCAGCACACCTTTGCCGGTGTTCAGCCAGATGTCTCCGCGGGATGTGCGCACGATGCCGGTAATGCCGCTGAACGCGTCGTTGTCGGCAACGGACATCGACGTGACGCGATCATCGCGCCATCGCGCCAATCCGTGCTCACCGCCAATCAGCACATCGCCGCTGTCGACTTTGATCGAGGTAACGGTGCCCACGTGCAGGCCATCGGTGGCGGTGTAGAGCCGGGCGGTGCGGCCGTCGAGGCGGACCAGGCGATCATCGGCATAACCGATCCATAGCGCGCCGCGGTTGTCGCTAGCCAGCGCCGTGGGCGTTTCGTCGGTCAATGCGCCGGTCGGGATGACCTGTTGCCACCGTCCTTGTCGAAGTCGATAAAGGCCGTGTTCGGCCAGCGCGAGCCAGAGCTGGTCCTGGTTGTCGACCGCAAAGGCGTTGACGCGCGTGAGGTCCGACGAAACCGGCCACTCGGTGCTGTCGATCGCTTGCCCATGCAGGCGATAGAGCTTGTTGCGGCCTACCATCCACAGGTCGCCGACGTGGTTGAACAGCATGCCGCTGGTGTCGTGCAAATCACCGCGCACCAGCTTGTCGTCATCGCCGTCGGAACGGTAGAGCTTGCCGCCGTTGGCGATCCACATCACGCCTGACGCATCGGCGGCCATCGCATAGTCGGCAGCCATGCCAAGCGGAACCTGCCCAGGCACCTGGAAGCTGTTGCGATGGAAGCTGGCCAGGCCCATGTTCGTGCCGGCCCAGATCGTGCCTTCGGCATCCTGCAGCAAGGGCACGGCGCGCTCGGAAACGAGCCCGCTGGCCTTGCCGATGACTTCGGCAAGATCCTGTGCCCGCAAGGAGCGGCCGGTGGCCAATCGTTCCACGTCGGCGACGCGATAGATGCCGCCGCGATCGACCAGCGTGCCCCACAGGTTGCCGTAGCGGTCAAACAGCAGGCGATTGGCCCAGGCAAAGTCCGTGTCACCGGGGCGTTCGGTGGCGGTGACGCTGGGGTGGTCGGGCGTGAGGCCGGGCAGGGCGCGGGTACCGTGGTCGTGATCGGACAGCCACAGCGTTCCATCCGGCGCCTGCGCCACGATGCCGTACTTGGCGACGTTCTGGTCGGTCGGCTGGAAACGGTGTTCACCAGGGCGTAGAAACATCAGCGATTCGCCGGTGGTTACCCACAGCGTGCCGTCACGCGCGGTGATGAGCCAATCGGCGCGATGCGAGGAATAACTCCAATCGGCGCCGACGGTGTGCCACTGACTGCCATCAAAGCGGGCAAGGCCACCTTCCGTTGCCGCCCAGACCGTGCCGTCACCCGTCTGCGCAAACGCCAACACCATGCCGAGCGGGAAATCTTTGCCCGGCGCGTATTGCCGTAGGTGTCCCGCCTGCAGCTTGCTCACGCCGCCGTAATAAAAGCCGATCCACAGTGAGCCGTCGGGCAGCGAGCCCATCGCAGTGATGTCGTTGGAGCGAAAGCGCTCGCCATCCGCCGGCTGAAAATGTTCGAAACGGAAACCGTCAAAGCGATACAGTCCGCTGCCGGTACCCAGCCAGAGATAGCCACCCTTGCTCTGAGCCATGGCCCAGATATCGGCGGGCGTACCGGTTTCGGTGGTCCACAGCCGGCGGCGAAAGCTGGGTGAGTCACTGGCATGGGCGGTGAGCAGCACGCACGCTGTCAATAGCGCTGCGCCAAGATATCGCACAGCGTGACGGACGAAGGCCGGCCATCCGAGCATCGTCATAGATATTCCGTGTGGGGGTGTCGCCGGAGATGTCCGGCGGCGATGCATACAGCATATCGCTGCGTAAGGCGCGACCATAGGTGCCGTGTGACGAACACAGAATCACCCGAATGGGCATTGATCGATACGGTGCTGCGCCCGCTATAGTTCAGGCCATTGCCCCCCGGCGGGTTTCCCCGCGCCTGCCGATGAGGTCCGCCCAGTCATACGTCGAGGGACCATAACGTGACAGTTGATGCGACACGCATCCGGGTCCTGATCGCCGACGATCACCCGATCATGCGCGACGGCATCGTCGCGGCGATCGAGAGCGCGCCCGACATGGAAGTGGTCGGGCAGGCGGCTGACGGCGCGGAAGCCATCGTGCGCTATCGCGAACTGCGCCCGGATGTGGCGCTGGTGGATCTGCAAATGCCCGGCGTGGATGGCCTGCAAGCCATTTCGACGCTGGGTGGCGAGTTTCCGGACGCACGGATCATCGTGCTCACGTCCTATCCCGGCGATGCCCGCGTGAAGCGTGCGTTGACGTTTGGCGCCAACGCCTATCTGCTGAAGACGGCCACGCGCGATGAAATCCTTGCCGGCATCCGTTCGGTGATGGGTGGGCGGCGCGTAATGGCGGTAGAGGTGGCGGGAGAGATCGCCTCCCACGCCTGGTCAGAAATGCTGAGCGATCGAGAACTCAGCGTGTTGCGTCTGGTGGCAACCGGCCACACCAACAAGCGTATCGCCGACATCCTTTGCGTCTCGGAAGACACCGTGAAGGCGCGATTGAAGAACATCATGACCAAGCTGGGCGCACTCGACCGCACACACGCGGTGACGTTGGCGCGTAATCGCGGCTTCTTCGACGGCTGATTCCGTCGATCTTCTGTAACACGCAAGACACACTTTTCGCCTCGCGAAGCAGCGTGACTGTGTCTGCGTTTTCTTCCGTGGCGTCATCTACCTGATCGGGTAGGCAAGATTTGCCGCGATAGGGATACCTGGTTGGCGCGTAATGGGAAGAATGTTGGTGGGCGGCGAGGGCATTCGCCGGCCCTGCATACCCCTCCATCTCCGTCACACGCGCATGGCTCGACGCAGGATACGGTTCGCCGCAGCCTGCTATGCCGCGCTCGACGGGTTCACCAGGAGAGCCTGTGTGTCGACAACAGATCAACGTCCGGAGATCGACTCCATCAAGCGTGCTTTCTTTGGTGGCGTGGCGATGGCATCGGCTGCACTGGCGTTGCCCGTGATCGGGCGAGCGCGTCTTCCCATTCCTCACATGGAAAAATCGATATGAGCTCGATCATCACCAAAGACGGTACCGAGATTTATTACAAAGACTGGGGGCAAGGGCAGCCTATCGTGTTTTCGCACGGTTGGCCGCTCTCCGCTGATGCGTGGGATGCGCAGATGTTCTTTCTCAGTTCGCAGGGCTACCGCACCATTGCGCATGACCGCCGCGGTCATGGTCGCTCCAGTCAGCCGTGGAACGGTAACGACATGGACACGTATGCAGATGACCTGGCTGCGCTGATCGAAAAACTGGATCTGAAGAATGTCGTGCTGGTCGGTCATTCAACAGGTGGCGGTGAAGTGGCGCATTACATCGGCCGCCACGGCAACGCGCGTGTCGCCAAGGCGGTGCTGATCGGTGCGGTGCCGCCGATCATGGTGAAGACAGCGAACCACCCCAACGGCCTGCCCATCGAAGTGTTCGACGACATTCGTGCGAAGACGCTGGCCGATCGCTCGCAGTTCTTCAAGGATCTGTCGGGTCCGTTCTACGGCGCCAATCGCCCGAACTCCAACGCCACCCAGGGCATGCGCGACTCGTTCTGGCTGCAGGGCATGCTAGGTGGCCTGAAGGGCCTGTACGACTGCATCAAGCAGTTCTCTGAAGTCGATTACACCGACGATCTGAAGAAGATCGAGGTGCCCACCCTTGTCATCCATGGTGACGATGATCAGATCGTGCCGATCGACGAGGCCGGCCGGCTGTCCGCCAAGCTCGTCAAGCACGCCACGCTCAAGGTGTATCCCGGTGCGCCGCACGGCCTGACGGCCACGCACCAGGAGCAGGTCAACAAGGATCTGCTCGAGTTCATCCGTTCCTGATCTAACGCGGCGCGCCGGCAACCTCAAGTCGGCGCGCCCTTTATTCGTACCCTGGAGTATCCCCATGTCCATCACCGCCACGCCGACCCCGGGCAAGCAGTTGCTCACGCCGACGGATCACACGCTGATCCTGATCGACTTCCAGTCGCAGATGTCGTTTGCCACGCATTCGATCGATCCCACTGTGTTGCGCAACAACGCGGCGCTCGTTGCGAGCGCGGCGGCCAGCTTCAAGGTGTCCACTATCTTGACGACGGTGGCCGAGAAGACTTTCTCGGGCCCCATGTATAGCGAAATCACCGATCCGTTCCCCGGGCAGGCGCTGCTGGATCGCACGTCGATGAACACCTGGGAAGACGCCGCCGTGATCAAGCGTGTCAACGCGATCGGCAAGAGCCGCCTGGTGCTGGCGGGTCTGTGGACTTCGGTATGCATCGTCGGCCCGGCTCTGTCGGCGCTGGACCAGGGCTTTGAGGTCTACGTGATCGCCGACGCGTGCGGCGACGTATCGGCCGAGGCACATAATCGCGCCGTCGAGCGCATGATTCAGGCAGGTGCTCGCCCGATGACGTCCCTGCAATACCTGCTGGAACTCCAGCGTGACTGGGCGCGCACCGACAGCTACGACAGCACCACGGGTGTCGCCAAGCGCTTCGGCGGTTCGTATGGGCTCGGCATTACCTATGCCAAGAGCATGTTCGGGGCGCACGAAGGCTGAGCCGGGCGGTTCTGGAGCATGGCCATGAAAATCTACGTGATCTCGCTGGCAGCCGGTGTACTGGTCGGCGTTATCTATGCCCTGTTGCAGGTTCGCTCGCCAGCGCCGCCCTTGGTGGCGCTGGTGGGTCTGCTGGGTATCTTGTGCGGAGAGCAATTGCCTCCGCTGGTGAAGAATGTCCTGCATCGCCAGGCCCAGCCGACTGCCTGGCTGCGCGAGCAGGTCAAGCCACACATGTGCGGTGAACTGCCCACGGCGCGTAACGCCGGGCACAAGGGCAACGCCACGGAGCAGAAATCATGACCACCGGCGACAACGCACCCGATCTGATTCTTCATGGTGGACGCATCACCACGCTCGACCGTGGATTGCCTGAGGCGCAGGCCGTGGCCATCGCGGATGGTCGCTTCGTTTCCGTGGGGCGCGATGCCGAGGTCATGCCACTGGCGGGGCCGCGCACGCGCGTGATCGACCTCAAGGGTCAGCGCGTTCTGCCGGGCCTGATCGACAACCACCTGCACATTATCCGCGGCGGCCTTAACTACAACCTGGAGCTGCGCTGGGATGGCGTGCGTTCGCTCGCCGACGCCATGGCCATGCTCAAGCAACAGGTGGCAGTCACGCCGGCACCGCAATGGGTGCGCGTGGTCGGTGGCTTTACCGAGCATCAATTTGTCGAGAAACGCCTGCCGACGATCGACGAACTCAACGCCGTTGCGCCGGATACACCGGTGTTCCTGCTGCACCTGTACGACCGCGCCATCCTCAACGGTGCGGCTCTGCGTGCCGTGGGTTACACCAAGGATACGCCGGAACCGCCGGGCGGGCAGATCATGCGTGATGGCGCAGGCAATCCCACAGGCCTGCTGCTGGCCAAGCCGAATGCCGCAATCCTGTACGCCACGTTGGCAAAAGGGCCGAAGCTGCCGTTCGACTACCAGCTCAACTCCACGCGCCATTTCATGCGCGAGCTCAATCGCCTCGGCGTGACGGGCGCCATCGATGCGGGCGGTGGCTTCCAGAATTACCCCGACGATTACGCCGTCATCGAAAAGCTGGCGGCGGAGAATCAGCTCACCATTCGTCTTGCCTACAACCTGTTCACACAGAAGCCGAAGCAGGAGAAGGAAGACTTCCTCAACTGGACGCGCAGTTCGACGTACAAGCAGGGTGACGATTACTTCCGTCATAACGGTGCGGGTGAAATGCTGGTGTTCTCGGCGGCGGATTTCGAGGACTTCCGCCAGCCGCGTCCGGACATGCCACCCCAGATGGAAGGTGAGCTGGAAGAAGTAGTGCGTGTGCTGGCCGAAAACCGCTGGCCTTGGCGCATGCATGCCACCTATGACGAAACGATCAGCCGTTCGCTGGATGTGTTCGAGAAGGTCAATCGGGACATCCCACTGCAGGGACTCAACTGGTTCTTCGATCATGCCGAAACGATCTCCGAGCGCTCCATCGACCGCATTGCGGCGCTGGGCGGCGGCGTGGCCGTGCAGCATCGCATGGCTTATCAGGGTGAGTACTTTGTGGAGCGCTATGGTCCGGCTGCCGCGCAGGCAACACCACCGGTGAAGCGCATGCTGGAAAAAGGCTTGCGCACATCGGCGGGCACCGATGCCACGCGCGTGGCGTCATACAACCCATGGGTGTCGCTCTCATGGCTGGTGACCGGCAGGACGGTGGGTGGGATGGCGCTGTATCCGCGCAGCAATTGCCTCGATCGCGAGACCGCGCTGCGCATGTGGACCGAGAACGTCACCTGGTTCTCGAACGAGGAAGGCAAAAAGGGCCAGATCAAGGCGGGCCAGCTCGCCGACCTGATCGTGCCTGATCGCGACTTCTTTGCCTGCGCTGAAGCGGATATTGCCGACACTACCTCGGTGCTCACCATTGTTGGTGGGCGCGTGGTGTACGGCAGCGGTGGTTTCTCCTCGTTCGAGGAGGTGACGGTGCCGCCTGCGATGCCCGAGTGGTCGCCAGTGCGGACCTATGGTGGATACGGTGCGTGGGCGCAGCAGCGAAACACCACGCCTTCTGCGCCAGTGGCCGCCTGTGGCTGCAATCATGGGTGCTCCGTGCATGGTCATGATCACGTCGGTGCGTGGTCGAGTCGCTTGCCGGTGTCGGACCTCAAGTCGTTCTGGGGCGCGCTGGGTTGCGCATGCTGGGCGGTGTGACCATGCTCCCCGCGACATCTTCATCGACGCGTTGGCGAGAGCGTTTTGCTTCGCCGTCCGTGCATTGGCTGGCCCTGCTGGGGTTGTGTGCGGCTTATTTGCAGGGTGGCTTGCAGAAAGCGTGGGATATCCCCGGCGCGATCGCCGAAACGGCCCACTTCGGATTATCGCCGGCAGGGCCGGTGACGTTTGCCGTGATCGTGCTGGAGCTGGGCGCGTCGCTGGCCATTCTTACAGGGCGTGGACGCTGGGTGGGTGCGTTGCTGCTCGCGGCCTTCACGTTGGCTGCAACCTTCATGGCCAATCGTTTCTGGGCAGTGCCAGCCGCGGATCGATTCGGCGTGACGAACGCCTTCTTCGAACATCTAGGCCTGGTCGGCGGCTTCCTGCTGGTGGCATGGCATGACTTGCGCGACCGGGTAGCACCTTTTTCTTCATCGGCTGGTTACTGATAACCCAAGGGAGTTTCTCCATGCGTACGTATTCAAAGTTTCTCGCTCTTGCCCTTGGCCTTGCTGCGGCCGGTATCGCATCGCCACCCGTCTTTGCCAAGGAGGCGCCGGCCACACCGATGGTGGCCGTGGGGGCGCAGTACGACACCACGCACGTCTATGTGGCGCCAGCAGATGTGGATCGCTTCGTGGAGAGCTTCCTTGCCACGTTCGGTGGCCAGAGCACCAAACAGGGCATTGCCACCGTGACGCCTACGCCTAGCAGTACCAGCACTCAGTTGCTGCAGACGCCCGTGGGGACGGTGTCGCTGTTTGGCTTCCGTACGCCGATCCCGCATCCGTTCGGCGATGAGCGCACGGGCTATCTGGTGACCGACATCGACGTGGCGGTCAAGGCTGCCCGCGTTGCCGGCGCGGATGTCATCGTGCAAACCTTTCCCGATCCGATTGGTCGCGACGTGGTCATCCAGTGGCCGGGTGGCGTCAACATGCAGCTGTACTGGCACACCACGCCGCCGAACTATGCACCGTTCCAGACCGTTCCGGAGAATCGCGTCTACGTATCGCCGGATCGCGCGGAAGCATTCGTCAAAAGCTTCCTGACGTTCTCACACGGCAAGGTAGTAGCTGATGACGCCAAGGCGCCCGGCGTGGAGATTGGCCGGAGCGGCGATACCTTCCGCCGCATTCGCATCGAGTCCACTTTCGGCAAGATGGCCGTCTTCGTCACCGATGGGCATCTGCCGTATCCGTACGGTCATGAGATGACCGGCTACGAGGTGGACAGTGTTTCCGACACGTTGACCAAGGCCAAGGCGCATGGCGTGAAGGTGCTGGTGGAGCCGTATACCAGTGAAGGTCGTGAATCGACGGTGGTGGAATTCCCGGGTGGTTACGTAGCCGAGATCCACGCCAGCGTCGGTCACTGAGCGTCATGTGGCGAGCGGGGAGGGTACATAACCCTTCGTGCATTCACACGGGAGCGCTTGTCGCTCCCGTGCGTTTCGTGATGGCAGGCGTGATGCTGAGCCTGAGTCTTGCCTCGACCACAGCGCGTGCGCAGGACGAGAGCGCTGACTCCACGCAAGTCACCCCCGTTCAGAATGCGGCTGAGCGACCTGCGCTGCGCAGCAATCGCTGGCAGGAGGATTGGTCGGTGCTCGCCGACCCTTCGTTGCGTACCCAGTGGGGCGACGCGCTCAAATATCTGTCGTTGAGTGACAGTGATCCGAAGACTTACCTGTCGTTCGGCGTGAATTTGCGTGAGCGAACGGAAATGCAAGATGCCGCCAGCTTCGGCATTGGTCACAACCCGAACAACACCTATCTGTTGCAACGTTTTCAGCTACATGCCGATCTGCATTTCGCCCACTATTGGCAGGCGTTCGTGCAGTTCGAAGATGCGCGCACGATGAACAAGCAGGTGATAAGCGGCGCTGACCGCAACCCCTGGGATCTTCGGCTGGCCTTCGTCGCCTATGTGCGGACCTTCGCCGGCGGCACCTTCAAGGCGCGCGTGGGCCGCCAGGATTTCGCCTTCGACCTGCAGCGCTTCGTGTCGTTACGCGACGGTCCGAATGTGCGCCAGTCGTTCGACGCGATCTGGGCCGATTGGGAGGGCAGCAAGTGGCGCTTCATCGGCTTTTTCAGTCAGCCCGTGCAATACAACGACCAGCACCCGTTCGACGACACGTCCAGCCACCATTTCCGCTTCCACACGCTGCGCGTGGAGCGCCTGCTATGGGGAAAGGATGAGCTTTCGGCGTACTACTCGCTCTACAGTCGCGATAACGCGCGCTATCTCGATGCCGTGGGCGATGAGCACCGTGATGTGTATGACGTGCGTTTCGCCGGCAACCAATCGGGCGTGGATTGGGATCTGGAAGCCATGGCGCAGCGCGGCCATGTTGGCGCCAAAGACATCGATGCCTGGGGCACCGGTGCGCGGGTTGGTTACACATGGCCGGTTGCGTGGTCACCACGAATCGGCTTGCAGGTGGATGCGGCCTCGGGCGACCGCCATCCTGGTGATGGCACGGTGGGCACGTTCAACCCCCTGTTCCCCAATGGCTATTACTTCACGCTGGCGGCCTATACCGGTTACGCCAATCTGCGACATGTGAAACCCAGTGTGACCATCAAGCCGATCAGCCGGCTCACACTGATGGCAGCGGTGGGATTTCAGTGGCGTGAATCCACCGCCGATGCCATTTACGTGCAACCCAATATTCCGTTGCCCGGCACGGCGGGGCGCGGTAGCAAATGGACGGGCGCATACGGCCAGGTGCGTGCGGACTACGCCTTCAACGCTAACTTCACTGGTGCGGTGGAAGCTGTGCGCTACGACGTAGGGCAGGCCATACGCATGGCCGGCGGGCGCGATGCCGACTATGTGGGCGTCGAAGGGAAGTTCATGTGGTGACGCAACGAAAAAGCAAACCTGGTATCGGGAGAGGATGACTGCATGAATGAGAAACCCTGGTTGCCGACCATCCTCAGTGTGATGGCCGGCTATGTGGATACTGCAGGCTTCCTGGCATTGCATGGTCTGTTCACGGCGCATGTGACGGGTAACTTCGTCACTATCGGGGCAGCGCTGGTGTCGGGGACGTCCGGCATCGTCGCCAAGCTTTTGGCGCTGCCAGTGTTCTGTATTTTTGTCATAGGTGCGCGGCTACTTCGTTACCGCCTGATCGACGCAGGGCAGCCCGTGGTGCGTTCGTTGCTGTCGATCAAGTTATTGCTGCTGGTGACGGCCATGGTGCTGGCGATTTACTACGGGCCGTTTCCGCAGGGTGACAGTTGGGCTGCAACGTTGACCGGTATGACCCTGGTCGGAGCCATGGCGATCCAGAACGCCGTGCACCGCGTGCATTTGGGTAGCTCGCCCCCGTCCACATTGATGACGGGCACCACCACACAAATCATGCTGGATGTGGCTGATCGCATTCGTGGTGCGCCTGAAGCGCAACGAGCCGCGCTCGATGGTCGGCTTCGGCGCATGAGTTTTGCCGTGCTGGCATTCGCTATCGGTTGTGCGGCGGGTGCACTGCTTTATGCCTTCGGCGGCATGTGGTGCTTTGTCGTGCCGCCCTTGCTGAGCGCGGCGGCGGTGTTGCGATATGGCGATGCCGATCCTATGCCGACATCGAAATGACATTTGCCAGACCATACTCGTCTGGTCTACCGCGGAGATCCCACATGAGCAAGACAAGCAAGGCAAGCAAAGCCAAGAGCGATACCAGTAGCGCCAAGGCTCGTCAGAAGGCACCACTCAATACGCCATCGGCGTTGGGTGAGAAGGCCACGCGCGATATCTCCGGCGAGCTGAATGCGCTGTTGGCCGATGTCATGGCTCTGTACCTGAAGACCAAGAACTTCCATTGGCACATGTCGGGGCCGTATTTCCGTGACTATCACTTGCTGCTCGACGAGCAATCGGACGAGATCTACGCCACGGTGGATCCCATCGCTGAGCGCGTGCGCAAATTGGGTGGTACCACGTTGCGCTCGCTTGGTCATGCCAAGCGATTGGCCCGCCTGTCCGACAACGATGCTGATTTCGTGACGCCGGACGACATGCTGGCCGAGCTTCGCGAAGACAACCAGCGACTGGCCGGTTACATGCGCGCCACGCACGAGCTATGCGATGAGTACCGCGACGTCGCCACGGCTAGCCTGCTGGAAAACTGGATCGACGAGGCCGAGCGTCGCGTGTGGTTCCTGTTCGAGACCAGTCGTCACTCCTGATGATGTCGTCCGCGGCCGGAGCCGGTCGCGGTTGGCCTTTGTCGTTGCATGGCCCGCCGTAAGTCCCGCGAGCAGCTGGGTTGGCGGGCGACACCACGCAGGCACGAGGCAGTGTGGTGTGTTTGTCCTGATCGCCAGGTTGCGGTTTCGTGCTGAGTTGGATCGCTCAGGCGAGACCGCGCCAGCGCGCGACCATGCCGACGCTCTTGGTGACGGCGCTCGACAGCAGGCGCAGGTCCAACGGCATATCCGGACGATAGACGTCCAACAGCAACGCGACGCGCGTCTGCTCGCAGCGGTTCCACACTTCGTGGGGGTAGGTGTCGTCCCACAGCAATTGCTCGCCACTCCCCATTCGATGTTCCTCGCCAGCCAGCCATAGCACGGCAGCAGGAAGTCCGTCGTCGGCCAGCGGCGCTTCCAGGTTCAGCTGATAGCGCAGAATTCCCCGGAACGGCCCGCTATGACGCGGTATGTGCTTGTGAGGGGCAAGGAAGGAGAGTGTGGCCGACAGTACACTGGGGCAGGCGGCCAGCAGCTCGGTGAGAAACGGGCAGCGCGCCTGGTTGGCGTGAATGTCCTGTCCGTAGATCCTGAGCAGAAACATGCGCCAGTCACGCCCATCGGTGGCGGAGATCTCGGCCTGGGTCGGCATGATCTCGTGGAATCGGGGGATGGGCTGCGCGCCCTCGAGCACGGCCATAGCCTCGCCGCGAATGACCTCCCAGGCATTGTGAAAACGGTGGCCGTCGGGGAAGCAGCTGTCGATATCGAGTACGGGCGGTGTCTTGATGCGTGCGTCGTAAAGACGGCGGATGGCCCGCGACGACAGCTCATAGAGCGAATCCATCTTCGGTTTTCCCCTTTTTTACTTGGTGGGCGTATTCGCCCCGGCACCGCGTGGCCGCCTCCTCCGGTAGCCGACGTGTTGCACGGTAGCGACAGGAATCTCCTCGTCACGTGAACGCACGGGGCCCACTTCGGCCGACATGGTCAATAAGCGGATTTACATGAAAAAAATGGCCTTTTCGGCTGTTTTTTCGTGAGATTTTTCTTGTATTTTACGTGACGTCACGTAAAATAGGCGCAAATGAGGAGGACGCACCATGGTTGACCCACAAGATCCGGGCACGCTTGCTTTGCCCTTGGCGTTCAAACGCTCACGCGGGCGTCCACGCAAGCCCAATGCCTTGACTCCGGCGGAGCGTGCGCGTCGTTACCGTGCAAGGAAGAAAACGTTGTCGGCGCACGTCGTGTCGTTGGCGGTTCACAACGATGTGATGCGCGAGCGTGATAACGCCTTGTCGCAAGTGAGGCAGTTGCGCGGCGAGCTGGAGCGTTTGCTGCAACAGCTGTAGTTGCACATACATGGGTGGCTGACGCGGCGTTCGCCGCGCGCCCCTGAAGATTCTGTGACCGCCCTGATGGCGGTCGCACGCGTTTGTTTCGCCTCAGCCGGTGCGCGCGTCAGTCATCGTATGGACGTCGGTCCATGTATCCCATGGCCCTGTGCGGGGCATGGTGTAGCGAGCTGGCGCGAAGGTGCGGTCTTCGCGCCAGTCATATCAAGTGACGTCAGGCTTTGAGTTCAGCCTTCAGTGCGTCCGCTTGCTTGGGGAACCATGGACCATTGGTTTCCAGCACGTCGTCGGCAAGCTTCTTGGCTTCGTCATTGCGATGTAGCGCCTTCAGTGCCTTCACTCGCTGCAATGCCACAGAGAGACGGTTGGCGCCATAAGCCTTGTCGGCAGCCTGCGCAAGGTAAGGCAGTGCATCGGCGGGCTTGCCTGCATCCACCAGGCTGCGGCCGTAGCGGTAGGCGTAGACGTAATCGTTCGGATAGGCGGCAATCAGCTTGCGTTGATAGTCATCCAGCTCCGCAGTGCGCTTGGCGCGAGCCAGGTAGATGCGCAGGTTGTCGGCGAGATTGCGATCGCTGGCGAGGTTAGTGCCAAGACGCTGGCGTGTCTGCGTGATGGCGCGATCGAGAAGGGCTGTGGCGGCAGCATCGTCGCCCAGCGTTTCGTCCAACTCAACGCTGGTCAGTAAGGCGCTGCGCTGGTCAGCGCAGGCAGGTTGGGCAACGAGAACTTGTGTATTGACGTAAGTGTCGAGCGGCTTTCGCTGCGTGGCGAGCAGCGCCTTGCGCTCGGCGGTGGGCAGCTTATCCGTGGCGTCGAGCAGGTTATCGAGTACGTACGGGCGCTGGCAGCCGATGTCCTGCGCCAACACTTTCTGTGCGCTGGCGATCACTCCAGCATTGTCCTTCGCTGCCAGAGCCTTGATCAGGGTGAGTTGATCAAGCGCTACGGTGGCGCGGCCATATTTTCGGACGCTCTGTTGTCGTGCTGTGGGCAGGGAGGCAAACCAGTCCAGGCCCTCGTTGCCTTCGGAGCGCGCCTCATATGCCTCCAGCACGCTGGCGACATCGTCGTCGGTACCCTTGAGTGCTTTCTGCTTCAGTCCATCCAGTGTGTTGCCCGTGGCGAGGATGGCGTTGACCTTCGGGTAGAACTTCTCTCGAGGCTGCTCCGCCGAGATGCGGCCCAGTTCATTGCCATGCTCGTCCAGCACTACGTAGCTGGGCAGGAAGGATGCGTGGAGTTTCTTCATCCATGTCTGGCCATCCGGCGAATCGGCGTCGGCCTCGATCACGATGGCCTTGCGTTGCACGGCGTCCCATTCCGGCCCGTTGAGCACATGGCTGGCCATGTAGTAGCAGGAGTAGCACCACACCGCCTGGAAATCGACCAGTACGGGCCGATGCTGCTCGGCCGATGCCTTCAGTGCTTCATCGATGGTCAGTGGCGCCTTGGCTTCGGCTGCGCACGCGGCAGCGGCCGGGAGCAGGGTGAGCAGCAAGGTGGTGAGCAACGGGTGCTTCGTGTGGCGAATGGGTTGGGGCATGGCGATGGCTTTCTGGCTCATGGGCGGCAGGTGCTGCCGCCGTGCGCATCCGTGCGCAATACGGGAGTCAACGACTTCCGCGTCGGCGGCAGCTTGGGAGAAGAGCCCCTTGGCAGGGAAGGTTCCCAGCGCTACGGCATCACCGATGTATGGATGCACGGGTGATGGTGGGTCGAGCTATCTAAGCCCGGACCCGGAGCGATGAAAAGGCTTCAGCAGATGAGGGTTTCTCATGTCGAGAGAACCCCTGGTTATAAGCCGCGTGTGGCCTGGGCTGGGCAGTGTCCTGCGCGCAAAAAAAAGCCCGGCCCTGCGAGCCGTGAGGGGAGCGGCTGCGCGGGACCGGGCGTTGGAACGATGTTGTCAGGCGGCGACGGTTTCCTGCTCCGGCTCATCTACCGGCAGGCGGATCAGGTAGTCGAAGGCGCTCAGCGATGCCTTGGCGCCTTCACCCATCGCAATGACGATCTGCTTGTACGGCACGGTGGTGACGTCGCCGGCTGCGAATACGCCTGGCACTGAGGTCTCGCCGCGTGCGTCGACTTCGATCTCGTGGCGCGGCGACAGCTTGATCGTGCCCTTCAGCCAATCGGTGTTGGGTAGCAGGCCGATCTGCACGAACACGCCTTCGAGCGCCACGCGATGATTCTGGCCACCAGCGCGGTCGGTGTAGTTGAGGCCCGTCACCTTCTGGCCATCGCCCGTCACCTCGGTGGTCTGCGCACTCACGATGATGTCCACGTTGGGCAGACTGCGCAGCTTGCGCTGCAGAACGTCGTCCGCGCGCAGCTTGCTGTCGAATTCGAGCAGCGTGACGTGGCCTACGATGCCAGCCAGGTCAATGGCGGCTTCCACACCGGAGTTGCCGCCGCCAATCACCGCCACGCGCTTGCCCTTGAACAACGGGCCATCGCAGTGCGGGCAGTAGGTCACGCCCTTGTTGCGGTATTCCTGCTCGCCCGGAACGTTCATGTTGCGCCAGCGGGCGCCGGTCGAAAGGATCACCGTCTTGGCCTTCAGCGTGGCGCCGTTGGAAAGGCGCACTTCATGCAGGCCGCCTTCGGTGGTAGCGGGGATCAGTTGCTCGGCGCGCTGCAGGTTCATCACGTCCACGTCGTACTCGTGTACGTGCTGTTCCAGCGAAGCCGCAAGCTTCGGGCCCTCGGTATAGGACACGGAAATAAAGTTCTCGATGGCCATGGTGTCCAGCACCTGCCCACCAAAACGCTCGGCTGCCACGCCAGTGCGGATACCCTTACGCGCTGCGTAGATGGCAGCCGCTGCACCCGCCGGACCGCCACCCACCACCAGCACCTCGAATGGTGCCTTGGCGTTCAACCGCTCGGCTGCGCGCTCATGGGCGTTGGTGTCCAGGCGTGCGGCTATCTGCTCGATTTCCATGCGGCCGGTGTCGAAGAACTCGCCGTTGAGGAACACGGTGGGAACGGCCATCACCTGGCGCTCGTTCACTTCGTCCTGGAACAGCGCGCCGTCGACAGCAACGTGCGAGATGTTCGGGTTGAGCACGCTCATCAGGTTCAGCGCCTGCACGGTGTCCGGGCAGCTGTGGCAGGACAGCGACATGAACGTCTCGAAGCGATATTCGCCGTCGAGGTTGCGCACCTGTTCGATGACGTCCTGCGAAGCCTTGGATGGGTGACCGCCCACCTGCAGCAGCGCCAGCACCAGTGAGGTGAACTCATGGCCCATCGGGATGCCCGCGAAGCTCACGCCGACCTCGGTGCCGAGGCGGTTGATGGCGAACGACGGCTTGCGTACGGCCGTGCCATCGAGGCGCAGCGAGATCTTGTCCGACAGCGGGGCGATATCTTCCAGCAGGCCCTTGAGTTCCTGCGACTTCTCGCTGTGGTCGAGGGAGGCCAGGAGCTCGATCGGGTGTACGACCTTCTCGAGGTAGGCCTGCAGTTGGGACTTCAGATCGGCATCCAGCATGGGTGACTCCGTCGTTTATTCGGGGTGAGCGTTGCCAGCACCCTGGCCTTGGCCGGGCGTTGTGCGTGCTTTTGACTTTGGAAGAAGGACCCGGCAGGACGCCGGGTCCGGTGCGGCCCGATGCAGCGGGCCGCAACACAGTGCTACAGGGTCTAACTTAGATCTTGCCGACAAGGCTGAGCGACGGCTTCAGCGTCTTGTCGCCTTCCTGCCACTTGGCCGGGCACACTTCACCCGGGTGGGAAGCGACGTACTGAGCAGCCTTGACCTTGCGCAGCAGCTCGGCAGCCGAGCGGCCGATGCCGTTGTCGTGGATTTCGCACAGCTTGATCTGGCCTTCCGGGTTGATCAGGAAGGTGCCGCGCAGCGCCAGGCCTTCTTCTTCGATCATCACGTCGAAGTTGCGGGTGATGGTGCCGGTCGGATCGCCGATCAGGGTGTACTTGACCTTCTTGATCGCATCCGACGTGTCGTGCCATGCCTTGTGGGCGAAATGGGTGTCGGTCGACACGCCATAGATCTCGACGCCCAGCTTCTGGAACTGCTCGTAATGATCGGCCAGGTCTTCCAGCTCGGTCGGGCAGACGAAGGTGAAGTCAGCGGGGTAGAACACCACCACGGACCACTTGCCCTTCAGCGAGGCATCGGTCACATCGATGAACTGGCCGTCCTTGAAAGCACTGGCCTTGAACGCTTTGATTTCGGTATTGATCAACGACATCGTTGTTTTTCCGTTGGTTGTGGTGGGTAGAAACCTAAGAATACGGGATGGATGACCATAGGTCTAATTGATAGTTGGGATGATGGTCATTGATGGTGGCTATGGACGACCATCTCTGGGGCGGCCTGCCTGTCGCCTTGAGGCGACGAATGCCCATTACACCTTTGATCTGGTGGCGCTGTGTCGACGACGCAACCCGGCGCGACGTTCCGTACCGGTTCTTTCGAGCGCGATTTACTCCGCGGAACGATGTGTATGCACGCATGGAAACGGGCTCGCATGGCATCCGTGCGACAGCCGAACAGAGCATGTTTCGGCTAGCAGGCAGAATGTGATCGATGCGTGACGATTTGCATGTTTGTGCAAGGACGTTGCGCGGATTGTGCAATAGACGAAAGAGACCACGGCGCAGGATTGACTTCGACCTGTCCGTACTTGTACCTAGACACTTACGGTCAAGCCATGCGACGCCAGCCAGACCTGTGATGCGCGTCGGATGGTCTGGTCGCTTGCAAGCAACTATTCACTTGGCAACGGTGGCTGTGATGGTGGCATTGGCGACGGAGTACGTGATCGACGTTCATCACTGGAACGATAGCCTTTTCAGCTTCCGGACCACGCGTGATCCGGGCTTCCGGTTCGATAGCGGCCATTTCGTGATGCTTGGGCTGGAGGTAGAGGGTAAGCCGCTGATGCGCGCGTACTCGATCGCCAGCGCCAACCACGAGGAACACCTCGAATTCGTCAGCATCAAAGTGCCGGATGGGCCACTGACGTCACGATTGCAGCACCTCAAGCCGGGCGACCCGATCATCGTCAGCCGCAAGCCGACCGGCACACTGGTGCTGAACGATTTGCGCCCAGGCAAGCACCTGTACCTGCTCGGCACGGGAACGGGCTTGGCGCCGTTTCTGAGCATCGTGCGTGATCCGGAAACTTACGAACGCTTCGACAAGATCGTGCTGGCGCACGGCGTGCGCCGGATCAGCGACCTGGTGTTCGCGGAGTATCTGGAGCACGAACTTCCGGGCCATCCCTACCTTGGCGACCTGGTGCGCGACAAGCTGGTCTATTACCCCAGCGTTACGCGTGAACCATTTCACCATCGTGGGCGTCTTACGGATGCGATTGTCGACGAGCGCATGAGCGATGCCGCGGGCCTGCCGCCGCTGAATCCGGAAACGGATCGGGTGATGTTGTGCGGCAGCCAGGCGATGCTGGATGACACGAGTGCCTTGTTGGACGGTCGCGGTTTCCAGGTTTCACCGCGCACACGAGAGCCGGGTGACTATGTGATCGAGCGTGCATTCGTCGAAAGGTGAATGCAGGTAAGCAGGATGCAGTATGGCGTGGCGGTGCCGTCGCAGGCAGCGCCCGATGGTGTTCAAGCGGTGTTGTTGCCGGTGTGGCAGACACGGTTGCTTGGTTAAAAACGTCTAGATAGAGACTCCGAAAGCCCCGAGGAGAGTCCGTCGTGTACGAACTGCTACAAACCGTCGATTCACCGGCGCAATTACGCGAGCTGGACATGCCGGCGCTTCACCAGTTGGCGAGCGAGTTGCGCGCATTCATCTTGGAGAGCGTCTCCCGCACGGGCGGGCACTTGTCCTCCAACCTCGGCAGCGTCGAGCTGAGCATTGCGCTCCACTACGTGTTCGATACGCCGGGTGACCGCTTGGTGTGGGACGTCGGCCACCAGTCCTATCCGCACAAGATTCTCACTGGCCGTCGCGAGGCAATGGCCGGCATCCGACAGCTTGATGGCATCTCCGGATTCCCGCGGCGTAGCGAGTCGGAGTACGACACCTTCGGCACGGCGCATTCCAGTACGTCCATTTCGGCGGCGCTGGGTATGGCGCACGGCGCGCGCATCCTGGGCGATACGCGCCATAGCATCGCGGTGATTGGTGACGGCGCGCTCAGTGCGGGCATGGCGTTCGAGGCGATGAACAACGCGGGCGTGGCGGAAGATCTGCCCCTGCTGGTGGTGCTCAACGACAACGACATGTCCATCTCGCCCCCGGTGGGCGCGTTGCGTTATTGCTTCGGCCGGCTGATTTCCGGTCGCTTCTATCAGCATGCGCGGCGGGGCGTGCATTACGCCTTGCGGCCCATTCCGCCGATCAGCCACCTGGCATCGCGGCTGGAGTCGCAGATGAAGGGCATGGTGGTGCCGTCGCCTTTGTTCGAGGAATTTGGTTTCAATTACACCGGGCCGATCGACGGCCATGATCTGGATGTGCTGATTCCTGCGCTGCAGAACATCAAGACGTTGCGTGGCCCGCAGTTTCTGCATGTCATCACGCAGAAAGGGCACGGCTACAAATTGGCCGAGGCCGATCCCATCCAATATCACGGCCCCGGTAAGTTCGATCCCAAGATCGGCCTGGTCTCGTCTGCCAAGGCGGCGCGCAAGAGCTACACGCAAGTGTTCTCCGAATGGTTGTGCGACGAGGCAGCGCAGGATCCGCGCATCGTCGGTATTACACCCGCCATGCGGGAAGGCTCCGGGCTGGTCGAGTTCGAGAAGCGCTTTCCGGACCGCTATTTCGACGTCGCCATCGCCGAGCAGCATGCGGTGACATTCGCGGCAGGTCTGGCGACGGAAGGGCTGCGACCCGTGGTGGCGATCTATTCCACCTTCCTGCAGCGTGGCTATGATCAGCTGATTCACGACGTGGCGTTGCAGAACTTGCCGGTGGCTTTTGCGATCGATCGCGCCGGTATTGTTGGCGCGGACGGCGCCACGCACATGGGTGCTTTCGACCTGGCTTATCTGCGCTGCATTCCCAACATGGTGGTGATGGCGGCGTCGGACGAAAACGAATGCCGGCAAATGCTGCATACCGCCGTGAATCACGATGCGCCATGCGCGGTGCGCTATCCGCGCGGTACCGGACCGGGCGTGGCTACCGAAGAGGCGATGAGCGTGTTGCCTATCGGCAAGGGCGAGCTACGGCGGCACAGCGGAAAAGCATCAGGCCAGCGCGTAGCTATCCTCGCCTTCGGTTCGATGGTGGCACCCAGCCTTGCCGCCGCCGAGGCACTCGATGCGACCGTTGCCAACATGCGTTTCGTCAAGCCACTGGACGAGGCGCTGGTGCGGCAGTTGGCTCAGACGCACGATGCGGTGGTGACCGTGGAAGAGGGGTGTCTGCAGGGCGGCGCCGGGTCGGCCTGCATCGAATGCTTGTCCGATACGGGTACGGTGGTGCCGGTACTTCGCCTGGGTCTGCCGGATGAATTCGTCGAACACGGCGATCCGGCTACATTGCTCAATCACTACGGGCTGGATGCGGAAGGCATCCGTGCTTCCATTCAGCGTTTCACCGACCGGGTGCTGGCTATCAAGCCAAGCTGCGCCGTGGCGCGGGAGGCTCGTTCTCCATGAAAGTGATTCTTGCCCAGCCACGCGGTTTCTGTGCGGGCGTAGTTCGCGCCATTGAAATCGTCGAGCGCGCCTTGCAGCGCTATGGCGCTCCTGTGTACGTACATCACGAGATCGTGCACAACCGGCATGTGGTCGACGACTTGCGTTCCAAGGGCGCGATCTTTGTCGATGATCTGGCCGGGGTGCCGGAAGGCGCACATGCCATTTTCAGTGCGCATGGCGTCGGCCGCTCTGTCGAGGCCTTGGCCGAGCGACGCGGATTGCAAGTGCTGGACGCGACCTGTCCGTTGGTAACCAAGGTGCATAACCAGGGCCAGCGCTACGCGCAGGAAGGGCGCACGGTGGTGTTGATCGGACACGCCGGTCATCCCGAAGTAGTGGGTACGCTGGATCAGATTCCCGGGCCAGTCGTGTTGGTGCAGGACGTGGGGGAAGCTGAGGCGCTCGACTTTCCTGTGGACGCTCCGCTCGCCTACGTCTCGCAAACCACGTTGAGCGTTGATGACACGCGGCGCATTATCGATGTGCTGCGCCGGCGCTTCACCAACCTGTCGGGCCCAAGCACGGGCGACATTTGCTACGCCACCCAGAACCGTCAAAGCGCAGTGCGCGAACTGGCGGGGCAGGTGGATGTGATGCTGGTGGTTGGCTCGCCGAACAGTTCGAATTCGCGCCGACTGCAGGAGATCGCCGAAGAGCTGGGCGTGCCCAGCTATCTGCTTGCCGACGGTGGCGAACTGCAGCAGGCATGGGTGGCCGATGCGCGCACTGTCGGGCTCACGGCGGGTGCGTCGGCACCGGAGGCGTCCGTCGACGATGTACTTCGTGCCTTGCGGCAACTGGCTCCGGTGGAGCTGGTCACCATGGAAGGACGCCGCGAGCGCGCGGTGTTTCCTCTCCCTGTGGTGTTGGAGGCCGTGTCATGAACGTGCAGCGCCTGACTATTCTTGGTTCCACCGGCTCCATCGGCACCAGCACGCTGGATGTGGTGGCACGCCACCCGGATCGTTTCCGCGTGTTCGCGCTGACAGCGCATCGCCAGATCGATCGGTTGTTTGAACAGTGCCGCGCGTTTCTGCCGGAAGTCGTTGTGGTGGGTGATGCCGAAGGCGCTGCGGAACTGGAACAGAAGCTTCGCGCGGCTCGTTTGTCCACCGAGGTGGCTTACGGTCCGCAGGCATTGATCGCGGTGGCCAGCGCAGCGGCATGCGATACCGTGGTGGCGGCCATCGTCGGCGCAGCGGGGCTTGCTTCGTCGCTGGCCGCAGCGCGCGCCGGCAAGAAGATCTTGCTGGCCAACAAAGAAGCCTTGGTGATGTCTGGGGCCTTGTTCATGCGCGCCGTAGCTGAGCATGACGCTACGCTGTTGCCATTGGACAGCGAGCACAACGCCATCTTTCAGTGTCTAGCTACAGGCTCTTGTACCGGCGCGGGCGTCGAGCGCCTGATCCTGACGGCCTCGGGCGGTCCGTTCCTGCAGCGTGAGCTGGATACGCTGGATGACGTGACGCCCGACCAAGCCTGCAAGCATCCGAACTGGGTGATGGGGCGCAAGATCTCGGTCGACTCGGCCACCATGATGAACAAGGGGCTGGAAGTCATCGAGGCGCGCTGGCTGTTCGATATGCCGGCGGAGCGCATTGAGGTGCTGATCCACCCGCAGAGCGTGATCCACTCGATGGTGGCTTACGCCGATCAATCCGTGCTTGCGCAACTGGGTAACCCGGATATGCGCACGCCGATAGCGCATGCCATGGCGCATCCGGATCGTATCGACTCGGGCGTAGCGCCCTTGGACCTCACGCGCATGTCCAGTCTGAGTTTTCACGCACCGGATCTGGCGCGGTTTCCGTGCCTGCGGCTCGGTCTGCAGGTATTGCGTGACGGTTGCCGCGCCAGCGTAACCTTGAACGCCGCCAATGAGATCGCGGTGGACGCGTTTCTGCGCGGACAGATCCGTTTCACCGACATCGCACGGGTGGTGGAGCGCACGCTCAATCAGTTGCCGGCACTGGCTGTCACGGCGCAACTGGACGATATCCTTGCCGCCGACGAGCAGGCGCGTGCGACGGCTCACCAGATTATTACCAGGCTATCGGCGCCGCGCGCTGTCGTGGCGACCATTCATTGATGTAATGCGGAGACGAGTGCGTGAGTGAAGTGATTCAACTGTGGCCTGCTTCGTCCGGTGCGCCGGCACACGCCGAGCCGCTGGAAACCTGGATGCCACGGATCCTGCAACGCACCGAGCGGGCACTGGAGCACTACCTGCCGACGGTCGATACCGTACCGGCGACACTGCATGACGGCATGCGTTACGCCACGCTCGGTGGCGGCAAGCGGCTGCGCGCGCTGCTTTGCCATGCAGCGGGTGAGCTGGTGGATGCCGACCCGGCGACCCTCGACGGCGCCGCCAGCGCCATCGAGATGATCCACGCGTACTCTCTGGTGCACGACGATCTTCCCGCGATGGATAACGATCTGCTCCGGCGTGGGCAACCGACCGTACACGTGCGCTACGGCGAAGCGATGGCGATCCTCGTCGGCGATGGTCTGCAGGCCCAGGCTTTCGCCGTGATCGGTGACATGCCAGCCAGCGCGACGCAGCGTGTGGCGCTGCTGAAAGAGCTTGCGGCCGCCAGCAGTTCGCAAGGCATGGTGGGCGGGCAGGCGATCGACCTGGAAAGCGTGGGGCATGTGCTGTCGCGTGACCAGCTCGAGCAGATGCATCGCCTGAAGACGGGCGCTTTGCTGCGGGCGTCGGTATTCATGGGCGCGCATTGCGGCGCATCGGTCATGTCACCCGAACTCCATGCGGCGCTGGATGGCTACCAGCGCGCCGTTGGGCTCGCGTTTCAGGTGGTTGACGACATTCTGGATGTGACTACCGACGCAGCAACGCTGGGCAAAACGCCGGGCAAGGATGCGCAAGACAACAAGCCAACCTATGTGTCGCTGCTCGGCCTGGATGCGTCGCGCAAGTTGGCAGAAGAGCTGGGCGAGCGTGCACGGTCGGCGCTGGCGCCACTCGGTGAGCAGGCCGCTCATTTGCATGGGCTGGCCGATATGGTCGTGCATCGCGTGCGTTGATGGCATGCGCCTGTGGTATCGCGATTAGGCCTCGCGATACCACAGCAGGATCACCCCGATCAGCATGAAGCACGCCGGCCACACGTAACCGGCAATGCGGCCGCCGCGACCGGGCAGGCGCAACTCCAGCCACCGTGACCAACCTGCGGCCACGCCAGCCAGTGCCAGCGGCGTGTGGGTCAGTTCGATCAGCATCTGATCCTTCACATTGGAAATCTGGTGGCTGTGCGTGAGCAGCATGGCGCCACCCACCGCGACCAGCAGGGGGAAGACCAGCGCTGCGCGCTCGCTCTTCAGGCGGCCAGTACGCACGGACCATTCGAACGTGCCGAACAGGATGATCAGCAGTACGAAGAAGCGGTGCTGCGCTACTTCCACGTCGCGCCATGCCACCCACCATCCCTCGTGGCCCAGCGGCCACACCTCCGGGTCGGATCGGAGTAGCAGAAAGCCCGCCATGAGCAGGAACAGCAACGGCCAATGTCGCGCCCAGCGCATGCCGGCGCGACTGAGCAGGGCAAGGAGGCCGATCAACAGGACGAAGATGCCAGCCCAATGATGGTTGTACTCGGACCACGCGATGTCTTCAGCATTGCGTGGCGGCAGGATGCCGGATCCAGGGGTCGTGGCGGACTGTGCCACTTGATGATCGCGCGCGGCGTCCTGGTCCAGTTGGGTCTGCAGTTGCGAAATGGCTAGCGTGTCGTGATCGGGCGAGCTCAGGCGCGGCCATGCCGGTGCATTGCGTACGGCGATTTCGTGCAGTGTCACGCGGTCGGTGGTCAGGTCGACGGCAGGTGGTACGGACGTCAACGATGCTGCGGCGAAGAAGATCGTGAAGCCAATGCCGATCTCCACTTCGGCAAAGCGGCGCATGCGCGTCACGGAGGCATCGCCACCTTTGCGCAGGCGCTCGGTGACCAACAAGTTGCCCAGTCCCAGGCCTAGCAGGCCGATGAACATAGCCACCTTGGCGCCGACCATGACGCCATAGGCGGTGCCGTAGAAGCCCTGGATGTCACCGACGTAGAAGATCCACATGGTGATGCCGGACAGGAGTATGCAGGCCACGCCAATCATCGACATGCGAGAGAAGCGAGAACCGACCAGGCTCAGGCCATCCGTGTCCTGCAGGTGACGCAGCACAACCACGAAGCAGGGGATAGCGCCGATCCAGATCGCGGCGCCGAACTGGTGCAGACCTTCTACGACCATCAGCAGCGCATTGTCGTCCAGGCGTGCATAGGCATGCGTGGTGGCGGTGGCGGCAGCCAGTTCGATCAGACCCACCAACAGCAAGAGCATGCGCGGAAGCGGCTTCGCCATGGTGCGTTGGCCCAGGCAAAGCGCGATGGCGAGTGCGCAGAAGATCTTGATGCTGCCCGCCATGGCGAACGACGCTTGCATGACGTTGCCGAAGGGCAGGTCGACAGTCGACATCAGCACCGATACTTGCAGCGCCGCTGTCGCCAGCTCGGCGAGCACCAGTCCCCACGCGCTCCAGCGGGTCAGGCGCACGATGCGGTGTTCCAACACGTCGCCCTGCACCAGTCGTGAGCTCAGCGGGTGCAGCAGGAACACAAGAAAAAGCAGGCCGCCCAGTGTCATGGACTGGGCGACGATCACCAGTCCATGCAGGATGACGCTCAGGTAACCAAAGATGTCGACAAGCAGTGCCACGGAACCCCCGTTGGTCGGCGGTGGCTATCGGTTGGGATGACGTTGATGGCCGCGCTTAGGGCGCAGGCGTCACGGTGAACGGCAGATCGCCGCGCGTAATGTGTCCGTCCAGTGCCAGTGCCTGCCAGCGGATGACATACGTGCCCGGCTTCAGATCCGTAGTGCTGTCCAGTTCGTTGGGTTTGTCCGCATTGGCGGTGATGGCGAGCGGCGTTTCACTTTTGTCGGCGGCAACGAGTAGCAGTCGCGAACGCCCTTGATCAATCTTGCTGTTGTACTTGAGCGTCAGCGCTACGTGGCCGGCGGCGACGCTGCCATTGGCCTTGGGCGTGCTGTCAGTGAGGATGGCATGGGCGCTTGCATTGAGGCTGACGAGCAAGGCGAGCGTGGCGAGTGCGGCGCGACGGTTGAGTTGCATGCAGTGACTCCAGAGCAATGAAGATCAAGTGTGGCTGACGGGGTGTTTGCACAGCCCGATTGAATAAAGCATGGCGGGAAGGAAGGCGAAGGTGGATAGCAGCACGGCCACCAGACTGAGTAGCAGCACGCTGCCCATGCTCGCCGTACCGGGGTGGCGTGCGATGGCCAAGCTGCCGAAGGCGGTTCCTGTGGTGAGCGCGGAGAACAGGATGGCGCGCGCTGTGGGTGAGCCTAAGAAAAGTTGCATGCCGTGGCGCCAGTTCATCACGAAGTAAACATTGAACGACACGCCTACGCCCAAGAGCAGCGGCAGCGCGATGATGTTGGCAAAGTTGATGGCAATGCCGAACAAGCGTGCCAGCAGCGCGGTGAGCAGGGCAGACATCAGCAGCGTTGCCAGCACCAGGCCAGCGTCACGCGCGCGGCGCAACACCAGTATCAGCACGATGGCAATGGCAGCAGTGGCATAGATCGCCGCCTCGCGGAACGCGATGAGGATGGTGTCGGCCGCTCTGATGGTATCGACCGCGGAACCCGCGGCATCCGGCGCTTCCTTCTGCACGGCCTGGACGAAATCGCGCAGGCCGGCCGTGCTCTGTGCCTTGGTGGTGGGTGTTACCTGTACGCGCACGCGCCCATCCGGTGCGAACCAGTCGCGACGCAGGTCGTCCGGCAGGCTTTGCATGGTGATGCGCGTGGCCGATAGCGAATCGGCGAGCTGGTTGAGCGTGTAGGGAAGGTACTTCGTCAGTGCGTCGTTCGCCGTCGCCATCTGCTGATCGTTGCCGTGGGCCAGCGTAGCCAGTGCCTTGCCGATACGCCGCAGCGGCGAGTTGGCCGGCAGCTTGTCGGCAACACTGGCAATGCCCTCGCTGGTGCTCTTGGCGGCGTCCCGCATTTCGTCGGCGGTGGGCGCAGCGACTTTCTCGCCGGGATTCAGTACGGCATACATCAGGTCGGATGCCTGCTGAAGCTGCTCCAGTTTGTCGTCTTGCCCGGTCGGCACGAAGTCGACGCCCGATACCACCTGGGCGACTTCCGGCAACTTGCCCAGCTTCTCGCTCAATGCCTTGGCTGTGGGCAGGTCTTTTGCGAGCACGTCCATGGTGAATGGGTTGGTGTTCGGGTCGTCCATCAGCGAGGTGAGCGTCCGCATCGCTTCGGTGTCCGCGCGCTTGGTGTGCAGCGGATTGGCATCGAACGGAATAGTGGCCGCACACCATATGCCGATGACACCAAGCACGGAAAAGACGATGAGCACGACCTTGCGATGACGATTCAGCCACCCATCCGCAGCGACGCCGCCGGGTAGCGCGACTTCTGCGTGCGGCGATCCTTTCGACAGCAGGCGTAGCAGTGCGGGCAGCACCGTCAACGTGCAAATGAGCGCCAGCAGCATGCCCACGCCGGCGATGATGCCGAGCTCCGCAACACCCGTGAAGTCCGTCGGTGCGAACGCGAGGAAACCGCAGGCAGTGGCGAGCGCGGCGAGCCCCACCTGGCTGACCACGCGATTGGCCGTTTCGTGCAGGGAGTCGTCAAACGTACGGTCGCTGTACTGGCGCGCATGCAGGCGCACGCCAAACTGGATGCCGAAATCCACCGCGAGGCCGACGAACAGCACGGCGAATGCCACGGAGACCAGGTTCAGACGACCGACCGCGAGGGCGGCAAAGCCCAGCGTGTAGATCAGGCCCACCGCCAGGGTGATGATCACCGGCACGATCAACCGCCAGCTACCCAGGGCAAGCACCAGCCAAAACACCAGAAGCAGGCTACTGCCGATGGCGATGGGGCCGGCGCGATCAGTCAGTGACGCGAACTCTTCGTCCGCCAGCGGCACTGAACCGGTGTAGTTGATGTGCACGCGACCCGACTTGACCCCGGGTAGTTCATTGGCCAATCGCAGCATGGCCTGCGTAGCGGCCTGGCCCGGCTCCAGTGCGGTGTGGTCGAGCACGGGGTGGATCAGGATGAACTCCTGCCCACCGTTGCTGTTGACCAGGTCGGGCGTCAGCAGGGCCTGCCAGGACAGTGGCGCGTTCTTGCCGGCCGCGGCGTCTTCCATGGTTTGCGCGACATTGCCAAGCGCGGAGTCGTAAGAGGACAGGTCATCCGCCATGCCGCGGCGCACACCTTCAACCATCAGGTCGATGCCGTTGAACAGGCCGCGTGCGGATGGATCCTTGGCCAGCGGGCCGAGCAGGGGCTGCGCCTGCAGCATGCTGTCGAGTGTGCTTTCCAGTTCATCCTGGGGGAGCAGCAGCAAGCCTTCGCGATTGAAGAAGGGGCTGATGCCCGGCGTGGACGATGAGCGGAAGTGCTCCTTGTCAGCCACCAGTTTTTCGTTGAGCGCCTGTGCCGCAATACGGGCTTCTTCGGGCGTGGGTGCGCGCACCACTGCGGTTAGCGTGTCGCTGAACTGGGGAAACTGGCGCGCGAAAGCGGCGCTCTGTTGTCGCCAGGGCAGCTTGTCGGAGAAGAGATGGTCCGAGTCGGTGTCGATGCTCAGGTGCCGCGATGCGCCCCAAAGACTCAGCACCACAAACAGAGCGGCCAGCAGCAGGACGACATAGTGATGTCGGCCACTGCGGTCCACCGTCCAAACCAGGCCTTTGTGAATCGCTTTGAACACGCCGTCGGACCTCCGGACTACGATGCCGCCGGCCGTACGTCGAGGCCAAGCCTGACATCCGAAAACAATGGTTGAAGATTAGCAGGACCGGGCCGCGTCGCGCCCCAGTCCCGCACCTGCTGCTTGTGCCGCTGCGCGCAAGGCGCGGGTCGCCTTGCCCATGCGTGCAGCCAGGGTGGGCAGCTCCATCAGCAGGTGAGGGTGGCGCAGCAGGGTGGCGAGCATGCGCAGGCTGCGGGGACGGCCCCAGGCATCGATGCTGTTCTGCAGCTCGGCGGGTACGTTGTCCTCGCGCTCGTCGACAATCGCGCGCAGCACAATGAAGGGTATCCGGTGTTCACCGGCAACGATCGCGATGGCTGCGCTCTCCATGTCTACAGCAAGCGATTGATGGCGCTCGCGCATAAGCCCCTTCGCCTCCACGGAAAGCAACGGCTCAGGCAGGCTCAATAAACTGCCTTGCTCCACCAGTGGAAGATGCGCAGCGGTCAGTCGGTTGGTGAGTGAGGCGCGCCACGTCGGGTCCGGCTGGTAGTCAAGGCTGCGTTCGTCGAGTACGCAGGACGGGCAGAACAATGTGCCGCTCCGCAGGCCGGGAGCAAGACTGCCCGCCACGCCAAACGAAACAAGCGCATTGGCGCCGGCCGCGATCAGCGCCAGCGCACCGTCGCGTGCCGCCTTCTGACCCATGCCGGAGAGGTACAGGGACTCTCCTGTGTCGAGCGTCGCTGTTGTCAGCACGGGCACAAACCGGCGCGTTAATGTACGCGCTTCGGCGGCCAGCGCTGTCACGATGCCCACGGTCGTCGGCATCACGGGCTCAGCCGCGTGCGCGCCATCAATTGGCGGTAGCGAGTAAGTGCCCATAACGGGAAGTAGGCGGTGTAGCCGTGATACTTCAGGAAGAACACCCGGGGGAATCCGGGTGCGTTGAAGCTGGGGTGGTACCAGAGGTCCGCTTCCTGCTCGCCCTGCGCTTGCTGGTGATCAAGCAGCCATTCAATGCCGCGTCGCGCTGCATCGGACGCGTGCTCTCCCGCAGCGAATAGGCCGAGCAGTGCCCAGGCGGTGCTGTGGGGGGTGCTTACGCCGCTATTGGTGCCGCGCAATTCCGGGTCGAAGTAGCTGTCGTTGGTTTCGCCCCAACCGCCATCGGCATGCTGCGTCGCGAGTAGCCAATCAATGGATCGACGAATCCACGGCTGCTGCATGTCTTCGCCGACCAGCGCAAGGCCGGCCAGTACAGACCACGTGCCGTAGATGTAATTGGTGCCCCAGCGCCCCCAGTACGAACCATCCGGCAACTGTGCGCCACGGAGATACGTCAGGCAGCGACCGATGGCGGGCTTATCTTGCGGCCGGCCGAGCACGCCGAGGAATGCCAGCACGCGACCGGAGACATCTTCCGTGGGTGGATCCAGCATGGCGCCATGATCGGCGAACGGGATCTCGTTGATGTGATAGTGCGTGTTGTTGCGATCGAATGCTGCGAAGCCGCCATTGTCGGACTGCATGCCGATAAGCCAGTCCGCGGCGCGCTCGATGCGGTCGCGATACACGCCTTCGCGCGGCGTCCCGCGTACAGCGACGTGCAGCAGGCCTGCAACGACGGCAGTGTCGTCGAGATCCGGGTAATACGCATTGGCATACTGGAAGGCCCAGCCACCCGGCGCGAGATCCGGAGCCTGTTCGGCCCAGTCGCCCTTGAGTTCGAGTTCCTGCAAGGGTGCGAGCCATTCCATGGCGCGGGTCACCGCATCTTGCGTGGCTTCATCGGGCGAAGCGCGCAGCAAGGCGAAGGCGGCCCAACCGGTGTCCCATACGGGTGAAACGCAGGGCTGGCAGAATGCCGTGCCGTCGTCGCGATGCACGATCAGTTTTTGCAATGACTTGAGACAGGTGGCCCGCAGCGGATCATCTTTGGCATAGCCAAGCAGATCCATGGCCTCCAGTGCATTCACCATCGGCGGGAAGATACCGCCAAGGCCATCCTCGCCATTCATGCGCGGCAGAAACCATGCTTCGGCGCGCTGGATGGCCTTGCGGCGCAACGCGGTTGGTATCAGTGGATCGCAGGCCCGCCCCAGTTTGTCCAGCACCAGGAACAGCTTGCTGACGAAGGTGGTGGTGCTGAAGTAGCGGCGCTCCTGGTCGGGCGGCGTAACGAACAATTCGGCAATGCCAATATTGCGCGGGTTCTTCGCCTTCGCCTTCATCGAGCACAGGATGAACAACGGCACCATCGTGCTGCGCGCCCAGTACGACACCTTGTCGAGATGGAACGGCGCCCAGCGCGGAAACAACATGATCTCTACTGGTACATACGGCGCGGCACGCCACGGCACTTGGCCAAACATGGCGAGCAGAATGCGTGTGAAGACATTGCTCTTCGCTGCGCCGCCCCGGGCGAGGATGGCTTCGCGCGCACGCTGCATATGCGGTGCATCGGGTGAGTCACCGGCGGCCTTGAGGGCGTAATACGCTTTGACGGAGCAGGACATGTCGAGCGCGCCGTCGTGATACAGCGGCCAGCCGCCATGCGTGTCGAGTCGTTGTTTTAGGCGGATGTAACGCGCCAGCTTTTCCTGAAGCACATCATCGATCTCGTCGATGAAGTGCATCATCAAAATGTACTCGGAGGAAATGGTGCAGTCGGTCTCGAACTCGAAACACCAATGCCCGTCAGCCCGCTGCCGGGCCATGAGCGCGCGGCGTGCGCGATCGATGGCCTGGTCGATACGATCTGTTTCGTGTTGCGGTTGACGCGAGGGGGCTAGGGTGGGAGACGCGATGCTGGCTGGCGTATCCGTCATAGCGATCGTGCGTTCTTGAAGTCCGATGCTCGTCGCCATGGCCACGCCACGTTCCTTGCCTGGGGCACGTCCCACTCTGGCCCCAGAGGTGTCAGTGGTAGTTTGCGGGCCGCTGCGCCGAACAAAAAGCGGACCGCTGGATCGTACTTGTCGCTGAGCCGCGTCAGGCCGATGGTCTGGGCAACGGCCGCGCGCGAAACCTTCACCTCCGTGCCCGACGAAAAGTCCAGGCGATCCTGCAGATTGCGCAGCGTAAGCACGGCAAGACCGATGCTCCACAGGCAGAACCGACGGAAGCCTGCGTGGCGCGCCGGCACGAGCAGGGTGTACTCCACCGCGCGACACAGGTGTGAGTGCGCCACGCCGATCAGTTCGATCATGGCGTTGGCGTAGCGGGCATCCTGCTGACCAGCGGTGAGGTCGCGGAGTTCCACACCGTGACGGGCAAAGACATCGCGCGGGAGCCAGCACACGCCATGGCTGCGATCTTCCCACTGGTCCTTGAGGATGTTGGTCATCTGCAGACCTTGGCCGAACGAAATGGCCAAGCGCATCAGCGTACGCGTCTGCGGGACCAGCTCCGGTTCGAAGTCGATAAGCAGCTTGGTAAGCATCTCACCGACCACGCCGGCAACGTGGTAGCAGTACCGGTCCATGTCACGCAGTGTCTCCAGGCCTTGCGGGCCGACGACGCGCTGGAAGTCGTGCATGCCTTGCGACATGACACGCAGGCATTCCACGATCGCTTCGTGCTGCGTGGGATTAAAGGTATCGGTGACTTCCAACACCAGCGGCAACCGGAACACCAGGTCGCGTTCGCTTTCCGACGTGGCGTTGGACAGGCGTGGCGCGATGTCGGCTGCAAACGCGCGCGCGTCCACGTGACCGGTGACAGCGCTGACGAAGGCGTTCTCGTAGCGACCTTTTTCTTCGGCGGTGAAAACGGGTTCGTCTTCGATGGTGTCGGCAATGCGACAAAGCAGGTACGCATTGGCAACAACGTCGCGCAGTGCCGGCGGCAGCTGCGGGATCGTCAGCGCGAACGTCCGTGAAACCTTTGGAAGAATCGCTTCCTGATAAGCGCTGGCGTTGCTCGGGGCGACCTCAGCGGCTTGTTTTGCATCGAACATTGGCATGCCTGGGCCTTCTTAGTATTCACATACAGAGAAACCAGCAACGTCGGCATGGTATCACCCTGTCCCTGTGAGACGTAGCCATCTGACCAGAGCAAATGTCTTCGGTTTGTCGAGACGTTCACGCGGCTTGAAAGGCCGCGGAAAGCGGGCGGGGTAAACGCCTGGCACTGGTGCGACGCGCCGAGAAATGGCTACGGTGACGGGAGCGATGCCGCCGTGCGCGCGGTTCGTCCATAATGAACCGCAACTCCTCCCCGAGTTCAGGGATAAGCACACTTATGTGTCCAGAGTTCGTGCTGGCGATGGTCGGGCATACCTTGGTATCCAGCCGGTGAGGTCACTGGTTACTGGCGCCACGGGATTTGTCGGCTCTGCCGTGGTGCGGCGCTTGTTGCGCGAAGATCATCGTGTGCGCGTGTTGGCGCGGCGTGGTTCCGACCGGCGCAACCTGCAGGGTTTGGATGTGGAGGTGGTGGAGGCCGATCTGGCCGACGCCGCTTCGCTGGCAGGAGTTTGCGACGGTTGCGATGCCTTGTTCCACGTGGCCGCCGATTACCGCCTGTGGGCGCCCAGGCCGCAGGAGTTGTACCAGACCAACGTCGAAGGAACGCGCGCCTTGCTGGATGTCGCGCGGCGGGCCGGCGTGCCACGCGTGGTCTATACGAGCAGTGTGGCGACATTGGGCATCCCCAAGGACGGCACACCCGGCGACGAGGCGACCTCGGTGTCCTTGGCGGACATGGTGGGCCACTACAAACGTTCCAAGTTCCTGGCTGAGCAACTCGTCAGCGAGTACGCGGCGCAGGGGCTGCCGGTGGTGATCGTGAATCCCTCCACGCCCATTGGTCCGCGGGATATCAAGCCTACGCCCACCGGTCGCATCGTGCGCGATGCCATGGCGGGGCGCATGCCGGCGTATGTCGATACCGGGTTGAATGTCGTGCACGTGGACGACGTGGCCGACGGACACTGGCTGGCCTTTCGGCACGGTACGGTCGGTGCACGTTACGTGCTGGGTGGCACCAACCTCAGTCTGCGCGACTTGTTGTTCGAGATCGCAGACATCGTCGGTCGCCCGCCGCCGCGTTGGCGTTTGCCGCATGGTGCGGTCATGCCGGTCGCCTACGTGGCGGAGGCGTTGGCCAAGATCACGGGCAAACCGCCCATTGCCACGGTGGAAGAGGTGCGCATGTCGCGCAAGCGCATGTTTTTCAGTAGCGCCAAAGCCGAGCGGGAGTTGGGTTACGCCGCGGGGCCGGTGCGCCTGGCGCTGGAAGATGCGGTGGCCTGGTTCAGTCTGCACCGCTGAGTGTTACCGCGGTTTATTTCACGAACCGCCTCGCCAGGCGTGCCATGCGCGGGACGAAAGTGGGGCGCAGCAGGCGTTCGTCATAACCACCCATGCGGTAGCTGTCCTGCGCCAGACAAAGGTCGATCAGTTCGCCGATCTTCAGGTCCAGGCCGATCTGCTCGTGCCCGGTCAGGGTGAAGTTGGCGTCCTGCATTTCGCCGTTGCCATCCAGACCCTTGGCGATGCCGATGCGCTCCCAGATCAGGAACAACCATACGCGCATCACCTTCAGTTCGAACGCCGGGCGTCGCCACCACGGCAATTGTTTTCGATACCACGCCACCCAATTGGCGAAGAACAGGATGTGACGGGCCTCTTCCTGCATGACCGGTTCGAAGGTTTCCACCAGCTCAGAAGGAAAGTAACCCGTGCGCTTGGCGGATTCGAACAGGCCGAAAGCAAAAAAGCTGTCGATGCACTCGCTGTAGCCGGTGACCAGCCAGCCCCACTCGGGATCTTTCGGTACCTCGTATTCCGGTTCCGGCGCGAGCTCGATACCGTAGGCCGCCACCATCTTGCTGAGCACGACTTTGTGGCGGGCTTCTTCGTCGCCATCCATGGTCAGTGCTTCATGCAGTAGCGGGTCGGTCACCGTGTTGGTGTAGGTGGCGACGCGCAGCTTGGCCTTGCCCTCGGTCTGCACCGCAATATCCCAGATCGGCAGCGAGGTAATGCGATGCAGGGCGTCCGCGCTCAGCGTCGGCCAATCGATTACGGCGGGCTTGTACGGGTTGTGCGTGTCCAGCAGCATCCGGCAGAACAGACGCTTGTGGGCGTCAGAGCCGGTCTTGATGCGCCCCGGCTCATTGCCTGCCCAGTGGCGCATGGTGTGGTCGGCGGCGGCTACAGCATCGTGGGACATGCTCACCTCAATCGATTCACGGTGTCTCGGAAAGCTTCGGCTTGCGGCGCGAGAGCCAGCGGCGATGCATGCGGTGCGCCTCCGCCCACTGCCAGGACAATAGCGCCGGTACGCCAAAACCTACTTCGCGGGCACGCTTGACCAGTGACAGGGCAATGGCCGCGTCGGCAGGCAAGCCGATGATGTTGCCGAACAACACCAGTCCGCCTTCTTGTACGCCCAGGCCTGCGGGCACGAAGAAGATGATATGGCGCACAGCCTGGGTGGTTGCTTCGATGGCGATCGCGTCCCACACGGAAATGGGGAAGCCCAGCAACTGCAAAGCCAGCCAGCTTTCGAAACTGCCCACCACGAAACCACCTACCTGCCATGCGCAGGCGACGGCCAGTCGTGCGGGCTTGCTGTAGAGCTTGCGGACCTCTTCGTCCAGACGGGCGCCATCCAGCAGTTCGGTGAAACGCGATGGGCCGCCGAGCAGCTTCTCCGCAAACGTTTCCAGTCGCGAGAACATCTGGCCATGCCGCAGTATCCAGATCAAGCCGATAGGTAGCGGAAGCGTGGCAACCACCGCCCAGATCACTGAATTGAGTGTGCCGATGTGGCCCGCCATGCCGATCAGCAACAACAGACCCAGAGCAACGAAGACGTATTGGCTGACCAGGGTCAGCAGCACTTCCATCACGACGCTGGCCGCTACGGGCGCACCGTCTAGCCCTCGCCATTTGACCAGGCGGATACCGACGATTTCGCCGCCGATATTGGCAACCGGAAGCAGGCGGTTGCACGCCTCGCGCACCGTGGCGACCCAGAACAGGAAGGGTGTGCCGGCGCGCCGTTGTGGGTCGCTTGGTGCGAGCAGTGCGCGCCAGCCGAACACGTCCAGCAACAAGGGCAGGGCGTGGAAAGGCAGCAGCCACAGCAAGGCCCAGCCCGCATGGTCGAAGGCGCCTTCAATGGCGGACCAGTTCTGGTGCGTGATCAGGATGATCGCAGCAGCCAGCCCGAGCAGCCCGGCGATGTAGACGAAATATTTCATGCGGCCGCCGGATCGCTGAAGCCTGCGCAAAGTTGGCAGTGTTCCGCCACGGCTTGTTGCACGCGGGGCGAAAGCAGGGCGGCCAGTTCGTCGGCATGCCGGTAGTTCGCCATGGCAGGCGTGAGCTCTCCATGGGTGGCCGGATGCAGGTAGATCTCGTTCAATCCGTTGGGTAGTCGTTGCACCACGTCCAGTAGCACCTTTTCGTCCATGGCTCCGGTGTGCTGGATACCAAATACATGATCGTTGGAGCGCACGCCGGCACGGCGCAGCCGGTGGCGCATCAGTGCCAGCCAAGGGGTGAGCCAGGGGCTGGAATTCGGTTCGGCCGGCCAGCGCACAGCGCGTAGCCCGAAGCTGCGGCCGATGGAAAGCATCAGGGTCAGCACGGTGGGGTGAAGATGAAAGTGTTTGTGGGCGTTGACGTGGTCGAGCGGCAAGCCCGTGGCGGCGAACGCCTCGAACTGGGCACGGATTTCCGCCGCCAGCTGCGCGCGCACGTGCGGCAGGAAGAAGAAGCGGAATCCGTCACGCACCATGTTATCGCCGAAGTTTCCTCGTGCATCGACCAGGTCGGGTATGCGTGATGGCGGTAACGCCGACTGCCCATCTGCAAGCACTAGATGCAGGCCTACAGCGAGGCCTGGCATCTGTTTGGCGCGCGCCACGGCATCGGCAACGGCGGGTGCCGTCACCATCAGGCTGGCTGCGCGCAGCACGCCTTCGCGATAGCCGCGTTCAACGGCCTGGTTGACGGCTGTGTGCAGGCCGAAATCGTCGGCCGTCACGATCAAGCGTGGGCGCGCGGGTGCGGGTGGAGCAGTCATCGGTCCAGCGCAGGCCTTGCGGTCATGCCTCGTGTGCGCGCAGGAATCGGAAGAACTCCACGCCTTCGCGCAATCGTCGCTTGGTCATCTCCCAGCTGCCTGCCATCTCCTTCACGATCTCCCAGATCTTGGAGGGGCGGAAATAGAAGCTTCGGTAGAAGGTTTCCACGCCGTGGAAGATATCTTCCTTGGAGAGGTGCGGGTAGCTGATCATCGCCAGCTGCACGCCCTTCTCGTTGACCAGGTGAGCGGAGGTGTTGGGCTCCAGCCAGCCGTTCTCGATGGCCTGCTTGTATAGCGAGGTGCCCGGATAGGGCGCGGCCAGCGACACCTGGATGGTGTGCGGGTTGATCTCCTTGGCGTACTGGATGGTGCGCGCGATGGTTTCCTTGGTTTCACCCGGAAGACCAAGAATAAAGGTGCCATGCACGACGATGCCGAGCTTGCGGCAGTTCTCGGTGAAGGTGCGCGCGATATCGGTGCGCAGGCCCTTCTTGATGTTGTGCAGGATCTGGTCGTCACCCGACTCGTAGCCCACCAGGAGCAGGCGCAGGCCGTTCTCCTTCATGATCTTCAGCGACTCGTACGGCACGTTGGCCTTGGCGTTGCAGCTCCACGTCCAGCCCATGGCGTGCAGGCCGCGCGCAATGTCGTGCACGCGATCCATGTTGGAGCTGTCGGTGAAGGTGTCGTCGTCGAACATGAGCTCGCGGACTTCCGGCATGTTCTCCTTGATCCACTTCGCTTCGGCCAGCACGTTGGCGGCCGAGCGTACGCGGTAGCGATGGCCGCCCACCGTTTGCGGCCACAGACAGAACGTGCACTTGGATCGGCAGCCGCGTCCGGTGTAGATCGACACGTACGGGTGCATCAGGTAGCCGATGAAGTAGCGCTCGATCTTCAGGTCGCGCTGATAGATCGGCGCCACGAAGGGCAGGTCGTCCATGTTTTCGATGGTGGCGCGCGACGGATTGTGCTGCACGCTGCCATCGGCCAGCTTGTAGCTGATGCCGGCAATGTCCTTGAAGGCGCGGCCTTCGGCCACTTCCTTACAGGTGTAGTCGAACTCCTCGCGTGCCACGAAATCGATCGCCGGCGACGCAAGCAGTGAGGCATCCGGTTCCACCGCGACCTTGGCACCCACCATGCCGATAAGGACGTTTGGGTGACGCTCTTTGAGCAGCTCCGCGAATTTCGCGTCGGTGGGGAAGGACGGTGTGCTGGTATGGATGATCACCAGGTCGTAGACACTGGCGATGTTGAGGGTTTCCTCCACCGACAACTCTTCCACCGGGGCGTCGAGCACGCGCGATCCGGGGACGAGCGCGGCTGGCTGTGCCAGCCAGGTGGGATACCAGAAACTCTTGATCTCGCGTTTGGCTTGGTAACGGGAGCCGGCTCCGCCGTCGAAACCATCAAACGAGGGGGCTTGTAGAAAAAGCGTCTTCATGGGATTGCCAAGCTCCTGCAGCAGTTTGTTCTGCGTTTGCAACGAGTGGTTCATCGCACTTTCGGCCTTGCGTACTTCATTGCTAAGGATACCGCGATGGTGCGTGGTCGCGTGCATGCAATACCTGTCCTCGCCAATCCACCCGCCAGTGGATCAGCGCACCTGCCCATTCCACCAGCATTAGCGCGTCGCGGAAAGGGGTGAGCCAAAGGTCATGCCCGCGGGAAGGTCTTGCGGTGCTCCGCCATGATGCGAGATAGCGTGCCGTGCGCGCCATTCCACCAAAGAATGCAATGACGAGGCAGGGCACAGAGGGTGACAGCAGCAGGGCGAGCAGCAGCAAGGGCCAGGTAAAACAAATGAAACTGAAGATGAATCCCAGTGGGGAGATCGCGCGTATGGTGCGAAGCCAACGCAATTCATGATGCCAAAGGCTGGCGATCCGCGTTTCGCTGACGTCGGTGCCTACGACCAGGTCGCTCAGCACTGTATGCATGCCCAGTTGGCGTGTGCGCTCACCCAGCCAGAAGTCGTCCGCCAGGGTGTCCTTCAGTGCGTCGAGGCCGCCGATGGCCTCCAGCGCATCGCGGCGCAGGGCAATGGTGGAGCCAAAAGCGAAACGGGTCGAGCCGAAGGCGTGCGCCAGCCGTACGGAGGGAGCAAACCAGTCATCGATGAACAATTGCCCCAGTCGGGAGCTCAGGGCTGCATGCGATACGCCGTGGTAGAGGCACGTCACGATGCCTACACGCGGATCGTTCAGTGGTGCAGTAACCCGCGAAAGATAATCCGGGGTCACGCTGATGTCGCTGTCCGCCAGCACCAGCCAATCGTGCCGTGCTTGCGCGAGCACATTCATCAGGTTGCTGACCTTGAGGTTGGCCCCATGCACTACCGGATCGATCACCAGCGCCATGGGTAGCTGGGGGAATTCACGTTGCAGTCGTTGCACCACGGCGATAGCCGGATCCTCCGGATCTCGCACGCCAACGAGAAGTTCATATGGCGCGTAATGTTGCATGCAGAAGCTGCGCAGGTTCTCGTAAAGCCTTGGTTCGGCGCCATGCAGTGGCTTGAGTATGCTGACTGGCCGGCTTGCCTGATCGTTCACATTCGCTTGCCGATGCTTGTTCAGGCGTTCGCACCGAAACCACGCCCAGAGGCTCAGGCAGGCGTATGCCGTGGCGGACAGGGCGAGTGCGATGCCCATCCATGACAGCGGTGTTGTAACGGAGGCATAGAACGGCATGAAGTCGGCTCGGACGCGATCCACCATTCCTTCCAAAGTTAATGCATGCGCTTTGTGAAAACCTATCTTTCCCGATGGCGGTGGGCTGTTCGGTTTCTCCTTGGTTGGGGTCTGTCATGTGGCGCGGCGTTTGCCCAGGCACCCTCTGACGTTGGCTCGGCTGCTGCGGCCATCACCGGCGACTGGCTGGTGGACAGCCGCGACGCCATCATCCGCATCGAGCCGCAGGGAGACACTTTTGTCGGCACCATTGTTTGGCAGTTGCATGACACCTACGGTCCCGAGGATGGGCCGGAGCTCAACGGCAAGACGGTCACTGATCGGCACAACCCCGATCCCGCGTTGCGCTCCCGTCCATTGACGGGCCTGCGCCTGTTGTGGGGCTTGCGCTATGACGCCGATGCGCATGCCTGGGTGGATGGGCATGTCTACAACTCGGACAACGGCAAGGAATATCACTGCGAAGTCCATGTGCCGTCGCCTGATCGCCTCGTGCTCCGCGGTTACATCGGCATACCGCTGCTAGGTGGGAGCACCACATGGACGCGCACGCACGAGCCCTTTCCTGTACCGGCAAGCAGCGTTCATTCGACGAATTGACGGGAGTCGATGCGGCGTAAATGTTTGCGAGGGACTACTCGACTTCACTCATCCTTGCTAGCCTGAGTGGGCGTTCGTTTGACGGTCGGAAGCGCGTTACGCCATTTGTGACGAAGATGTGATGACCGGGCGTGTATCGCTGTCCACCGGAAGAGAGAGGTTTGAGCCTTGGCTAGCCGCGAGTTGGACTACAACGAAAGAGTCTGGTCAAGGGACGTGGTTTCCTTCCAGGATGAGCCGCTGGTGCTGGTCGATGAACACGACCGCGAAACCGGCTTTCTCGACAAAGCATCCGCACACCACGGGCAGGGCATCCTGCATCGTGCATTCTCGTTGTTCGTGTTCAACACGGATGGCGAGCTATTGCTTCAGCAGCGCGCCGAAGGCAAGCGATTGTGGCCGGGGTACTGGTCCAACACCTGCTGCAGCCATCCGCGCCGCGGCGAGAGCATGGAGACAGCCATCCATCGCCGGCTTGGCGAGGAGCTGGGCATGCAGTGCGAGTTCCAGTTTCAGTTCAAGTTCCAGTATCAGGCGCAGTTCGATGCGGAAGGCGCGGAACATGAACTCTGCTGGGTCTATGCCGGTCGAACCGATGTACCGCCTGTCGCCAATATTCATGAGATCGCGGCATGGCGTTATGTGGCGCCGGATGCACTCGATCGCGAGATCGCTGCCCATCCGGAACGTTTCACGCCGTGGTTCAAGATCGAATGGGATCGATTGCGGCGAGAGCATGCGCATGTGTTCGCGCCGCCAGCGACGCTGGCGTCCTGAGCGCCTATACTTTGGTTCAACGATGTAAACGTCTGGAATTTTGTGGCTCGCGCCAGTGGCGCGGCTCGTAACAATCCATCGATCATCGATGAGGAGATTCCGTTGGGCATTCCTCTTATTCAGCAAACCAAGATCGCGCGTTACATCATCAGCAAGAAGCTGAGCGGACAGAAACGTTATCCGCTGGCGATGATGTTGGAGCCTTTATTTCAGTGCAACCTGGCCTGTGCAGGCTGCGGCAAGATCGATCATCCGAAAGAGATCCTGCAGAAGCGCATGAGCGTGGAAGACGCCTTGCGTGCTGTGGATGAGTGCGATGCACCGGTGGTGTCCATTCCCGGTGGCGAGCCGCTGATCCACAAGGAGATGCCGCAGATCGTGCAGGGGTTGATTGCACGGGAGAAGTTCATCTACCTGTGCACCAATGCGCTCCTGTTGACCAAGCACATCGGCGAGTACACGCCGTCGCCGTATTTCACCTGGTCCGTTCACCTAGATGGGTTGAAGGAGCGGCACGATCAATCCGTGTGCATGGAGGGCGTGTTCGACAAGGCGGTGGCGGCGATCAAGCTGGCGCTGTCCCGCGGGTTCCGCGTCACCATCAATTGCACGCTGTTCAATAACGAGAAGCCGGAAGAGATTGCCGAGTTCTTCGACTTCGCCATGTCGCTGGGCATCGAGGGCATCACGGTCTCGCCGGGTTACAGCTACCAGCATGCGCCGCGTCAGGATGTGTTCCTCGGGCGCACGGAAAGCAAGAATCTTTTCCGCGACGTGTTCCGCGTTGGCAAAGAACGCAAGAGCAAGTGGGTGTTCAATCAGTCGTCGATGTTCCTGGACTTTATCGCGGGCAACCAGAGCTATCAGTGCACGCCGTGGTCCAACCCCACGTACAACATCTTCGGCTGGCAGCGGCCGTGCTATCTGCTGGTCGATGAGGGCTATGCCAACTCGTACAAAGAGTTGATGGAAGACACTGCGTGGGACAAGTACGGCGTCGGCATCAACCCCAAGTGCGACAACTGCATGGCGCACTGCGGTTTCGAAGGAACGGCCGTGGATGACACCTTTGCGCACCCGTTGAAGGCAGCGCGCGTGGCGACGTTTGGTCCGCGCACGGACGGCGCAATGGCGCCGGATCTGCCGGTGTTGTATGGCGATCGCAACGACGCGACGGCCATCCATATCCCCATCAGCGCCATCCAGCGTCGTAACCCTTCGCAGGGAGCGGACGCCGGCCACTGATCGATGTGGACGCTTGTCTGCGCCATCGTCCCAGTCCTGATGTGGCTGGGACTATTGATCGTGCCTTGGCGACCGTGGAGCACGCGCGAGCATCTTGAGGCCGGCTCACCGTCGGGCATAAGGCTCGACGGCATCACGGTGTTGATTCCCGCACGCAACGAGGCCGACGTGATCGGTACGACGCTGCGTGGCCTGCAGGCGCAAGGCGATGGCTTGCAAGTCATCGTGATCGACGACCAGTCGACCGATGCCACGGCGGCGGTGGCGAGTGCCCTCCCGAATGTTCGCGTGGTTTCCGGTGCACCTTTGCCGAATGGCTGGGCGGGCAAGCTGTGGGCGCTGGAACAGGGCAGGCAACACGTGCGCACGCCGCTGACTTTGCTGTTGGATGCGGATATCGAATTGCGGCCCGGCATGCTGGCGACCCTGTTGTCGCACAAGCAGCGTGAGCAGCGGCAGTTCGTGTCGATCATGGCGGATCTGCGCCGCACCAGTTTCTGGGATCGCCTGTTGTTGCCTGCGTTCGTCTATTACTTCAAGTTGCTTTATCCGTTCGCCATCTCCAATTCGCGCTCCACGCTGGTGGCAGCGGGGGCGGGTGGCTGCATTCTGGTGGACACGGACATGCTGGAGCGCATTGGCGCCTTTGCCAGCTTGCGTGATGCACTGATTGACGATTGCACGCTCGCACGACAGGTAAAGCGGGCTGGTGGCCGTACCTGGATCGGGTTGAGCCGTGATGTGATAAGCCTGCGGCCGTACGGCAGTTTCGACTCCATCCATCGCATGGTGGCGCGCTCGGCGTTTACCCAATTGGGCTATTCGACGGTCTTGCTGCTGGTGGTGACGTTCTTGTTCCTGTTGGCTTATGGCGTGCCGCTGGCCTTGCTTGGGGTGGCGCATGTTTGGCCGCTGGCCTGGGTGGCCTGGCTGGCCATGATGCTGGGCTATCTGCCCATGCTCCGTTACTACCGGATGCCTCTGTGGTGGGCGCTGCTGCTGCCGTTGGGGGCGGGCCTGTATCTGGGCATGACCTGGAGTTCGGCCATCCGCTACTGGCGTGGCGTGCGCTCCCAGTGGAAGGGGCGCGTCTACGGCACGGGTGTGTGATTTTCTTTTAAATCAATGATTTATATTTTAGGTGCGGCCTGCTGAATCTCGATCCATGAGAATGCCGTCGTGGTATCTTGATTGCCGTCCCGATAATCAAGATATTCCATGCCTCCTTCAGAACACGGTGGACGCCGCTCCGGCGCCGGTCGCCCCGCCGGCGAACCGAGCCAGCGCATTCGCGTGCCTGACAGCCAGGTGCCGGCGGTGCTGGCCTACCTGGAGGCTTACCGCAGCCCAGCCTCGCTGGAAGCGCCGCGCCCCGTTTCGCTGGACCCGTCGACGGTCGCGCTGACGGCCTTCCTCAGTCGTGTGCCGGCCGGTGTGCCCACGCTGGCCGAGGACGATGTCGACGAGGTGGTCGATCTCAATCAACATCTGGTGCTGCCTGGGCATGAGCCGAGCACCTTCATCATTCGGGTATCGGGCTGGTCGATGATCGGTGCGGGCATCTTCGATGGCGACGAAGTGCTGGTGGATCGTGCGCTTGCGCCGCGTCAGGGTGACATCGTGGTGGCGGTGGTCAATAACGAGCTGACCATCAAGCGCCTGGGCAAGGTGGATGGGCACATAGCGTTGCTGCCGGAGAACGCGCACTTCAAACCCATTGTGTTTCGCGAAGGCGAGACGCTCAGCGTGTGGGGCGTTGTCACGCGTTGCCTGCGTACCTTGCGGTAACCGTGCCATGGGTCAGGTCGTTGCGCTCGATTCGCTCTTTCATAGCCGCCAGGTCTGGCAAGGGCGTGCCGCTCCAGCGCCGTCCAGCACCCAGCCCACAGGCTGGCCGATGCTCGATGCGGTGCTGCCGAGCGGTGGCTGGCCCGAGCATGCGATGACCGAGATCCTGCTGCCTGCCGATGGCGTGGGCGAATTGCAGCTGGTACTCCCCACGCTGGCGCGACTGACGCGCGAGCAACGTACGGTGATGGTGATCGCGCCGCCCTACGTGCCTTATGTGGCGGGATGGGAGGCGCGTGGCGTGGTGATGTCGCGCGTGGACATCGTGCAGGCTGACGAGCGCGACGTGTTGTGGGCTGCCGAGCAATGTCTGCGCTCGGCTAGTTGTGCCGCCGTGCTGGCATGGCCCATGAAGGCGGACGATCGTTCGCTCCGCCGCCTGCAGGTGGCGGCTGATACCGGCAAAGCATTGGCCTTTGTATTTCGTGATCGCCACCATGCGGTGCAGGCTTCGCCGGCCGCCTTGCGCCTGGAGTTGGAAAGCACGCCCGAGTGGCAGGTGCGCGTGCGCAAATGTCGTGGCGGCAACCCACCGATGCAGGCGGTACCGCTGGCTTTGGCCTCCGGCTGGTCGTGACGGGACGCCATCATGCTCTGGGCCTGCATACTGCTGCCGCAACTGGCGCTGGACGGTGTCCTCCGGCGACGGCCGCCCTCGGACGAGCCATTGGTGCTGGTGAGTGGGCCCGCGCAGGCGCGCATCGTGCACGCAGCCAATGCATCGGCGCGTGCGGTGGGTATGTATCGCGGGCAGAAGCTCGTCGCGGCGCAGGCATTGCTGCAACAGTTCGTGATGATCGAACACGATGCGGAAGACGAGGCGCGCTGGCATCGCCTGCTGGCCGCGTGGGCGTACCGCTATAGCGCCGAGGTTGGCCTGTATGCGCATGCCGTGGTGCTGGAGGTGAGTCGCAGCCTCAATCTGTTTGGGCCGTGGCAGCGTTTCGAGTCGCTGCTGCGCGATGATCTGAAAGAGCTTGGCTTCCGTCATCGCGTGGCGCTTGCACCAACGCCGCACGCGGCCTATGTGCTGGCCGGCGTGCAGGACGGTCTGGCCGTTACGTCGCCGGAGATCCTTCGGGAAGCCCTGTCTCCCGTCCCCATCGCGCGTGCGCGTTTGCCAGCGGAGGCCACGCAAGGCTTGCCGTCGATGGGCATCCGCACGCTGGGGCAAGTGTTCAAGCTGCCCCGTGCCGGGCTGCAGCGGCGCTTTGGTGAGGCTTTGGTGGCACAGCTCGATCGCCTTACCGGTGATGAGCCGACGCCCATGGAAAGCTACCGTCCACCCGACGCGTTCGAGCAACGCATGGAGTGGACGCACGAGATCGAGCACGTTGAAGCCTTGATGTTTCCATTGCGCCGCCTGACCGGTGACCTGGCGGCGTATCTCGCTGGTCGCGACGGTGGCGTGCAGCGTTTCGAGCTTGAGTTGGAACATCGCAGCGGCGCACCGACGCATGTCGCGGTGGGTATGCTCACCGCCGCGCGTGATGCGGCACTGCTGTTCGATTGCGCGCGTGGTCGCCTCGAGCGACTTGAACTGCCGCAGCCGGTCATGGCCATGCGACTGGTGGCGCGCGAGTTGCCACCGTTCGTGCCGGCAGGACGCGACCTGTTCGATACGCGTCCAGTGAATGCGGTTCCATTGGAGCAGTTGCGCGAGCGCTTGCGTGCACGCTTGGGCGAGCAGGCCATTCAACACCTGCGTCGTACGGTGGATCCACGGCCCGAAAAAGCGCAAAGCACGTCGGCGGCAACTGCATGGGCAACGTCGCCGGAAACCTTGCCGCGCCCCACGTGGCTGCTGGATACCCCGCGCCCCTTGCGCGGTCCGCCGCCGGAGGTGCTGGCCGGCCCTGAGCGCCTTGAAACCGGCTGGTGGGATGGTGGCGACATACGGCGCGATTACTACGTGGTGCGCACATCGCAAGGGCAATGTGCCTGGGTGTTCTGCGCACCGGGCGAGCAGGGCAACTGGATGTTGCACGGGTGGTTCGCATGAACGACTACGCCGAGCTGCATTGCCTGTCGAACTTCTCGTTCCAGCGTGGCGCATCGAGTGCGCGTGAACTGTTCGATCGGGCAAAGGAGTGCGGCTATCGTGCGCTGGCGATCACTGATGAGTGTTCGTTGGCCGGTATCGTGCGTGCTTACGAGGCGTCGCGTGATACGGGCCCGAAGCTGATCGTCGGTGCCGAGTTCCAGGTCGAGGATGGCCCGAAGCTGGTGTTGCTGTGCGAGAACCTGCAAGGCTACACGGCGTTGTGCGCCCTCATCACGCGCGGGCGTCGCGTGGCGGAGAAGGGTACGTATCGCGTGACGCGCGATGATTTTTCTGGCGGCCTGCCGGGTACGTTGGCCTTGTGGTTGCCACAGGTTGATTCGCGACAGGAGCAGGGTGCCTGGCTGAAAACCTTGTTCGACGGACGCCTATGGTTGGCGGTCGAACTGCATCACGGGTCGGATGATGCGCGCCGCTTCGATGAATTGCGCGCGCTGGCCGATGCCCTGGCACTGCCGATGGTAGCGACGGGTGACGCGCATATGCACGTGCGCCGCCGTCGCGCTCTGCAGGACGTGATGACAGCGATCCGCCATCACCGCACCGTGGCCGAGGCGGGCGACCTGTTGTTTCCCAATGGCGAGCGACACCTGCGTACGCGCGAGGCCTTGTCGGCGATCTATCCCGCGGAGCTGATGGACGAAAGCGTGCGCATCGCCGAGCGCTGCCATTTCGTGATGACGGATATCAACTATCGCTATCCCGCCGAGTTGGTGCCGGAGGGCGAGACACCAACCACCTGGCTGCGGCATCTGACGGAAGAAGGCCTGAAATGGCGCTGGCCGCAGGGCGAGCCGAAGAAGGTGCGGGATCAGGTCGAGTACGAGCTGGATCTGGTCAAGCAACTCAAGTACGAGTCGTACTTCCTCACCGTGCACGAAATCGTGGCGTTCGCGCGCAGTAAAGACATTCTTTGCCAGGGGCGAGGCTCGGCGGCGAATTCGTCTGTCTGCTACGCATTGGGCGTGACGGCCGTGGATCCGGCCACAACCACATTGCTGGTCGAGCGCTTCATCTCGGCCGAACGCAACGAACCGCCGGACATCGATATCGACTTCGAGCACGAGCGGCGCGAGGAAGTCATCCAGCACATCTATGAAAAGTACGGACGAGAGCGTGCTGCGCTGGCTGCCACAGTGATCAGTTACCGTGGTCGCAGCGCCGTGCGCGATGTGGCACGTGCACTCGGCCTGCCTTCGGACCAGATCGACCTGCTGTCGCGCACCTTCGCCTGGCAGGACGGTGACGATCCCGTGGACGGCCGCCTGCGCGAGCGCGGGTTCGACCCTGAGAGCCCGTTGTTGCGCCGCGTGCTCGTGCTTACGGCGGAATTGATGGGTTTTCCGCGCCACCTGTCCCAGCACGTGGGCGGCTTCGTTATTTCCGATCAGCCGCTGTCGCATCTGGTGCCGGTGGAAAACGCCTCCATGCCCGATCGCACCATCATCCAGTGGGACAAGGATGATCTGGACACCATGCGCCTGCTGAAGGTGGATTGTCTGGCGCTGGGCATGCTCACCTGCATCCGCAAATGCCTGGCCTTGTTGCAGCAGCACCATGGTCGTGTGGAAACACTCGCGTCGATTCCTCCGGATGATCCAGCGACCTATGACTTGATCCAGCGTGCCGACACCATTGGCGTGTTCCAGATCGAATCCCGTGCACAGATGGCCATGCTGCCGCGGCACCGGCCGGAGAATTTCTACGACCTGGTGATCCAGGTGGCCATCGTTCGGCCTGGCCCGATTCAGGGCGACATGGTGCACCCGTATTTGCGCCGCAAGCGTGGCGAGGAGGAGGTTACCTATCCCTCGGAAAAGCTGCGCAGTGTTTTTGAGCGCACCTTAGGCGTGCCGCTGTTCCAGGAGCAGGTGATGAAGCTCGCCATCGAGGCGGCCGAGTACACGCCCGGCGAAGCGGATCAATTGCGGCGTTCGATGGCTGCGTGGCGACGCAACGGCGATATGGAAATTCATCGCCAGCGGCTGATGGCCGGCATGCTGAAGAATGGATTCACGGAGGAATTCGCGGCGCGCCTGTTCGAGCAGATCAAGGGCTTTGGCTCCTATGGATTCCCCGAAAGCCATGCGGCGAGCTTTGCCTTGCTGGTGTATGCCAGCTGCTGGCTCAAATGCCATTACCGCGCGGCGTTCATGTGCGCTTTGCTCAATGCCCAGCCGATGGGGTTCTACGGCCCCAGCCAGATCGTGCAGGACACACAGCGTCACGGCATCAAGGTGCGGCCGGTGGATGTGCGTCATAGCGACTGGGACAACATGCTGGAAGACGACCCTTCGTCGCAGGGTGGCTTTGCGCTTCGGTTGGGCTTCCGGCAAGTGCGCGGATGCCGTCAGGAAGTGATGGAGCAGTTGATGGCTGCGCGGGCCCGGCGACCGTTCGACGACGTGGCCGACCTATGCGCCCGCGCCGGGCTCAACCGCCATCAGCAGGAGGCGCTGGCTGAGGCGGATGCATTACGAGGGCTGGCGGGGCATCGGCATCGAGCACGTTGGGCGATGGCGGGCATCGAGGCGCAGTTGCCGCTGTTCGGCAATACCAGTCCGCAGGAGGACGAGGTGGCCTTGCCGCCGCCATCGCAAGGTGAAAGCACGCTGGCCGACTACGCACGCATGGGGCTCAGCCTGGGGCCGCACCCCTTGCGGCAGATTCGTGCGCGCCTTCGCGCAGCCAAGTGCGTGGATTCACGAAGCCTGCAGAGCTGTCTTCATGCCAGTCATGTGCGTGCCGCGGGCCTGGTTACGCAGCGGCAGCGGCCACAGACGGCCAGCGGCGTCACCTTCATCACACTGGAAGACGAGTTTGGCCCCATCAATGTCGTGGTGTGGAGCCATGTGGCCGAACGGCAGCGGCGCATTTTTCTCGAATCGCGCCTGCTCGGCGTGGATGGTCGCTGGGAGCACGTGGATGGCGTGAGCCATCTGATCGCGCATCGCCTGCATGACCTGAGCGAGTTGCTGGGTTCGCTCGACAGTCGTTCGCGCGATTTTCATTGAGCGCTTTGCGTCGATTCTTGACCTTTGTCAGTGCCGGCATCTTGCGGGCGATGCAAGCTCGCGCCGATTCCGTGCGAGCACCCTCATGACCCACGTCGTCACCGAGAACTGCATCAACTGCAAGCACACCGATTGCGTCGAAGTGTGCCCCGTGGATTGCTTCCACGAGGGGCCGAACTTCCTGGTGATCGACCCTGACGAATGCATCGACTGTACGTTATGTGTCGACGAGTGCCCGGTCGGTGCGATCTATGCGGAGGGTGACGTGCCTGCAGGGCAAGAGCCCTTCGTGGCCTTGAATGCCGAGCTTGCCAGGCAGTGGCCGGTCATCAACGCCAAAATTCCGGCCATGCCCGATGCCGCCGACTGGGACGGTCGCCCGCACAAGCGGGCTTTCCTGATTCGCTGAGTACGACTTTCAGGCGGTACGCGCCCGCCAGCGATTGATCGCGAAACCGAAGGCGAGCATCAGCGCCACGGCCAGCTGTGCCAGCAAGGATTGCCACGTGGGGTAGATGCCTAGCAGATCAATGGATGGCGCCGGCGCCACGGTAACGGCAGCCCATCCTGCCTCCTGCAGAGCGGCCACGCCCTTGCCGGTAAGCACGATGGCGAGCACGGCGATCACCAGCGAGCTGACGGAAAAGAACAGGCCCAGTGGCAGGCGCTGGCTGGTACGCAGCAACACCCAGGCGATGACGCCGAGCATGGCTGCACCGGCAGCCAGGCCGGCGAGCAGCCACGCGCCTTGGCCCTCGTTCCACAACGCCGTGTAGAACAGGATGGTTTCAAATACCTCGCGATAGACCGAGATGAAGGTAAGGCCGAACACGAACCATGCCGAACGCCGGTTCAATGCCGTCGCCATCTTTGTCTTCAGGTAGGACTGCCAGCGGCCGCCGATGCTCTTCTGGTGCATCCATAGGCCCACGCCCAGCAATACAGCGGCGGCAAACAGTGACGACAGTCCCTCGGTCAGTTCGCGGCTCGCACCGCTGATCGAAATCGCATAACTGGCGGCAGCCCAGGTGATGGCGCCGGCCAGCAGGGCGAGTGTCCAACCCCAATGCACGTAGCGTGTCGCGTCATGCCGATCGGCTTTGCGCAGAAAAGCGAGCAGGGCGACGACGACCAGCAGAGCCTCCAGACCTTCGCGCACCAGGATGGTGAATGCACCAATGAATGTGGTCATCGGGCTGGCTGCCGTTTCGGACAGCACGGTTTGCGCCTGCCCGAGCAGACCGTCGACCTCGTGCGCCTGCTTGGTCACCACATCATCGTTAGTGGATTGCGACAACGCCGTGCGATACGCACCCATGGCGGTTTCGATGCGTGCGCGCAACGACGCGTTCCGTGTGTCCAGTTGCGCCTCAACCGGCTCGACGCCGTCCAGATAGGCCGACAGGGCGAGCTGCCTGGCTTCTTCACTTTTGCCGTTGCGATGCGCTTCCAGGCTATCCGCCAGTCGAGCGCGCGCCAGTGGGATGCCGGCGAGCGCCTCATGCACGGCTTCGGGATGGGCGCGCAAATAGCCGATGATCAGGTGTGCCTGTGCAGCGCCCAGTGTGTCGGCCAGGCCTGCCGCGCGAGCTCGGGCCAGCTCGCTCGGCGAAGCGATGGCCCCGCGGGCGCGTGCATCGTTCCGCCATGCCTGCTCACCCTGGGTTGCAGTCACGGGATAGGCAAGCGTGCCCACGTAGTAAGCCAGCGACCAGCGGTCGTCGCTGGAAAGTGCCTGGGCATAACTGACCATCGGTGTGCCGGCGACGCCCTGCGTGATCACTTCGTACAGCGACAGCGGGCTGCGCTGGTCGGCGCGACCCACCTCGGTGAAATCGATGGGGCGCGGCGAGAGCTGCAGCCCTGCGGGGCCGTCGCCGTGCCCCGTGGCGCCGTGGCACGCCGCGCACTGCGCCTGATAAAGCGCTGCGCCACGCGCCAGGTCAGGTGTCTTTGTCGGTGCGGTGGGAATGGGATAGGCCTGCAGCAGCGTATCCGTGAGCGCATGCGCCTGTCGCGCCACGTCGGCCTCGGGGGCTTTGGCGTCGATTAGGGCAACGAGTTGATCAGCTTGTTGGTGCAGCGCGGGTGTGGCTGGGGATGTCGGCAGGGCGAGTACGCGCTCGCGAGCATGGCGCGCGAACTCGCGCATCTCGGCGTACTCCGACGCGCTTACGACTTCGCCGTGGTTGACTGCGCCAGCGTAGTCCGCCGCGAGGTAGTCGAGCATCTGCCAGGTTTGCGGCACGCTTGCGGCGGGATCGTCAGCGGCTTGTTGCGCCATCGCAGGCGATGCGGCGAGCCCGGCCATGAGGATCAGGGATGCAAGCTTCTGAATCACTTCACAAATGCGATTAATTCTCATTTGTGAAGTGTACTCCCGTTTTGGGCGATATGCCGCCAGGACGGTCGTGCCGCATCACGACGCGATATGCAGAGGCCCCAGGATCCGCGACGGGTGTTCCAGCGCCAGTCGGCCATGGCCAATCCCCTGGCTGATGCTCTGGGCGATACGTTCGGCCGTGCCGATAAACAATTCGGCGGTAGGCGGATCGAAAACCTCGCGGGCCGTTTCATTCCATAACGCCAGCCAGCGATGAAACAGCGCCTGCGGGAACGCGGGCAACGCACGATGCACGCCCATTGGGTTGCCGTGGTAACGCCCGGTACGCAGGATGACGGACGACCAGAAATCGCGCAGCGTCTGCTTGTGCGTGGTCCAGTCGTGAATGGCGGTGTTGAACACCGGACCTAATGCCTCGTCTGCGCGAACCTTGTCGTAGAAGCGGTCGACCAGCGTCGCGATGCCGACTTCGTTTGCCGTAGGGAAAAGTGCCATGAGTGAACGTCGTGTGGTGAAGCGTGTCAGCCCGGTGCGCCATCGCGCCTTGGCGTGAGGTAGATCCATAACGATCGCGCCACCCAGGGCGTGAGCGCAAGCAGCCAGAGCGCTGCCGCGGCGATGTACCACGGCCATGGTTGTGACATGTATTCGCCCACTACGCGAGTCAAGGCGACCAGTTGCATGCCTATGAAGGCCAGCCACGGTACCTGGCCCATGGTGAGCGGGCGTCCTGAGTGCCCGTGCGTCACGCGCGTTACCATCGCTACCAGCATCGTGCTGAAAAAGCCGACGGTGAGCGCATGTAACGGCGCCAGTCCTCGGGAATCCATGCCGCTTGCCAGCATATGTATGCTATCGATCGTGTACAGAAGGAACGACAGTGGCAGCCACGCAAGGGCGATGTAGAGCACCAGCAGCAGTCCTGGTCGCAGTGCCTTCCATGGTTGCCAGGCCAGCCATTGCCACAGCAGCAGGACGGTCATAGGGGCATCAGCCAGCCAGCGCCAATGACTCCAGCCGGCAAGATCCAGGGACAAATGGCCAAGGCTCAGTATCCATACGGCCAGCAGTGACCTGGTGGGCCGGAAGACGCGATAGCCCTGAATGACGTTGCCCGAGAAGAACGGCACCATGCGATGCGCGACGGTGAAATAGATGGGTAGCAGAAAGCCGAAGGTGGCGACGCGGTTGGCCGCCGTTATCCAGGTGATAGGTGCTCCGAGACTGGCGCACTCCGCGAGGGCGAGGCCGATCGCCCCCATGGCCAGCGCGCACCAGGCTGACGTCGCCCAGACATCGCGAAATCCATGTTGGCGCAGGCGTTGAGCCAGCGTCCGTAGCGCCACCAGCCAGCCGATCAGCATGCAGGCCAGGCCAGCGGGCAACAGGCGTGGCGCACCGCAGGCAGCTGACAGCACCAGCGCTGCGCCGATAAGCAACAAGCCGAAGATGGCGACGTAGCCATGGCGGGGCACGATGCCCACGTTCATCCAGCGTGGAAACACCGTCAGCAGAAAGCCCATCACGAACGGGGCAAGGGTCGCGTATTGCATGAGGATGCCGTGGGTCCAGCCCACCGGCAGCGGCTGGGCGGCAAGCGGCCAGCTATGCCATGACGCCATTAGCACCCACAACCACCAGCACATGCTGGCGACCAGACACGTTGCACCGACGAAAAACATCGCGCGGTGAGGGGCGGCAAGCAAGATGGGTGACGGGGTGGTCGTGGGCATGGCCTGCGGCGGTTCCTGTGCAATGCGTCGGCCAGTGTCCTTGCTGGCGAAGCCGGGGTGCTCTGATCTGCGTCAGGTTTGCGCGCGGGTGTTCCCCCGCCTGCCCAAGATGACTTCATGCACGGGTGCGCTCCTGCTTGCCGGCGCATGCTCTGCATCTGGGAGGGGCTCATGATTCGAAAACTGCTGGCAAGCGGCTTTTTGTCGTTGGGTATGGTTGTAGCGTCGGTGCATGCCGAAGAAGCGCCAACCGCCTTGCGCGATGAGCTGGTCAAAACGACTCAGGCGCTGATGGATGCGCTGCCGTTGGGCGACAAGGCGCCCTGGGAGCGATGGGTGACGGACGACGCCGTGATCATCGATGAATTCGGCCGCGTGGCGAGCAAGGCGGAGACCATCGCATCGCTGCACCATTTTCCTGCTGGCGTCACCGGCAGCATAGAGATGCGCGATCCGCATGCCTGGCTGCACGGTGAAAGTGCCTTGCTCAGCGTCGAGGAATACGAGCGCGAATCCTATTTTGGCCAGTCGTTCGTGGTGCGCTATCGGTCGCTGCTCACGTTCGTGAAGCAGGGCGATCAATGGAGGTTGGCGGGCGCACAGGACGTCACCATTCCTACGCCGCCGCCGAAGCTGGATGTTCCCGGCCTTGTGCTGAACGACTACGCGGGCACCTTTCGCTATGCGCCAGGACGTGCATGGGTCGTCTCCGTCGATCATGGTGTGCTTGGCTACGTGACGCGGCCCGGTGGTCCGGTGAACACGTTGCAGCCCGTGGCGAAGGATGTCTTCATGGGCACCGATGACGAGCGCAACCTGTTGGTCTTCCAGCGCGACGAGCACGGTAAGGTCAGTGCGCTGATCGAGCGGCGAAAATTCAATGACCTGAGGCTTGGCAAGGAAGGCTGACGCATGGCTGCGGCGTTCGTATGCCATGAATCCACACGGATATATCGACAAGGAAGCACACGCATGGCATCTCCCGCATCTGGAAAGGCAGCCCTCGAGGATTGGAAGGTTCCCGTCAAATTGAAGCTTGCCGCGCTGTGGGCAAGCCTGATGTTCTGCTACATCTACGGCGACTATTTCGGGCTTTATCAGCCAGGCACGCTGCAAAGCATGCTGGAAGGAAAAATGGGGCCGCTCGGGCCCACGACGCAGGGTGTACTGCTGGGCACCTCGATCCTGATGGCAGTGCCCAGCGTGATGGTTTTTCTGTCGCTGGTGATGAAGCCCCTGATAAGTCGGGTGGCGAACGTCGTGTTGGGCCTGCTCTACGCGATCATCATGGCGGTGTCGATGCCGGGCGCCTGGACGTTCTACCTGTTCCTCGGCGTCATCGAGATCGTGCTTTCCCTGTTGATCGTCTGGTATGCGTGGCGGTGGCCGCGCTCGGCTTAGTACGGTGATGGCCCCGGCATTGAGGTGACTCTGCTCGGGGCCAGGGCACTGCCCAGCACGGATCGGCGAGGTGTGTCCCGGTATGTCGCCGTTTCCAGGCGGATGCCCATCAGGTGTTCACCGGCAATATCCTGCGACGGACGGCGCGCCTGCGCCGGGCCGGTGCTCTGGCAGGGGCGGTGCAGGGCCCATGCTTTAGCGGTTAGCATCGTCGGCCAGGCTTTTGCCTTGGTCCCGGCTATCGTGGGCGCGTGCACGGCGTCCAAGGGCTGGCCCAGGGCCAGCCTCGTTACCACGCCAGGAAGGACACTGAGTGAGCAAGCGAATTCTATTTTTGAGCGTTTCCGCAGGCGCCGGCCATGTGCGCGCCGCCGAGGCGCTGCGCACATGCGCGGATGGCTATCAGGACGTATCGACGTTGCATCTCGACGTCATGGACTATGTGCCGGATAGTTTCCGCGCGATCTATGCGGACTCCTACATCAAGCTGGTCAACGCGCATCCGACCCTGTGGGGCATGCTCTATAAGAGCAGCTCGGACATGAAGCCGACGGCCCTGGTGCAGAAGGTCCGCCGCACAACGGAGCGTCTCAGTACGCGCGCCTTGCTCAAAGCCATCAAAGAGTTTGGTCCGGACGCGATTGTCTGCACGCACTTCCTTCCCGCCGAACTCCTGATGCACGAAATCCGCCGCGATCGCCTGCATGTTCCGGTGTGGGTGCAAGTGACCGATTTCGACCTGCATCGGATGTGGGTGATCCCGCTTATGACCGGCTACTTTGCCGCCAATGACGAGATCGCCTTCCGCATGCGGGCCAACGGCATTCCTGCTGAGCAGATCCACGTCACCGGTATTCCGATCATGCCCGCCTTTTCGCAGTCGCTGGATCGCGCGACATGTGCTGCGCAATTTGGGCTCGACCCGTCGCGACAAACCCTGCTGCTGATGGGTGGCGGTGCGGGCGTAGGTGGCCTCGATGGTGTCGCGAAAGAACTGCTGTCATCTGAGGGTGACTTCCAGTTGATCGTGCTCGCAGGCCGCAACGCCAAGGCGCTGGCCGCGTTGAAAACGCTGGCGGAACAGTACCCGCAGCGCCTGTTCCCCCAAGGGTTCACGCAGGAAGTGGAGCGGCTGATGGCCTGCGCCGACGCCGTCATCACCAAGCCCGGCGGTTTGACCACATCCGAATGCCTCGCCATGGGCCTGCCGATGATCGTCAATGCGCCCATTCCCGGGCAGGAAGAACACAACGCGGATTACCTGCTGGAGCAGGGCGCTGCACTGAAGGCGGTCGACGAACTTGGCCTTGTGTATCGCGTTCGCCACCTGGTTCGGCATCCGGACAAGCTCGTTGCGATGGGGCGCAGCGCCAAGGCACTAGGCCGCCCGCAGGCTGCTGGCGCTGTGCTCGACGTGGTGCTTGCCGATCTCGCCGGGCGTGCGGGTTGATGGCCAAGGGTTTTCAATCACGACGGGCGCTCGTGTTTGCTGTCCTGTGGACATTGCTGCTCTCCTTCTTCTTCGCGAAGGTGGAGGTGCAGATTGAAGGCGCTGCCGGATGGGCCGCCAACCTTCCAACCTGGCGCATCGAACATCACTGGATGCTCGACCTTTTCTGGGGCGGGCGTCCGATGACGGGTTACCACGTATGGGTCTTTCCCTGCATGGCGCTGTTCTTCCATTTTCCATTGGCGTTTGACGCCCATTGGTCGTGGCGGGCGGAGGCGCGGGTGATCGGGTGCGTCATGATGTTCTGGGTCAGCGAGGATTTTCTCTGGTTCGCATTGAACCCGGCCTTTGGCCTTGAGCATTTTTCGCCGCAGTGGATTCCCTGGCATAAGCACTGGTGGGGCCCTGCGCCAACGGATTACTGGGTGTATCTCGCCGTTGCCTTGCTGATGTTCTATCTGTCCAGTCGGCCGAAACGAAGCCGCTACCTCTGAATCACTGGCATGTGTCGGTACAGGTGTTAACCCGACGACATGCCCATGGCACAAGACCTCTATGACTGTTGAACGCAATCCACGCTGGGCCTCCGTCGTCGATCGAAGCGGAAACCTTCACCGCATCACTGACTCGCTGTATCGCAGCGAGCAACCGCTGAAGAATCACATCGAGTTGCTGAAATCGCTGGGTATCGCCACGATCATCAGCTTCCGCGCGTTTCACTCGGACTGGCGGTTGCTGGAAGAGGCGGCCATTCGGCGGCACCGGATTCCGATGCATACCTGGCGCATCCGCGACCGCGAGGTGGAGGAGGCGCTGCGCTGCATCCGCACGGCGGAAACCTATGGCGCCGTGTTGATCCATTGTCAGCATGGCGCGGACCGTACCGGTCTGGTGTCGGCGATGTACCGCATGGTCTATCAAGGCTGGAACAAGGAAGAAGCCCTGGATGAACTGCTGCATGGTGGCTATGGCTTCCATTCCATCTGGAAGAACATCCCCAACTATATCGAGAGGCTGGATCTCGCCGCCTTCCAGGAGCGCCTTGCTACACCTGCGGCATCCTGAGGCGCGTCTATCGTTTCGCTTTGCCTGTGGCGACGCCCCTTCACGCGTTTGATGCCACTATCGTAAGCATGGACGAATTCCTCATGCCCAGGACGCTCGGCAAGGGGCGTACCTACGTTTACATGCTTCCCTGGCGCGAGCAGGACCTGTTGAAGGTGGGTTTCTCCCGGCAGCCGCTGGTTCGTCTGCGGACCCTGCATCGACGGTTTTTCGACGTGTTCGATCTCGATCGAGGGTATCTGCTGGAAACCGAGCGATTGGCGCAAGCCCGCCGGATCGAGCGCGATCTCATTTTGCGGCATGCGGAGCATCGTTCACCGCCACCGCTGGTCGTGCCGGATGCGGCGGCTGGTTACAGCGAGTGGTTCTGTGGCGTGAGCGCCGATGTGACGGCGGAGTTACACGAGATCGCCGATCGCGAAGGATTCGTGCTACATGCTCTGTGCGAGTGGTTGCGTCAGGTACTCGAAAGCCAGAGTGACGGTTTGTACGAATGGTCTTTGCGACAGCTCGAAGCCATCGAGTACGAAACCTTCAATGTGCCAGTGGCGTTTCAGCTGGGTGAGGCAGCGCGCTCCTTGCGCTACGTGATGGATGCCTGCGAGGCGGTCGGGTTGCCGCTCGATCGCCTTTTCCCTCAGAGCGCTATGGCGTGGCGTGCGCTGAACTGAACGAAGCCGTCATATCACCAGTGGAGTCGCGACCGCGCGCGGCTTGCCCGTTCGCCCAAGTGGATGCCGGCCCAGGCCACACCAAAGGTGAGTGGCAAAGCGGCATAGCGCAGTACCGGCGGAAACAGTCCACTGGCGAGGAGTATCAGGCAGGCCAGCACCAACAACAGGTCCGCGCCTAGCCGGCGGCGTTTGCAGTCGGCAACTTTTCGCGTGTAGATCGCCACGGCCTCATCGAAGGCGGCTCGCTCGGCGAGCGAGGGGATGCTCCGTTCCCGTGTAGCCCATGGACGCATGCGCCTTTCCCCTGCCAACGCCCACATGGCGCTTGCAGGCATGGTAGTCAGGGCCAAGGTGATGGCCGGATCAAGGAATCGTATGAACCGGGTTTAATGCGCTCGGTGCGTGATCACGCGCACGTCGTCTCACGCTGTCTTGCGCATGCGGAACGCAATGCTGATGCGTGGGCCGACCGGGTGGCTCTGCTTGGGGATGCCGTGGTCGTAGTGCCATTGCGTGTCCCAGTTCATCAGTAGCAGGCTACCCGCGGTCAGGTCGAGGTCGAAACGTCGCGGCGCAGCGTGCTTCTTGCTACGGATCTGCATCCGTCGCGTCGCACCCAGTGAAAGCAGGGCGATCGAATGTCCCTCCTGCAGATCGTCCAGTCGGTCGTTATGCATCGCCACGCTGTCATGCTCGTTGCGATATAGATTCAGCCCAATGCTGTTGAATGGTTCGCCCGTCAGGGCGCGAACGCGATCCAAAGCGGTGCCCAGTGGCCACGGCAGGTCGGGCGTGTCATCAAAAAAATGAGCGGTCAGGCGAGGTACGTCCAGTTCGCGCTGATACATCATGCGGCGTTGCTGTCGCCAGAAAGGGCTGTCGAGCAGCCGCTCGTGCCATTGGGCAGCTTCCGGCGCGTCGATCACCTCTTCTTCGTACGTGATCCGGCCGCTGGCATCATCCAGCAGCACGAGCGGGCCTTGGGGAAACAGGGAGAATTGGGGCACGGAAAAGATGAGCGCAAGGTGAAACGGTTGCGCCCAATTATGGGGCCGTTCCGGATCAAATCGAGAGACGCAAGGGTGAAACTTGCACCGTGGCTGCGTCGAGCAGCCTGGGTAGTTCCGAGAATCGCGTGGCCGTGAAAGGTGCTTCGATATCAGGTGGCAATCGCCCATATCCCCAGCAGGCGAAAATGGCCGGAATGCCATAGGCAGAGGCGGCCATGAGATCGACGCGATTGTCGCCGATCATGACGGCGGGAAGCCCGGTCAGTCCGGCGCGTTGCAGTGCGCTATGGATGTGCCCTGGGTCAGGCTTGTGCCGTTCCACCGTGTCCCCGCCGCAGATGGCGTCGAAACGATCGAGCACGTTCAGGTCGTCAAGGATGGCAAGCGCGGCCGCCTCGACCTTGTTGGTGCACACCACTAAGCGCCAACCATTTTCTGCCAGCTGATCCAGCGTGGCGCCGACATCCGGATACAGCGCCGCACCGCCGTGTAGATGGTCCAGATAGTCTTGCAGGAAAAGGTCGACGTCATGTGCGGATGACGTCGCGCCGCGCAACGCATAAGCACGGTGGCCGAATGCCGCCAAGCCATCGCCAAGTAGTGGGATAGCCTCATCGCGCTGCAGTGGCGCAATGCCCTTGGCCTGAAGGCTCCGGTTGACGGCATTCGTGATGCCGTCCACGGAGTCCACAAGGGTGCCGTCGAGATCGAAGATGGCGACGCGTTCGGTAATGCGATGGGGCAACATGCCGTGCGAGTTCCTGATAGGTCCACTTAACCGTTGGCCAGCGCAGCGATGCCTGCCTTGGCGATCTCTTCGTCATGTTGCGGCGTATCGGCCGAAATGCCAATGGCGCCGACGATATGGCCGTTCACCTCGATAGGCAGGCCGCCGCGCATGAGTACGTAACCCCGTGCGGACAGTACGGCCGGTCGCTGCCCATTGGCGGCATCCTCCAGTGCGCCGCTCGGCCGGCGGAACAAGGCTGCCGTTCGCGCCTTGCCGGGGGCCAGGTCCACGCCGGCAAGCACGGCAGCATCGTCCATCCGCACCAGCATGATCGGCAACCCGCTGGCGTCGACTATGGAAATCACGCAAGGCCAGCCCTGCGCTTTGGCCTTGGCTTGTGCGCCGTCGGCGATGCGTTTGGCTGCGTCCAGCGTAAGCACGGGTTGCGTAGGCAAACTGGCGGCAACGCTTACCGTGGGCAGCAAGGCGGCTGCGGTACTTATCAGCGTAGCGGCGGCCACGGAACGGAAGCGAGCATTCATGAGTCGGTCTCGGTCGGCTTGATGGTCCTATTCAAGCGCTGTCGCAATTTCATTTCATTGCGACTTTACAGGCATACAATTAGGTACTACCTAATAGTGAGGCACTGGGCATGGAGCTTCGGCACCTGCGGTACTTCATGGCGATCGCGGAAGAGCTTCATTTTGCGCGGGCGGCGGAGCGGCTGGGGATCTCGGCACCTACCTTGACCGTGCAGATCCAGGAGCTGGAGCACACGCTACGAGCCCGGCTGTTTACCCGATCCAAGCGTTCGGTGGCGTTGACGCCGGCCGGCGAGGCGTTTCTTGGTGAAGCACGGCTGGCGCTGGCGCAGTTCGAGCGGGCGCAAAGTGTCGGACAGCGTGCGGGGCGTGGCGAGATAGGGCGGATCGAGATCGGCTACGTCGGCTCGGCTGCCTACTCGGGTGCGCTGCAGACGCAGATTCAACGCTTTCGTGCCACCCGGCCTGATGTCGAGATCGTGGCGACGGAACAACCGATGGACGAACTGCCTGACATGCTGGAGCAGGGCAGGGTCGATATCGGTTTCGTTCGCCTGCCGATGCCGTTGCCCAGTGCGCTCATGGCGCACGCGCTTGTGCACGATGTGTTCTGCGCGGCGTTGCCGTCCAGGCATGTGCTTGTGAAGGTGGCTGGCGCACTTCACGCTAAAGCGTTGTCCGGCGAAACCTTCATTGTCCCCGAGCAGACGCTGGGAACGTATGAAATAGGGCGTCGCGGTCGCTTCACGCCTCGCATCGGTGCCGCGCCCGGCAGCTTGGTTGCTGTGCTCACGCAGGTATCGGTCGGCGCAGGTGTGGCGATTGTGCCCAGTGTGCTCAAAGATGTGATCGACATGCCGGGCGTTCGCTTCAAGCCGCTTGCCGGAAAACCGGTCACCTCCGGTGTCGCGGGTATCTTTCGTCGGCAGGAGCGCTCAGCAGCCGTCAGCGCGTTCATTCAGCAGATGCGCGCTACCGCGGCGTTGTCTGTGATCTATCCGCAGCGTCTCTGACGCTGCGTCCCTTGTTCGATCGACGCGTGCGGTTGTCTCAGAGGGTTTGCGCGGGCGTGGCGGGCAGATGTAGTGCTGCGCGCAGTTCAGTGCGTGCCGCCTGGTAATCCGCTTGCCAGTCGGGTTGATGTAAAAGCTCCGCACCCACCACGGTTCCGGCCAGCCTGCCGGCTTCCACGTCGCTCGGGAAATGCGCGCCCATCACCACGCGATGCTGCGCGTAGAGGTCGGCGCGGGTGAAAATCTCGGCGCGCTTCTCCGGCACCATATTGGCCAGCAAAACCGCCGTGGTATAGCCGAAAGTGGCGTGCCCGCTCGGATAGCTCCAATCGTCCGGTTTCTCCTTGGACAGCGGATGCACCTGGTCAGAGGTCACCGACGGGCGGGGTCGTCGCCAGTAAAGCTTGGCATCGGCC
>NZ_JAELTQ010000049.1 GCF_016428905.1 Dyella sp. ASV24 | reverse complement strand
GTCACTTTTCTTTGCTTGCCCAAAGAAAAGTAACCCAAAGAAAGGGCCCCCCGGAATCGGCGCCTTCCGGGCTACGCCCTCCAGGTACGCGGTCGGGTTCCGGGCTTTTCGACGGGGCTCCTGCCCCGGCGAAAAGGAATCGGCATCCCTGCCGATTCCCCTGCGGGCCTTCTCTCCACCCGCCCGGCGCCTCATACGGGGCCCGGAAGATCAAAAGCGACAGCGGACGGCTCGTGCAGCGTTGCTGCACATCGCATCGCGGCAGGTCGCGTTGCTCCTGCTCTAGGTGCACAAAGTCGAGGCAGAAGAGAAAAGCAACGCCGTTAGGTGGCGAGTTCTCCCCACCGGTCGGGAAGCGTAGCGTTCTCTTTACCTTGCCCAGTGGTAGGAAAGCGTAGCGCTCCATTTGCCTCGCCTCGGCGGTAGGAAAGCGTAGCGTCTTCCCTCCCTAGCCTCAGCGATGGGGAAGCGTAGCGCGGCCTGCTTTAAGTCCTCTCCGCTTCGGCGCGTTGCGAAGCGCTCCGGCGTACCCGCTATGTAGAGGCGAAGGTGATCAAGCAACACGATTCCTCAGCCGTTCGGGCTTATCCCATCGAAATGCTGCGGGCGTTGGCTCTACGGCCATTTTCTTTGGGTTACTTTTCTTTTGGGCCAGCAAAAGAAAAGTGACTCGGCCTCCGGCAGGAGGTCGAAACGCCCGCTGCGTAAGCGGCCAGATCGCGATGAGGCACGAGGCGAAAGCCGACCACCGACGAAACTGGATGACCAGCCATTCGGCCGTTGAGAAGCGCCTCCGGCCCTTGCCCCCTTTTGTGGGGTTCGCCGGGATGACGGCAGAGATGAAACGATTAGGCGAGCACCCACCCCTCACCCCAACCCTCTCCCCAAAGGGGCGAGGGAGAAAAGCTCCGGCGCCCCTTGGCCCACAGCAAACGAAAAGAGCCCCACTCATGTGGAGCCCCGATGAGCCCACCGTCACACCCACCATCACATCCCACCCCACCCCCTGAACGCAGCAACTTTCGCCACCCCAAAGCCCTGTCACAGGGTTGACACTTCCGCACCGCAGCAAGACAATGCGCGCGCCACCGGGCGCAACGTGCCCATCAGTGGCCTCTGTCCTATCAACCCAAGGCATATGGACGTTTACCCTAGTCGCAACGTCGACATCCGCGAGCATCGGGTGCCGGCATTGCATTACAAGCTGATCTGCTGCGGCGACCGCCTGCGGTCGGCTGGCGCTTTCCTCGACTAGGGAAGACCGGCCCACCTCTGACGGCGCCACAGCGCCGTTAACGAGGAGAAAGGGCCATGAAGCTCCTTCGCGATTTCTTCCGTCTGCGTGTTGCCCGTTCGGGCCGCCGTATGGATTCCCGTTCCTGGACGATCACCGTGCCGGCTCCGTTGAGCCAGGTGCAGGATGTTTCGTCGTCCGAAGCCCACCGCCTTTCCGACGCTCCCCGCGGCCATCAGGTCGCTCGCCGGAAGGAACATGCCGTTTCGCAAGCGCATCGTCATCTGCAGCTGGTATCCAGTCACTGATGAAGACCTCGTCGCGCCTCGAGTTGCCGCGCAAGGGCTGGCCTCCGCCAGTCCGGTGGAGCCGAAGGCGGCGAAGTCCGTAATGCAGGTCTTGGCGTCACTCGCGGGGTAAGCCCCGCCGGCTCGCTGGTCCGGCCCAGATGTCACCGATTTCACGGAAGCGAGTCATGTTGAAGCACTCCACCCAGACGGTCCCCAACAAGGCGGCCGGCTCGAGCGCCGCCGCGCCGGTGCGCGTGGCCGTCGCCCAGGAGGCGTTCCGCCACAACGAGGCGCTGTACGCCGCCCTCGATACCAGCGCCGCCGGCCTCAACGAGGAGCAGATCAGCGAGCGCCTGGATCGTGATGGCCTCAACGAGGTCTCGCACGAGAAGCCGCCGCACTGGTCGGTGCAGCTGCTCAAGGCGTTCAAGAACCCGTTCATCATCGTGCTGTTGGTGTTGGCTGGCGTGCAGTTGGTGACCGACGGCGAAGACCTGACTGGTCCGATCATCATCGCGGTGATGGTAGGCATCAGCGTGCTGTTGAGCTTTACGCAGGAATACCGTTCCTCGAAGGCAGCAGAAAACCTCAAGGCAATGGTGCGCAATACCGCGACGGTGACGCGCCGCGCCTCGGACGGCCATAGCGAGCGCATCGAAGTGCCGGTGGGCGAGCTGGTCGCGGGCGACATCGTGCATCTGGCGGCGGGCGACATGGTGCCGGCTGACCTGCGTCTGGTTTCGGCCAAGGACTTGTTCATCAGCCAGGCCATCCTCACGGGTGAGTCGCTGCCAGTGGAGAAGTCAGCCCCTGCGCATGTGCACAGTGGCGATGAGCTGGAAGGCGGCATACACAGCGACAACCCGCTGGATCTGCCCACCATCTGCTACATGGGCACCAATGTCGTGAGCGGTACCGCCACCGCGGTGGTGGTGGCGACGGGTGCGCGCACGTACCTGGGCTCGATTGCGCGGACCATCGTCGGTCAGCGCGTGCAGACCAGCTTCGACAAGGGTGTGAACAGTGTCAGCTGGCTGCTGATCCGCTTCATGGCGGTGATGGTGCCGATCGTTTTCCTGATCAACGGCCTGGATAAGCACGACTGGCTGCAGGCGTTCCTGTTTGCGCTGTCGGTAGCGGTGGGCCTGACGCCGGAGATGCTGCCGTTGATCGTGACGGCAAACCTCGCCAAGGGCGCCTTGGCGATGTCCAAGCGCAAGGTGGTGGTGAAGCGCCTCAACGCGATCCAGAACTTCGGTGCGATGGACGTGCTGTGCACCGACAAGACCGGCACGCTCACGCTCGACAAGATCGTGCTGGAGCGCCACCTGGATCTGTACGGCGAGGAATCGGACGAGGCGCTGGAATACGGCTACCTCAACAGCCGCTTCCAGACTGGCCTGAAGAACCTGATGGACAAGGCGGTGCTCACGCATCGCGATCTGGAAGAAGTCGCGCAGCACTACCGCATCGTTGACGAGATCCCGTTCGACTTCCAGCGCCGCCGCATGTCGGTCGTGCTGGGCAACGGTGACGGCCACGAGTTGCTGGTGTGCAAGGGCGCGGTCGAGGAAATGCTGGCGATCTGCTCCTCGGCCATGGCCGGCGACGAGGTCTTGCCGATGACCGACGAGATGCGCGCCGACATCAAGGCGATGACGCGCGGTCTCAACGAAGATGGTCTGCGCGTGCTCGTGGTCGCGATCAAGCGTCAGCCGCCGGCCGGCCGCGCCTATGGCGTGGCCGACGAAAGCAACCTGATCGCTGTCGGCTGTCTGGCCTTCCTCGATCCGCCGAAGGACAGCGCGGCCACCGCCATCGCAGCGTTGCACCACCATGGCGTCGAGGTGAAGGTCATCACCGGCGACAACGAGGCGGTGACGCGCAAGATCTGCCGTGAGGTGGGGCTGGACGTCGAGCATTCGGCGCAGGGTAAGCACATCGAGCCGTTGACCGATGACGAGCTGGATGTGCTGGTAAAGCGCACGACCGTGTTCGCCAAGATGTCGCCGCTGCAGAAGGCGCGCGTGGTGAAGTCGCTGCAGCGTCAGGGTCACACCGTGGGCTTCCTGGGCGATGGCATCAACGATGCACCGGCGTTGCGCGAGGCCGATGTGGGCATCTCGGTGGATACCGCCACCGATATCGCCAAGGAATCAGCGGACATCATCCTGCTTGAAAAGAATCTGATGGTGCTGGAAGAGGGTGTGATCGAAGGGCGTATCACCTTCGGCAACATCATCAAGTACATCAAGATGACCGCCAGCTCGAACTTCGGCAACATGTTCTCGGTGCTGATCGCGAGCGCGTTCCTGCCGTTCTTGCCGATGCTGCCGTTGCAGATCCTGGTGCTGAACCTGCTGTACGACATCTCGCAGCTGTCCATTCCGTTCGACCGCATGGATGACGAGTACCTGCGCAAGCCGCGCAAGTGGGACGCCAGCGACATTGGCCGTTTCATGGTGTGGATTGGTCCGGTCAGCTCGATCTTCGACATCACCACGTTCCTGCTGCTGTGGTACCTGTTCGGTGCGAATTCGACGGAACACCAGTCGTTCTTCCAGTCCGGCTGGTTCATCGAGAGCCTGCTCACGCAGACCTTGATCGTGCACATGATCCGCACGCGCAAGATCCCGTTCCTGCAGAGCATTGCCTCGGCACCGGTGCTGGCGTTGACCACGGCCATCATCATCATCGGCATGCTGGTGCCGTACACGGGCCTCGGCGCGAAGATCGGCATGATGCCGATGCCGGGCGTGTACTTCGGCTGGCTGGCCGCGACGGTGCTCACGTACTGCGTGCTGACTCAGCTGATGAAGCTGGTCTACATCCGCCGGTACGGGCGCTGGTTGTAAAAGTGACTGCGGCGGTTCATGCCGCCGCAGTTCACACGTTCGTCATTCCGGCGAACCCCGCAAAAGGGGCAAGGGCCGGAGGTGCTTTACAGCAGCGAAGCTGGATATCCAGTAGCGTCGTGACTGGGCTGTCGTCATCGGCATCAAGGATGCAAGGCGGCAACTTGCCAGGATCGCGCCTGCATTCCTGTCCTTGCCTCCATTCGCGGGTGCCGGAATGATGGTGAGTAAGTAGCGTCCTGCTGCTTGTCCGAGCACCGCGACTGAATTCCAGGGATCGCCTTCAAAGCGCTCCATCCATTCCAAAGACTCTCGCAAGGGAGTGCGTGGATGCTCCGTGCATCTCGTCATTCAAAGGAGGCCCTGCCATGAAAGGCACCTTCGCTCTTCTCGACATTGCCGGCTACGTCGCCCTGCTGCTGTGGGGCACGCACATGGTCACCAGCGGTGTGCTGCGTGGCTACGGCAGCATGCTGCGCCGCTGGATGGGCCGCTATCTCGGCCATCGTCCCGCCGCGCTGGGCTTCGGCGTGTGCGTCACCGCACTGCTCCAGAGCAGTACCGCCACCGGGCTGATGGCGACCTCGTTCGCTGCCAGCGGCTTCCTGGGCCTGGCCCCGGGGCTGGCCGTGATGCTGGGCGCCAACGTGGGTACGACGCTGATCGTGCAGGTGATGTCGTTCGACATATCCATCGTGGCGCCGGTGCTGATCCTGATCGGCTTCACCATCCATCGACGCACCGACGACGTGAGCTACGAGAACCTCGGTCGCGTGGCCATCGGTCTGGGTCTGATGCTGCTTGCCTTGCATTTGCTGGTGGGTGCCATGGCTCCGGTGGAGAACGCCGCAGTGCTGCACGCCATCCTGCAGAGCCTGGCCAGCGAGCCGGTGCTCGCCATGCTGGTGGCTGCCGTGTTGACCTGGGCGTGTCATTCCAGCGTGGCGGTGGTGCTGTTGATCGTGTCGCTGGCGACTGCGGGCGTGGTTGATGCGCCGGGGGCGCTCGCGCTCGTGCTGGGCGCCAACCTTGGCAGCACCATTCCTGCGTTGATGGAGGCGCATACGCCGTTCGCCCGCCGCCTGCCAATGGGCAACCTGATGGTGCGTGCGTTTGGTTGCGTGGTGTGCCTGCCGTTGCTGCCGTTGATCGCGCACTGGCTGGCTCCGCTCGGCGCTTCGCCGGCGCGCATCGTGGTGAACTTCCACACGGCCTTCAACCTGGCGCTCGCGTTGATTTTCATCGTGCCGGTCGAAAGCCTGGCACGCCTGCTCGTGCGCCTGCTACCCGAGCCACCCAAGCCCAATGATCCGGGCGTGCCGCAGTACCTGGACGAGGGTGCGTTGGATTCAGCCAACGTCGCGCTGGCGAACGCGGCACGTGAATCCATGCGCATGGCCGACATGGTGGAGAGCATGCTCAAGGGCCTGGTCGAGGTGTTTGGCAAGGACGATCGCACGCGCGCCGCTGCCATCAGTCGCATGGATCCTTCGCTCGACAAGCTCGGTATGGCCATCCGTGAGTACCTGGCGGACCTTGGCGGCCAGGCCTTGAACGAGGAAGACGGCGAACGCAGCCAGGAGATCCTCGCGTTCGTCATCAATATTGAGCACATCGGCGACATCACGGCCAACAACCTGATGGAGTTCGCGGCCAAAAAGGCGGCCAGTGGGCAGGATTTTTCCGCTGACGACATCCAGGATCTGGCCGCCATGCATACGCTGGTGATGGAAAGCCTGCGTCTGGGCCTTACCGTGTTCCTGCGTGGCGATCTGCGTGCGGCGCAGCAGCTCATCGCGCGTAAAGAGGCACTGTGGCGGCTGGAGAACGAGGCATCGGAGCGGCATATCAAGGCGCTGCGTGAACGTCGCGACGGCGGTGGTGGCGGGGACGTCTATCTGCGCATCCTGCGGGACCTCAAGCGCATCCATTCGCACCTGGCAGCGCTGGCTTACCTGCCTCTGGAGCGCGCTGGCCTGTTGCAGGATCGCCTCGTCCGCGAGCCGGCGACGACCTGACGTAAGCCTCGATCGTTATCGTATTAACCCTGTAAAGGAGCAACGGCACATTGGACCCGGACCCATCGACTGACATCGAATTTTCTTGCTGACGACGCCGTCCTCGTTCCTGCGCGTGCTCCTTCCGGAGTGATTCCCGCGAGCGGTGGCTGACGTCGGTCACACCGCGAGCGGGGCATGCGTTTCAGCTCCAGGCGATCTGAAACGCCATCCCCTTCGCAAATACTGTTCCCCTGCCGGTACGGCGGTGGAACGCAGCTGTATGCCAAATATTTGCAGGGGAATCCCCATGTTTTACCGCCTGTCCCGCACTTTCATCGCCCTGTCCATCGTTTCGCTGCTGGCCGGCTGCGCGCACCATGCCGACGACCAGGCCGTCGCTCCCGCATTCGTGGATGACCATGGTGTGCTGCGCGTGCCGGATGGCTCGCCGCTGCGCAAGGAGCTGGTGATCGCCCCGGTCGAAATGCAGGCCGCCCCCCACGCCATGCAGTTCCCCGCAACGGTCGAGGCGGATCCCACGCGGACGGCGAATGTGCTGGCGCCGCTCACGGGTCGCATCAGCGATCTGAAGGTTGGATTGGGTGATCACGTCACCCGCGGCCAACTGCTTGCGGTGATCGATTCGGGCGACATGGCCCAGGCCAATGCGGACGTGGCCAAGGCCACCGATGCACTGTCCCTGGCCAAGAAGGCGCTGGACCGTGCGCATGGCGTGCAGCAGGCGGGCGGCAATGCCGTGAAGGACCTGGAAACCGCGCAGAGCAACTACAACCAGGCCCAGGCTGAGATGGACCGTGCGCAAACCCGCCTGCGCTCCTTGAGCGCCGAAGGCCAGCAGGGTGCATCACGCAGCATCCGCATCACGGCGCCCATGAGCGGCTACGTCACGGCATTGAGCGCCGCTCCCGGGACCTACGCCAACGATGCCACGTCCGCGCTGATGACCATCTCCGACCTCGATTCGGTCTGGATCACCGCCAACGTGCCAGAGGCCGATGTCGGTCATATCTCCAAAGGACAGGCGATGGATGCCGTGTTGTCGGCCTATCCGGATCAGACTTTCCATGGGCAGGTGAGTTTCGTCAGCCAGGTGCTGCAGTCCGATACGCGTCGCGACATGGTGCGTGCGGTGTTCTCCAACACGGACGGACGCCTGAAGCCGAACATGTTCGCCCAGGCCAGCATTGCCGTGCCGCAGCCCGCGCAGGTGCTCGTGCCCCAATCCGCGCTGCTGATGAACAACGACAGCACGACTGTGTTCGTCGAAGTGTCGCCGTGGACGTTCGAGCGTCACACCGTGGAGTTGAGCTATGACGAAACGGCGGGCGCTCGCGTACTGAAGGGCCTCAAGGCGGGCGATCGCGTGGTCGTGAAGGGCGGAGTCCTGCTCAATGATTAACGCGATCTTCCACTTCTGCTTCCAGAAGCGCGTGCTCTTCCTCGTCGTGTCGGCGTTGGTGCTGTGCTTTGGTTACTACTCGTGGACGCAGTTGGCCATTGAGGCCTATCCGGAACTGAGCGACGTCACCGCGCAGGTGACCACGCAGGTACCGGGTCTCGCCGCGGAGGAAATCGAACAGCAGATCACCATTCCGCTGGAGCGTGGCTTGTCAGGCACGCCAGGTCTGGTGAGCATGCGTTCGAGCAGCACGTTCGGCCTGTCGCTGATCACCCTGGTGTTCAAGGATGGCGCCGAGGATTACTGGTCGCGCCAGCGCGTGATGGAGCGCATCAGTCAGGTCACACTTCCGCCGGGCATCACGCCCGGGCTTGATCCCGTGTCCGGCCCGGCCGGCGAGATCTATCGCTTCACGCTTGAATCGACCAGCAAGAATCTGATGGAGCTGTCGGAGATCCAGCGCTGGGTCGTGGTGCCGGCGTTGGAACGGGTCTCCGGTGTGGCCAATGTCGACATCTTTGGCGGCTTTACCAAGGAGTTCCGGCTGGAGCTCGACCCGAACAAGCTGTTGAAATACGGCGTCAGCGTCAGCCAGGTCAGCAGTGCCATTTCCGCCAACACCGCCAATGCGGGTGGTGGTCGCATCACCCGCGGCGAGCAGTCATACATCGTGCGTGGCATCGGCATGGTGCATACGCTGAAAGATCTGGGTGACGTCGTGGTGACCCAGAGCAACGGCGTGCCGGTGCTTGTGCGCGATCTGGGCAAGCTGGAGTACGGCCATCAGGTGCGCGAGGGCATTCTCGGCAAGGACAACAACCCCGATACCATCGAGGGCATTGTCGATCTGCTCAAGTACGAAAATCCCTCGCGTGTACTGCAAGGCATCCACGCGACGGTCGCTGAGCTGAATAAGCAATTGGCGGCGCAGGACGTGCGCATCGTGCCGTACATCGACCGTGACGACCTGGTCGAGGCCACCAAGGAAAAAGTCTTCCACACCGTGATGGAAGGCGTGGGCCTGGTGTGTATTGTGCTGATCCTGTTTCTGGGTAGCCCGCGTTCGGCCATGGTGGCGGCGGTAGCCATTCCCATGTCGCTGGTGACGGTGTTCATCCTGATGCAGTTCACGCATATGCCGGCGAACCTGTTCTCGCTGGGCGCCATCGACTTCGGCGTGATCGTGGATGGCACGATCGTGGTGACGGAGGCGATCCTGCGTCGCCGCGAAGAGAAGCCTCAGGCTGTGCTCACCGAAGACGATGTGATGACGGTGACCAAGCACGTGGGTCGCTCGATCTTCTTCGCCACCCTGATCATTGTCACTGCCTACCTGCCGTTGTTTGCGTTCGAGCATGCGGAGGGCAAGTTGTTCCGTCCCATGGCCTTCACGGTGGGCTATGCATTGCTGGCGGCTCTGCTCTGCACAGTCACGCTCACGCCAGGATTGGCGTATATCGCGCTGCGCAAGCCACGGAAGATCTTCCACAACAAACCGTTGGAGCGCTTGCAGCGCGCGTATACAGCGTCGTTGGGACGGTTGTTGGGCAAGCTGCCGATCGTGTACTCGGTAGCCGGCATCGCCTTTGCTGGCGTGCTGGTGTTGGGTATGACTATCGGCCGGGAATTCTTGCCCGAGTTGGACGAAGGCTCGTTGTGGCTGCAGGTGCAGATGCCTACCGGTTTGTCGCTGGACAAGGCCAGCGCCATGACGGCGGATTTGCGCCGCGCGGTGCGCGAATTCCCTGAAGTGTCCTTCATCGTCACCCAGTTGGGTCGTAATGACACGGGTACCGATCCGTGGACACCGTCGCACGTCGAGTCTGGCGTGGGGCTGAAGCCGTACGCGTCCTGGCCGGATCATGAGAGCAAGGCGGAGTTCCTGCGTCGCTTCAATGCCCGCATGGAAAAGATCCCCGGCATCTCGGTCGGTATCAGTCAGCCCATTGTCGACGGTGAGAACGACATGATTGGCGGTGCGCACAGCCCGTTGGTGTTGCGCATCTATGGTGATGACCTCAACGAGTTGCGCCGTATCGGCGGCGAGATCGTGGATGTGCTGCATGGCGTGCGCGGCACGGCGGATGCGTCGATTTTCCAGGAGCCGCCGATCCCGCAGTTGGCGATCACGGCCGATCGTGATGCCGCGGCCCGCTATGGCATCAATGTTGGCGATATCAGCAACCTCATCCAGACGGCCATTGGTGGGTCACCTATCACGCAGGTGTACGTCGGTGACCGCACCTATAACGTAACGGCGCGAGTGTCGAACGAGACTGCCAACAGCCTGGAAGCTATTGGCCAGTTGCCGCTGACGTCGGCCAGTGGTGCACAGGTGCCGTTGAAGCAGGTGGCGGATATTCGCTACAAGACGGGCGAAAGCACCATCGCGCACGAGCAGACCAAGCGCCAGATCACTATTCGTGTGGACAATCGCGATCGCGCGCTTTCCGAATACTTGGCCGATGCGCAGGCGCAGATCGATGCCAAGGTGCATTTCGACAAGCAGACCTACCAGCTGCAATGGGCCGGCACCTTCGAGAACCAGCAGCGTGCGCAGGCCCGTCTCGTGGTCGTGATGAGCCTGGTGCTGGCGATCATGCTGGTGTTCCTTTTCTTCGAATTCGGCAAGCTGCATCAGGCGGTGATGGTGCTGGCGGTGGTTCCGCTGGCGACCGTTGGCGGCCTGATCTCACTGCATCTGCGAGGAGAAACGCTCAACATCGCCACCGCGGTGGGCTTCATCGCGTTGTTCGGCGTGGCGGTGCAGAACGGCATCATCATGGTGGCGAACATCAACCGTGTGCGTAAGGAAGGCCTGCACCTGCGCGATGCCGTGCTGGAGGGTGCTACCGAGCGTTTCCGCCCCGTGTTGATGACGGCCACCGTGGCCAGCGTAGGTATGTTGCCGGCAGCGCTCGCTACGGGCATCGGCACCGACGTGCAGCGCGGACTCGCCACCGTGGTGGTGGGCGGCCTGCCGATCGCCACGCTGCTGACGCTGTTCATCCTTCCGGGTTTCTATTTCGCCATCGAACGGTTCATTGAGCGCCGTCGTCGCAAGCATCGTCCGCACCCGTCGAAGGAGCTGTGATCATGAACAAGACCACGTTCCGTCACTCGCTCCGTCCGTTGCTCGCATGGAGCATCGCTGTTGCCCTCGCCGGTTGTGCCGTCGGGCCTAACTACAAGCGCCCCCAGGCGCCTGAAGCTGCGGAATACGCGCCCACACCGATCGCGCGCGATACCGCGTCGGCAACCGGCCCAGGCGGTGAGTCGCAGCACCTGCTGCAGTCCATGGATATTCCTGGCCAGTGGTGGACGCTGTTCCACTCCGAGCCGCTCAACGCACTGATCGAAGATGCGCTGAAGCACAACGCGGACGTGGAAGCTGCACATGCCTCGCTCAAGGTGGCGTGGGAGGCCGTGTATGCGCAGCGTGGTGCGTATTTTCCCCAGGTCAGCGCCAGCGCGAACTCCACGCGAACGGACACTGCCAACGACGTAGCCAGCGGCGCGGCGTCCAATGCGAGCCTATACAACCTGACTACGGCGCAGGTCAGCGTGTCCTACGTGCTCGATCTGTGGGGCGGCAACCGACGCCAGGTGGAGTCGCTGGTGGCGCAGGCCAATCAGCAGCGCTATCAGTTGGAAGCCACCTATCTCACGCTGACCAGTAATGTGGCGAACGCGGCCATCGAGGAAGCTTCGTTGCGCGCGCAGATCCAGGCGACGCACGAGATCATCGAGGCGCAGACTCGCATTCTCGACACTTTGCAGCGACAGCGCACACTGGGCGACGTATCCGACGCGATCGTGGCCGCCCAGGTCACCGCGCTGGAGCAAAGCAAAGCGACGCTGCCGCCGCTGGACAAGCAGTTGGCACAGCAGCGCGATCTGCTGGCCACTCTGACCGGCCGCACGCCGGACCAGCGTATCGATGCGCAGTTCACGCTGGACAGCCTGCAGCTTCCCTCCGACCTGCCGCTCAGCCTGCCGGCACAACTGGTGGAACAACGGCCCGACGTGCGCATGGCGGAGGAACAGTTGCATTCAGCCAGTGCGCAAGTGGGTGTTGCCATCGCCAACCGGTTGCCCAATGTGCAGATCAACGGCTCGTTTGGCGGGACTTCGGAAAAGGCCAGCAAGGTGTTCAGTGCGGGCAGCGGCTTCTGGAGCCTGGGTGCGTCAGTGACGCAGCCGCTGTTCGATGGTGGCACGCTCAAGCACAAGCAGCGCGGTGCGGAAGCGGCTTATGCGCAGGCTGCCGCGCAGTACCGCAGCACGGTACTTCAGGCAGTGCAGAACGTAGCTGACACGCTGCATGCCATCGACGCGGATGCTCAGGCGCTGGCTGCCAACGAACGCGCCGAACGCGCAGCCGCGCATAGCCTTGATGTAGCGAAACGCCAGCTCGCGCTAGGTGACCTGAGCGAAAGCGCCATGCTCACCACCGAGCTGGCATGGCAGCAGACGGCGCTGGCGCTGGTGCAGGCACGGGCGGCGCGTTATGCCGACACCGTGGCCTTGTTCCAGGCCTTGGGTGGTGGTTGGTGGCACCGCAAGGATGCAGAGAATGTTGTCTCCGCTCCTTCCTCATCGCCTTGATGGGCGCCTCTTAGTCTCGAATATCGATGTGCAGCCAAGTAAGCGGTGCCGGCTGTCGGCGACGCTGCAAACGTGCCCACCAGCCTTGCTTGTGGGTACGGCTATAAAGAGGTGGTTGCTCGCGAATCCTGGCCACGACATCTTGATTGCCGTTGCAGGTCATGCCCTGTAGCTGGCTGTACTCGTACAGCATCTGTCCCGGCTGAAGCAGATGGACCTGCTCCCTTATGCGCTCATCGTGGGAAGCGGCAGCATAGTTGTCCAGGACCACGCAGACGCTGGGCTTGTCCGAGGCGCCAACACTGAGCAGGGCCAGCCATGCGTCGCTGATATCGCGCTGTCCACGGCAATAGTCATAAAGCCAGTCAGCGAAAGCCTGCGGATATGCTTCACGTGCGGTGTTGGGGTTGCTGTCGGCTGGCCCACTGTCCGACGACAGGGCCAGTGCCTGTGACAACACGAGCAGTCTTTCGTACTCGAATGTCTCGAGGTCCTCGCCTTCCTTAATGACGAGAACGAAGCGGTTCCCACGCGCGAGGCCGAGGATGAAGGCGCCGTGGAGTTCCATGATCCGTTCGTCTTCCAGGTGGAACAATGCTTGTGCGGTGGCCCGGTCCGGTGTGGCAATAAGGGTGGGCACACCGGGAAACCCATCGATCTCGATAAACCGGATGCCGACCTTTCCTTCCGGTACGTCTGCAGGATCGGTCGTGGGGACGAACAAGGATTGCTGACTGAAACGCTCGATCAGCGGCGCGAGTAGTTCCGGGTTGTCTTTGACTGCGGCGAGGGATTTACGGAAGTCGTCGAGGAATGAGGTGGCCATGCAATCTTCCTTGAAAAGTCGATGGGCAGTGAATGGAATCAGGTTGGGCTTGCTTCGTTGTCTGGCGGCTTCCATGGCCTGTTCAACGTGGGTGTCAGTCCTGCAGTTCGATATCCAGACTGTCCAACAGGGCGACAGCTTCCGGCAGCGAGAACTTCGCGCGCTTGATGTCGTTATGGAAGACGTCGATCCGGTAGTTCTGTGCGTTGACGAAATCGACTCGTCCTAATCGGGTGCGTGCGAATACGCTGTCGCGCAGATCGGTGCCGCTGAAATCGGCGTCCTCGCAATTCGCGTCAGTAAAGTCCACGTCCATCGCGCGGCATTCGGCCAGCACGAACTCGCGCAGGTCCAGCCCGAAGAACGAGGAATCGTTGATCACGCAGCGCTCGAAAGCGAGGGCCTTGGCCATTCGCACACGCGGCCAGTGAGCGCGTGTCCAATCGATGCCCACCATTTTGCAGTCGATGAAGCGAGCAGCGTCGAAGCCGCTGCCGGTGAGCTTTGCCAGGCTCAGGTTGCACTCGCGGAACTCACAATCGCTGAAACGGCAGCGCGCCAGCGTGGCCTCGCTGAACTGGCAGCGGACGAAGCTGCATTCGTGGAAGCGGATGCCATCGAGTGTCGCGCCGTTGGCTTGCACGTCCTCGAACGTCGTGTCGTCGTAGGCGTTCTCGGTCCAGGGCAGGGCGGTCATACGGGAATCAGCGCGAGCCCGACTCGCACGACACGCGCCGCTTATGACGCCACCACAGCACCAGCGCCACCAGCAGCACCGCGCCGCCGACCAGCCACAGGCCGTTCTGGCCACGGTGGATCCACTTGGCCAGCCACTCGTGGTTATCGGCGCCGAAGTAGCCCAGGTACACCCAGATCGGCACGCTGATCAGCGCGGCCAGTCCGTCGAGCAGGAAGAAGCGCAGGAAGGTGACCCGGTGCGTGGAGCCGGCAGTGATGAATACCGCCGTGCGCATGCCGGGCAAGAAGCGCGCGATGAACATCAGGCGGTTGCCGTAGCGTTCGAACTTCTCCTGCACCTTTGCGTAGCGCTCCGGCGTGAGTACGCGCGCTACGAAGCGCAGCTTGAGGATGCGTGCGCCGAAGTGATGGCCAAGCAGGAACATGCCCGCGTCGCCCACCAGCACGCCGGCCATGCCCACGCCGAACATGGTGTGTACGTTGGCGTAGCCGAGGCCGGCGATGACGCCGCCGGCAACCAGGGTGATGTCTTCGGGCAAAGGCACGCCGGCGCCGCACAGCAACAACGCGAGAAATACCGCGAGGTAGCCGTTCTCAGCGAACACAGTGACCAGTCGTTCAAGCAGTTCCATCTACATCCATGCCTTGGCGAACTACCTAATGCCTCACAAGAGGGTTCGATGATCCCATACGAAGACGTCCCTACGCTTGCCGCAGCGCAGGGTGTCCCATGCTCCCTCTCCAAAGGGTGCAGGGTTGGGGCGAGGCGAGCATCTTGCCGGGCGGCTGGTTAGAACCCTGTTGTGTCGTGCGGAGGGTGTCCGCAGGCCACCCTGTCATGCGGAGGGCGTGGTCACCCGTGCCGCGAGCAGCTCGCGCAGTTCCGTTTTTTCCGCGCTGTCCAGCGTGCCCTCGCGGCTTTTGGCGGTCAGCCAGTCGCGGCGCTGGATCACCGCCTGCTGTTCCATGCGCCGTAATGCGTCGAAGAACTCGGCGCGCTGCGCTTCCGGCTCGCCCACCACCATGGCGGCCATCAGCTTTTGCAGGGCAGGGTACTCGGCGCGCTCGGCGAAGTGTTCCACCAGCATGGCGGGGTTGATGCCCGGCCGCGAACGGGCCGTGTCGATCAGCTCGGCCAGCAGTTCCACGCCGGGTTTGTCCAGGCGCAGGAAGCCGTAGGGGCGTTCCACCTGATCGGCGACACCGGGCTGCGACAGCAGCAGGGCGATGGCGCTGCGTACCAGCGATCGTTGCACCACGGTGGGACGATTCACCGTGGCGCGCGGTGCAGGCGTGGTGTTCAGGGTCGCGCGCGCGCCGGTACGCTTTTCAAGCTCCTGCGCCATCAGGTCGCGGAACGCGCCGTCCGGCAGGCGAGCGATCAGGGGGCGTGCACGTTCGGCCAGACGCGCGCGGCCGTCCAGGCTGCCGGTGTCGACATCGTGTGCCAGCTCTCCGAAGAAATATTCGGAGAGCGGCGTTGCGGCCTTCAGGCGTTTTTCGAAACCGTCCTTACCTTCCTTGCGGATCAGCGTGTCGGGATCTTCGCCATCGGGCAGGAAAAGGAAGTACGCCTGTCGGCCGTCGCGCAGGCGTGGCAGCGCCGATTCCAGCGCCTTCCATGCAGCGGCTCGGCCAGCGCGGTCACCGTCGAAGCAGAACACCACGTCGGGGGCGGCCCGGAACAGCACTTCGGTGTGCTCCGGCGTGGTCGCGGTACCCAGCGTGGCCACCGCGATGGGCAGGCCGGCCTGGTGCATGGCGATCACGTCCATGTAGCCCTCGACCACTACGATGCGCGCAAGGCTCGCATTGGCCTGCTTCACCTGCCACAGCGCGAACAGTTCGCGGCCTTTGTGGAACAGCGGCGTTTCGGGGGAGTTGAGGTATTTGGGGCCCGGCTCTTTTTGAGGCGTACGGGCAGAGGCGCCTGCTTCTTGACCTTCGTGCGCAGGAGACGCGCTGGGAATAATGCGCCCGCCGAAGGCGATCACACGCCCGCGACGGTCGAGGATGGGGAACATCAGGCGTTCGCGGAACCGGTCGTAACGGTTGCCGCGTTCGTTGCTGGCCACCATGCCGGCTTCGTTGAGCAGCTTCATGCGGCGGTCGTTGCCGCCGAGCGCCTTGATCACGCCGTCGAAACCGGCCGGCGCCCAGCCGATGCGAAAGCGCTGGATGGTCTGTGCATCCAGTCCGCGCTTCTTGCAGTAAGCCTGCGCTTCGGCGCTGCGCGGCAGTTCCTTTTCGTACCAGCTAGCTGCAGAGTCGAGCAGCGAGTAGAGATCGGTCTTGTCCTCGCGAGGACGATCGTCGCCACCTTCGCGCGGCACGGTAAGGCCGACCGATTGCGCCAGTTCCTCCACCGCATCGGGGAATTCCAGGCGCTCGTAGTCCATCAGGAACTTCACTGCGCTGCCATGCGCACCGCAGCCGAAGCAGTGATAGAACTGCTTGGCGGGGCTCACGTAGAACGATGGCGAGCGTTCGTTGTGGAACGGGCAGCAGGCGGTCCATTCGCGGCCGGCTTTCTTCAGCGGCACGCGCCGCTCGATCACGTCAACGATGTCGACGCGGGCAAGCAGTTCATCGATGAAGCTGTCTGGAATACGTCCGCGCATAAGACGCTTAGTTTATCGGCTGCGGGGTGCTGGCGGGCGCGTTTCTGGCCGCGTGCCCCCCGATCCGGGCCGCACGGCCCACTGTGCCTGTCATGGGGCTGCCCTATGCTGTGGCTGGGGAAGCCGTCATGGCTTGGGGGTGACATGGGGAATGTATGGGGGATGGCCCGTTCGGGCCTGCAGGTGCGCTTTCGCCCTGCCGCGCCGGACGACGTCGACGTGGCGGTGCCGCTGATCTACAGCTCTGGCCCGACGGCGTTTGATTTTGTATTTGCCACCCGCGATGGCGATGATGCACAGGCCTTCCTGCGGCACTGTTTTGTCGACGGTGCGGGGGAGTTCGGCTGGCGCAACCACTGGGTGGGCGTGGTGGACGGCCGGGTTGTGGCGGTGGGGGCCGGATATGGCGCTGATACCAAATGGTCCTTCACCCTCGCGGCAGCCCGCCAGATCCTGGGGCACTACGGGGTGCGTCGCGCGATGGGCGCCATAGCGCGCGGGCTGCGGGTGGAGTCGGTGATACGGCCGCCCGATGGCGACATGCACTACTTGGCGCACCTGGCGGTGGTGCCGGAGTTGCGCGGCCGTGGCATCGGCCGTGCCTTGATCGATCAACTGGTTGGCATGGCGCGCGATGCGGGGCGGAGTCGCATCACCCTGGATGTCGCCGTCAGCAATCCCAGGGCCGAGGCCATGTACCGGCGAACGGGCTTCAAGGTCGTCGGCGAGCGCAAATCTCGGCTCGCCAACGAACAGGGGCGCGTGCCCGACCATCGGCGCATGGAACGCATTATCGACTGAGCTACGCCAGGTGGATCAGGCCGACCACGGCGAGCAAGGCGAGCAGGAACAGGATGATGAAGATCGCGAAGAGGATCTTGGCGATCCCTCCGGTCACGCCCGATAGCGTGCCGAAACCCAGCCAGCCGGTCACGACGGAAACGATGGCGAGAATGATGGCCCATTTCAGCATGTGGCACTCCCGTGGGAAACGATGCCACCGGTCGGGCTGGTGGCGACCGTGTTCTAGGTTTCCGCATGTGAAGGCTATGCAGCAAACCTGTGCATGGCGCTGGGGGCTGTTCATGCAACCAAGGTGTGCCGTTAAGGAACGGACCACGACTTGAGGCAGGGGCGGGGTCCTGCAGGAGCTTGCTAGCGTTGGGATGCCGGCCTCAGGGAAGGCCAGGGGAGGAAGATCATGCGTTATGGATGGACGGGGCTGGGCACCGCATGCCTGCTGGCCTTTTCGGCGCACGCGCAGGAAACCTCCCTGCAAAAGCGCTACGAGCACGTGCAGGAGCTGAACAACGAGTCGTGGACCCTGCTCAGTGCGCAGCCAAGCGATCCACAGAAGCTGGCCAAGGCGGTAGAGACGCTGAAGGCCTCACTGGCGGAATCCAGGGAACTCCAGGCCGATATCGATGGCACAACGTCGCTCGACGTCGTGGGGCGCCAATGGGACGCCCAGTTCCGTCTGGCGAAGGTCTATGCGCAGCTTGGTGAGCGCCAGCAGGCACTCGATGCCTTGGAGGCCTTGCTGAAGCAGGGCTGGGTCAGTGCTTCCGCGCGCCAGCAGATAGCCGAGGATCACGCCTTTGATGGCCTGCATGACGAGCCGCGTTACCAGTCCGTGCTGGCCGCACTGAAACGGCTGGATTCGCTATGGAATGCCTCACCGATAGCGACGACATCGGACGAGCTGGACGAGGCCCATCGCATCGCCGGTCTGTCGCTGTTCTGGTCGGAGGCGCGCTACAACTTCGTGCATTTCGATCTGGTGCCGGATCTCGACTGGAACCAGGCCTATCTGGATTTCCTGCCGAAGGTGGCTGCGGCGAAAAGCCTGCATGACTACTACGACGTCATGATGCGTTTCGCTCCCTTGCTGCACGATGGCCACACCAACATCTACCCGCCCAAGGCGATGTGGGACGAGTTCTATGCCAAGCCACCCATTCGCACCGCGATGGTCGATGGGCATGTGCTGGTCACGGTCGTCTTCAGTCCGAAGGTGGCACCGCAGGTGCACGTCGGCGACGAGATCGTGACGATCGATGGAGAAGACGCCCAGCAGTACGCACAGACCCACGTGGCGCCCTATATCAGCAGCTCGACGCCGCAGGATGCGCTCCAGCGCACCTACGATGACCAGTTGTTGCAGGGTGACCATCGCAAGCCCGTGGTGCTGGGCCTGAAGGATGCGTCCGGCCGCATGCGCACGATCGAACTGTCGCGCGAAAAGGATCCCGCCGCGAAACCGACGCCCCCGGCCGAGTGGCGCATGCTGCCGGGTGGGGTGGCCTATCTGGCTCTCAATGAGTTCGGTAGCGACGACGGCGTAAAGGCTTTTGAACACGCGCTGCCGCAGATCCTTCGGGCCAAGGGCCTGATCCTGGATCTGCGCAGGAACGGCGGCGGCTCGGACCTGATGGGCGCCCGGATCCTGAGCTATCTGACCGACCAGTCCATTTCGGGCAACCGCAGTCGGTCGCTGGAGTACGTTCCCGTGTTCCGTGCCAACGACGGCGGCTACGTCGCCTGGAAATCGCTGGGCGATGGTGGCTCGTTCCAGGAAAAGCATGCGCAGCGCTACCACGGCCCTGTCGTGTTGCTGATCGGCCCGCGCACCTACTCGGCAGCAGAAGATTTCGTGGTCGCCTTCGACACGTTGAAGCGCGGTGCCCTGTTGGGCGAAGCGACCGGCGGCAGCACGGGACAGCCGCTGCACTTCGCGTTACCGGGTGGCGGCATGGCGCGAATCTGCGCCAAGAGCGACAGCTATCCGGATGGCCGCGAATTCGTCGGCAAGGGCATTGCGCCGCACGTCATGGTGGCGCCGACGGTGGAGGATATCCGGGCGGGGCGTGACCCCGTCATTCAGCGCGCTCTGGCCGTGCTGGCCGGCAAGGACGCGCTGAAGGGAACGCCAGCGCCCTGAGGCGCTGGCGGGCAGGCCAGGTGATCAGCCAGCCAGACGTGCCTTGATGCGGCCCGATACCACGCCCATGTCGGCGCGGCCGGCGGCCTTTTCCTTCACGGCAGCCACTACCTTGCCCATGTCGCGGGCGGTGCTGGCGCCGGTCTCGGCGATGGCGGCGGTGATCAGCGCGTCGACTTCCTCGTCGCTGAGCTTCGCCGGCAGGTAGGTGTCGATCACCTTCATCTCTGCGCGCTCCACGTCGGCCAGGTCCTGGCGGTTGGCCGCCTCGTACTGGCTGATGGAATCCTTGCGCTGCTTGACCATCTTCTCCAGCACGGCCAGCGTCTGCACGTCGTCGAGCTCGATGCGCTCGTCCACTTCGCGCTGCTTGATCGCGGCCAGGATCAGGCGGATCACGCCGAGGCGATCCTTCTCGCCGCTGCGCATGGCGGCCTTCATGTCGTCAGTGAGCTGCTGCTTCAGGGGCATGATCTTTTTCCTTGGGAAACACAAAAGCCGGCGTTGCTGAGGCAACGCCGGCTAGTGTAGGTCTACTGACTGAGCGGCAGCGGATGGACGCGCCAGCTGCCAGGCTACCTGTCGTGGCGCCTAATGGAACAAGGCGCCAGAAGCCAACAATCGTCCGCAGGGCGGACGAAGGGCTCAGTACAGGCGCGTACGACGCGAGGTGTCGCGCGAGAGACGACGCAGGTGACGCTTCACGGCTGCTGCACGCTTGCGCTTACGCTCCTGGGTCGGCTTCTCATAGAACTCGCGCTTGCGGGTCTCGGCCAGGACGCCGGCCTTTTCGCAGGTGCGCTTGAAGCGGCGGAGGGCAAGCTCGAACGGCTCGTTCTCGCGGACTTTTACGCTGGGCATGGAAACTCCAAGTGGTAGACTGGCTCGCCTGAACGGGCCGTTTGAATACGGTGAGCCGCGAAGTATAACGTGGAAACGACAGCAATTTCAAAGCCCCAATACAGCCCGGTGGTGAACAAGCCGGTGCTGGGCATCGAGACCTCGTGCGACGAGACCGGCGTAGCCCTGCTGCGCTGGGAACCGGCCGCGCCCGGTACCGGCCTCCTTTCACATACCCTCTACAGCCAGATCAAGCTGCACGCTGAGTACGGCGGGGTGGTGCCCGAGCTGGCCAGCCGTGATCACGTGCGCAAGCTGCTGCCGCTGGTGCGTGAGGCGTTGGCGCAGGCGGGGCTGACCCCGGCTGACCTCGGCGGCGTGGCCTACACCGCCGGCCCTGGCCTGGTCGGTGCCCTGCTGGTGGGGGCCTCCGCCGCCCGAGCCATGGCCTGGGCGCTGGGCGTGCCGGCCATCGGCGTGCACCACATGGAAGGCCATCTGTTGGCCCCGCTGCTGGAGGAAGACCCGCCGGAGCCGCCGTTTGTGGCGCTGCTGGTTTCGGGTGGCCACTCCATGCTGGTGGAGGTGAAGGGCATCGGCGAATACAAGATCCTGGGCGATACGCTGGACGACGCCGCGGGTGAGGCTTTCGACAAGACGGCCAAGCTGATGGGCCTGCCGTACCCGGGCGGCCCCGCGCTGGCCAAGTTGGCGGAGCAAGGCAGACCGGGCGTGTTCCGGTTCTCGCGTCCCATGACCGACCGCCCTGGCCTCGATTTCAGCTTCTCCGGCCTGAAGACCCAGGTGCTGCTGGCCTGGCAGCAATCGGACCAGAGCGAGCAGACCCGTGCCGACATCGCTCGCGCATTCGAGGAAGCCATTGTCGACACCATGATCATCAAGTGCCGTCGCGCGCTGCAGGCCACCGGGGCGAAGCGCCTGGTGATCGCTGGCGGCGTGGGCGCCAATAAGCGGTTGCGCGCCGAACTGGCTGCGGCCGGTGCGAAAGACGGTTTTAAGGCGTACTTCCCGCGCCTGGCGTTCTGCACGGACAACGGCGCGATGATCGCCCTGGCTGGCGCTATCCGGCTGGCGCATGGCCAGCATCAGGATGAATCGGTGCAGGTGTTCCCACGCTGGGACCTGGAAACACTGCCACCAGCGGTGTGAGCTCGCTTTTCCTGCGGACAGGTCGGTAACCTATCCGCATGGATATCGTTTTCATTGAAGACCTGCGCATCGATGCCGTCATCGGCATCTACGACTGGGAGCGCCGCGTGCGCCAGACGTTGTCGTTCGACATCGAGATGGCGTTCGACAACACCGTCCCCGCCGCGAGCGATGACATCGCGCTCACGCTCAACTACAAAGACGTGTCCAAGCGCTTGATGGACTATGTCAGCGAGTCGAGCTTCGGGCTGGTGGAGACGCTGGCGGAACGTTGCGCGGCGATCATCCGCGAAGAATTCGGCGTGTCATGGGTGCGACTGAAGCTGTCCAAGCCCGGCGCCGTGCGCGGCGCGAAGTCGGTGGGTGTGCGCATCGAGCGCGGCACGCGCCCGCAGTGATGCGTTGAAGCGATGGCACGCGTCTATCTGAGCCTGGGTTCCAACCTCGAACCCGTGCACTACCTCAACGCCGCGCTGGATGAATTGCGCGCCTATTTCGGCGCGTTGTCCGTGTCGCCTGCCTACCGCAGCAAGTCGGTGGGTTTCGACGGGGCGGATTTCGTCAACCTTGCTGTGGGGCTGGACACTGAGCTTTCCCCTGAGGCGCTCAACGACTGGCTGCACGCGCTGGAAGATCGCCATGGCCGCCGCCGCGACGTGCCGCGTTATTCCGACCGCACGCTCGATGTGGACATCGTGCTGTACGACGACCTCGTGCGACAGGGCAAAGGGCATCTGGATATTCCGCGCAAGGAGCTGAAGCACGCTTTTGTGCTCAAGCCCATCGCGGATATCGCGCCCCAGCTTCGGCACCCCGTGAGCGGGCAGACCATGCAAGCTTTGTGGCAGGCATTTCCCGCCGAGAGCGAGCCGCTGGAGCCAGAGCCGCTCTGACAACGGCTGCACTGTCGCGGGAGCGCCGCAGCTGCTAGAAATCGCGCATCCATCATGGGACGGGGAGAAGGGGTATGGCAGGTCGTTTTGCACGCAGTTGGAGCCTGATGAAGGCCAGCGCCGATGTATTGCGCTCGGACAAATCACTCTTGATGTTCCCGCTGGCCTCCAGCATCTGCTGTCTGCTCGTCGCCGCGAGTTTCCTCATTCCGGTGATTGCCGCGATGGTGGCGGCGGGCGATGTGGCGGAGCAGGGGCATCGCATGACCGCGGGCGGTTATGTGTTGATGTTTCTGTTCTACCTGGCGCAGTACCTGGTGATCATCTTCTTCAACACCGCACTTGCCGCTGCTGCGCTGGCGCGCCTGCGCGGCGAAGAAACCAGCTTTGGCGAAGGCATGGCGGTTGCCCGTTCGCGCATCGTGAGCATCGTCGGCTATGCGTTGATCGCGGCCACCGTGGGTCTGGTGCTGCGTGCGCTGCAGGAGCGCCTGGGTTTGATCGGTCGCCTCGTGGTTGGCTTCCTTGGTCTCGCATGGACCGTGGCGACCTTCCTCGTCGTACCCGTGCTGGCCAGCCAGGATGTGGGGCCGACCGAAGCGATCTCGCGCAGCGTGGAATTGCTCAAGCGCACCTGGGGCGAGAACATCATCGGCAATGCCGGCATTGGCGTGGTGTTTGGCCTGCTGATGTTCCTTGCGATCGTCATTGCAGCCCTGCTGGTCGGCGGCGCGTTCGCGACGCAATCCATGGCTGCGATCATCGTCGCCATCGTGATCGTGGTGGTGGGACTTACCATGCTCGGCCTGATCCAGGCGTCGCTGCAGGGGATCTATGCTGCCGCGCTGTATCGCTATGCCGAGGATGGCGAAGTGGGTCACGGCTTCGACCAGGCCATGCTGGAGCAGGCGTTCAAGCCGAAGAAGTAAGCAGGTTCACCATCGGGAATGTCATGTGGCCGCGCTATGTCGCGGCCACATGCGTTTATACGGACAGCGTTCGACCACCATCCACACGAATGATCTGTCCCGTGACGAACGGTGCATCGCGTAGCAACCACAGCACCGCGCCGGCGACGTCATCTGGCGAGCCTGCGCGACGTAGCGGAGTGCGCGCCAGCATGGCCTGCTGGTCATCGTAGGGTTTGCCATCGCTGGGCCACATGACGGCGCCCGGCGCTACGCCGTTGACGCGTACGTCTGGGCCAAGATCGAGTGCGAGCGAGCGTGTCATCGCCTCGAGTGCGGCTTTCGCCATGCAATAGAGCGGGTGGTTAGCGAGCGGTCGTTCCGCGTAGATGTCCACCATGTTGACGATGGCACCCTGTGCTTCGCGCAACGCGGGTGTCGCTGCTTGCGCGATGAAGAACGGCGCCTGCGCGTTCGAGGCGAACAATTCGTTCCATTGCGCGATCGTGGCCGTACCAACCGGTGTCGGATAGAACGCCGAGGCGTTATTGACGAGTGCATCGAGGCGGCCAAAGCGGTCGATCACGCGCTGCACCATCGCTGGCAGCACATCGAGGTCGGCTAGTTCGGCCTGCACGGTGAAGGTGCTGCCACTGCGCTGGCGCTCCAGTGAGGCGGCGAGCAGTTCGGCCTCCGCTGCGGAATGGCGGTAATGCAAGGCAAGGTCATAACCCGCAGCGTGCAGCGTGCGCGCAATGACGGCGCCGACACGCTTGCCAGCGCCGGTGATCAGGGCGACAGGGCGCTCGTGGGGTGGACTCATGCGGGGCTCCTGCGTAGCGCGATCAGGCAGGGAGCTTGCCGCAAAGTGGTCGTGGCGTCATCCCGCGGGCGTCGCTGTTTCCGCGTCGGGTTCGTCGGTAGGTGGTGTTTCGGTAGCGAACGGCTGGCCGAACATGGCCATGGCGGTACGCGCCACCTGCGCGGTGTCGTAGTACGCATAGCCGCCTACGCCCATGGCGCCGACCACGGGTAGCCAGCGCGAGATCCCGCTGCCAACGGCGCGTTGCGTCACCTTGATGCCCACGGTCTTGGCCACGCGCTCGATCACGGAATAAGTGACACGCCGGAACAACAGGCGATCGCCTACGCGTATCACCAGATCACGGAACGCTTGCGCGGCCGTGTGGCGAAACAGGCACCACAGCATCTGCTCACGGCCCAGTTCCTGATGCTGGCCGTAGGCGGCGGCGATATCGCTGACCATCTGCGCCTGGATCTTCCAGATGGCGATGACCTCGGGCAGCACCGTCAGCCAGCCGAGCGGGCCTGGAGGCAGGGCCAGCGAGCCGGCGGTGAGCCCCGCCCGTTGCTGCGCCCGCGCGGCAAGGCGGCGGGCCTCCTTCTCGGGATCCTTGGCCCCCGGCACGTTGCTATCGGGGATCTGGCTCACGAAGTCCAGGATGGCCTGGGTCACGCGGCTGTGGTCCTGGATGACGGCCGGAAGCTGGGAGGACGACTTGGGCATGGTGCGGCTCGCTGGGGCGGCACTCGCCGCATGGCGCCCAGTCTAGGCCTCCCGGGTGAAATCCCGCTGAGCCCGGGCTGGCCAGAGCTGAACGAGAGAACTTGTCCGGGCAGGCATGACTTCTGGGGCAGGCGCACCCCGGGGTAGAATGGCAATGTTATAACGTATCGAAAATAACAACTTCACCGCCCCTTTCCGGAAAACCGATGAAACGTACCTTGCTTGCCTTGAGTCTTGCCGTTGCGCTGGGCGCCGCCCCGGCCGTTTTTGCCCAGACGACTGCGACCCCGGACACCAGCACCGTTGCCCCCAGTTCCAACGGCGGTGGCAGTGATACGGATAGCACCAGCGCCACCCGCAACAAGCCCGCCAAGGTGAAGCAGCTGAGTGCCGTGGACGTGACCGCCGCGCTCGACCAGGCCCGCAATTCGCTGTCGCCGGACACCGGCAGCAGCCAGTACGTGATCGACAAGAAGGCCATCCAGGCGATGCCTCTGGGTGACTCCACCCCGCTGAACCAGGTGATCCTTCAGGCGCCGGGCGTGGTGCAGGATTCCTACGGCGGCCTGCACGTGCGCGGCGACCACGCGAACCTGCAGTACCGCATCAATGGCGTGATCATTCCCGAGGCGATTTCCGGCTTCGGCCAGTCGCTGGACGCGCGCACCATTCAGAGCGTGACGCTGCTCGACGGCGCGCTGCCGGCACAGTATGGCCTGCGTACGGCGGCCGTGGTGGACATCGACACCAAGAGCGGCCATGACCTGGGCAATGGTGGCAGCGTCGGCATCATGGGCGGCTCGTTTGGCACCATCAACCCGAATGCCTCGCTGTGGGGCAGCAGTGATCGCTGGAGTTGGTTCGTCACCGCCAACTATCTGGAGAACGACGTCGGCATCGAAAACCCGACCTCCAGCCGCAAGCCGATCCACGACCACACCAACCAAGTGAAGGGTTTTGGCGATGTGTCGTACCTGATCGACGACGACACGCGTCTGAGCTTCATGTTCGGCGCGACCAACAATCGCTTCCAGATTCCCAACAACCCGAACCAGGCTCCGCAGTTCGGCTACCTGGACACGGTGGACTTCAACTCCGCCAACCTCAATGAGCAGCAGAAGGAAAAGCTGACCTTCGGCGTGTTGTCGCTGCAGGGCAAACTGGGCAAGACGGACTACCAGGTGTCGCTCGGCGCGCGCTACACCCACGTGGGCTACACGCCGGACGATATCGGCGACCTGATGTTCAACGGTGTTGCATCCACCATCAATCGCACCAACAAGGCTGGCACGCTGCAGGCGGATTTCTCCACGCCGCTGGGTGAAAGCCACACGCTGCGCTATGGCCTGTACGGCGAATTCGAGCGCGGCAACATCAGCAACAACTCGCTGGTGTTCCCGGCCAACCCGGACGGCTCGCAGGCCAGCACCACGCCGATCGGCATCTACGACGCCACCAAGCTGTTGGCCCGCACCTGGTCAGCCTACTTGCAGGACGAATGGAGCATCAGCGACAAGTGGACCGTGAACTACGGCGTGCGCGGTGACCGCTACGAGCTGTTCCGCACCGAGAGCCAGCTGAGTCCGCGCGTGGGCGTGGTCTACCAGGCCACGGACAGCACCACCATCCATGCCGGCTACTCGCGTTACTTCACGCCGCCGGCGACAGAAGTGATCGACGACACCAACATCGCCCGCTTCAACGGAACCACCAACCAACTGCCCAGCGGCGGCAACAACCTGCCGCTGTCCGAGCGTTCCAACTACTACGACCTGGGTATCCAGCAGCAGGTCGGCTCCACCCTTACGCTGGGCCTGGATGCGTACTACCGCGAGGTGGATCGCCTGCAGGACGAGGGCCAGTTCGGTACGGCGCTGATCTACTCCAACTTCAACTACAACCAGGGCCGCATCCGCGGCGTGGAGTTCACCGCCAACTACGACAACGGTCCGATCACCGCGTACTTCAATGCGTCGTACAACCGCGCCATGGGCAAGCAGGTGCTCACCGGCCAGTACAACTTCAGCCCGGAAGAGCTGGCGTACATTGCCGACAACTGGATCCACCTGGACCACGACCAGAAGCTGACCTCGTCCGGCGGCATCAGTTACGCGTTCGACAAGACCACGCGCGTGGGCGCCGACTACCTCTTCGGCAGCGGCCTGCGCAAGGGCGCTCCGGGCGTACCGAACGGCGCCTCACTGCCGTACTACTTCCAGCTCAACCTCAACGTGGGTCATGACTTCACCTTCGGCAGCTTCGGCACGGTGAAGACGCAGCTGGCGGTGATCAACGTGCTCGACCGCACCTACGAGCTGCGCGACGGCACTGGCGTCGGCGTCGGCGCGCCGCAGTTTGGTCCGCGCCGCGGCGTGTACCTGTCCTTGCAGAAGGACTTCAGTTTCTAAAGTCAGCTGGGCCGATGACCCCGCCATAGCCTTCCTCCCCCCTCACGAGGCTATGGCGGGGCATGGGTTAAACTTGTCGCGTTTTCCTGCAGGCAACGCGCATGTCTTCCCCACTTCCTGATCCCGGCGCCGATGAGCGCGCCCACTCCGACCGACTGCTGACACGCCTGCGCGAGGAAATCGCCGCGCATGGTCCCATGCCGTTTTCGCAGTACATGGAGCGTTGTCTGTATGCGCCGGGCCTGGGCTACTACAGCGCGGGCAAAACCAAGTTCGGCGAAGCCGGTGATTTCATCACGGCGCCCGAATTGGGCGATCTGTTTGCGCGCTGTGTGGTCAATGCCACCTATCCGGTCATCCAGATGCTGGGTGACAACGCGGATTTCCTCGAGCTAGGTGGTGGCAGCGGCGCCTTTGCCGAAGCCGCGCTCAAAGCGTTCGCCGCCCAGGGCACGGTGCCGCGCCGCTATTACATTCTCGAACCCAGCGCGGACCTGCGCGAGCGCCAGCGTGAGCGCCTTGCCGCTGCGCTTCCGTCCGAACTTTTCGCACATGTGCTGTGGCTGGATCGCCCGCCGGAGCAGGATTGGCAAGGCGTGTTGTTCGCCAACGAGGTGATCGATGCCTTGCCGACCACGCGCTTCGCCATGCGCGCCGGTGAGGTTTACGAGGAATATGTCGCGCTGGACGGCGAAGGCCGCCTGATGCGTGTGGACCGGCCCGCCGATGCGTTGGTGTCGGGTGCCGTGCGCCATGTCGAGCGTGATCTGGAAACGGAGTTTCCGGACGGGTATCGCTCCGAGGTTTTGCCTCAGCTGCCTTACTGGATCCAGGCCATCGCTGGTTCGCTCACCGCCGGCATGATGGTGTTGGTGGACTACGGCTATGTGCGCAGCGAGTACTACCTGCCTGAGCGCAGTGACGGCACCTTGCGCGCGTTTTATCGGCATCGCGCACACAGCGATCCGTTGTACCTGCCAGGCCTCAATGACCTGACGGCGTCGGTCGACTTCACTGCACTGGCCGAAGCCGGTAACAGCGCAGGTTTCGGTGTAGCCGGGTACATGCCGCAGGCGCAGTTCCTTATTGGCAGCGGATTACAGGACATCTTTGGCGCCGCATACGAGGCAGCACCCGATGAGGCAGCGCAATACAACCTGGCCCAACAGGTGAAAAAGCTCACGCTGCCCGACCAGATGGGTGAGCGCTTCCAGGTCATGCTGTTTGCGCGCGGCATGGACGTGTTGCCGCTGCCGGCCGAGTTGCTGGAAGCAGATCAGGGCGACCGGCTCTAAGGCGTTCCACTATTGGGCCAATTCGAGCCGACTTGCAGGGGATGATTCAAGTGATGGATGTACGAGATCGCAGTGCATGGCTGCTGTTCGCGGCCGTCGTGGCCACCGTGTTGGTTGCCCAGGGCCTGCTCATATTCAACCCCGGCTACATGAGTCACGATGAATTGCAGTGGGGCTATTACGCCGAGCGATTCGTTGGTGGTTTCTTCGGCAATCACCTGTGGGGTGACTTGCACACGTTCCAATACCGACCGGTCACGTTCTCGCTGTGGGTCGAACTGTCGCGACGCTTCTTTACGCATCCCTACATGTTCCACGCGGTGCTGGTTGGCTGGGGGGCAATCAACGCGGGCTTGCTCGGCGCACTCATGCGTCGGTGTGGCGTGAGCACAGGAGTTGCTTACGCAGCGGCTCTTGTATTTGCACTGGGACCGTATGCCGCTTACACCCATGGGTGGGTGGCGACGATCGCCGATCTCATCTGGGTCAGTTGCGCATTGCTGATCGCCGTGCTGTTTCAGTATGGCGTGCGATTGGCGATTGCCTTGCCTGTAGCGTTTGCGCTTTGCGCCTGGGCCTTACTCGCGAAGGAATCGGCCATCGTGATTCCTGCGCTCGTGGTGGTTGCCTGGTGGTTTTCAGGCCGTGACCGCCGATGGGCATGGGCTTTTGCAGCGACGGCGTTGCCCGTGGCGATTTATCTCGCCCTGCGACTTAAATCCATTCTGTTTGCCGAGGGCAGCACTGGCTCTATCTATCACTGGAGCCTGCTGAACATTCCTACGCGATGGCTCGAATATCAGTTGTTTCCGGTGCTGACGACTCGCCTCGGTGCGGGCGACTTCCTGGATAAAGGGTTTGGCAGCCGACTCGTCCTCACTGGCATCGTGTGGTGGTTGCTGCTGGCCTGGTCACTGTCTCGGGCTGGCTGGCGTTGGCTGCAGGCCTTTGTAGTGGCGGGCGCCGCCGCGCTGGGGCCAGTGCTCATCCTGGCGGAGGCCGCTAATCACTACGGTTACGGCTTTGCTGCCGTGACGGCTGTTGTCTGCGCGCTCGCGTGGAAACACATTGGTGTGTGGAATCGCCTGATCGTTGCCGCGTTCGGTGTGATGTGCGTGTGGCATGGCGTGACCATCACGCGCAGCATCCACGATATCGGCGTCAAGCAGTCGCATTTCTCTCCGCAGTTGGCAAGCGCCATCGCCGCATCGCAAGCGCCCGTCCGCCTGCGCCCCGAAGATGAAAGAGATCGCTGGATCTACATCCGTCTCACCCATGAGATCCCGGCCTATCAAGGCGTGCCCATGGGCGATCGCGTGCAACTAGTGGCTCAGGGCGAGCAGGCCGATTACCTGATTCTCGACGATGGCAGTCTGAAACGAACCGCTCATTGATCAGTTCGGTGGCCATGCCCCATGGCATGGAGGCATGGCCACACGTGAAGCGTGCGTAGACGAGCCATCGTCTTCTAACTGGCTACCGCACAAGTAGCGCTGCAGAAGCAGATCGACACGTCGACGCCGCGATCAGGGCTGGGCTGGCGCGTTGCCACTGGTGGAGGACGACGCCGGCAACACAGGCTTGCTGTCATCGGGACGCTTGCCCAACTGGCCGTGTTTGAACAGGTACGCGGCGATCTGATAGTAGGCCGTGGCGTCGTCGACCTGACCCTGATCCACCGGTACGTTCGGCACCGCGTCGCCGTTGTCGAAATTCGGCTTCACCTGTTCCAGCTTGCGTTGCGGCTCAAGCACGGTGAGTACATCGCCATGCAGGTAGCCAAGCTTTTCGTAGGTGGCCGGGAAGGCGCGTTCGCGGCCGGGCTCGAGCTGGAAGATGTCAGCGCCAAAGAAGCGGCTGCGATAGCTGAAATTCAACAGGCCCATGACCGTCGGGATGATGTCGACTTGTGCCATCTGCCGCGTGACGCGCTGCGGCTGAATGTTCTTGGGCGAGTAGATCCACAGCGGGATGTGGTAACGGTTGATGGGCACGCTGGTGCGGCCTGCGCTGGAGGCGCAGTGGTCGGCCGTGATCACGAAGATCGTGTCGTCGAAGTACGGCTTGCCCTGGGCGCGCTTGAGGAAGTCTGCGATCGACCAGTCGGTGTACGCCACGGCGGCTTCGCGCGTGCCGTCCTTCTGCGGTACGCGGTTGGCCGGTACGGTGAACGGACGATGGTTCGACGTCGTCATGATATGCAGAAAGAACGGCTTGCCCTGTGCATGGGCTTCGTCCATCTGCTTGAGCGCCAGCGTGTAGAGATCTTCGTCGGCCACGCCCCACACGTTTTCGTGGTGAATGGTTTCGCCCTTGGCGATATCGTTGCGGTCCACCGCGCGATAGCCGTTGTGCGCGAAGAAGTAGTTCATGTTGTCGAAGTAGCCGTAGCCACCATAGACAAAATCGGACTGGTAACCGCGGTCATTGAACACGTTGGCGGCGGAGAACAGGTTCTCGTTGTTGTGCGCCTTCACGATGGAGTCGCCCGGCGTCGGTGGCACCGACAGCGACAACGCTTCCAGGCCGCGCACCGTGCGGGTGCCGTTGGCGTAGAGGTTGTCGAAGAACATGCTCTTGTCGATCAGCGCATCGAGATTGGGCGTGATGCCGCGCTTGTCGCCGAATTCCTTCATGAAGTCAGCCGAAAGGCTTTCCACGCTGATCAGCACCACGTTGAGGTGCTTCTCCGGGCCTGCATGGCGGATCTCACGGGTCAGATCGTGCGGATCGTCGCTGACGTAAGTGGCTTCGGGGGTCTTCACCAGTTCGCGCACGCGCTTGAATGCCTCGTCGTCAGGCAGGGTGCGGTAGAAGCGCGAGTAGTCGAGGTGGCTGCTGCGGAACGCGGCGAAGAACTCGTAGACACCATTGCCGGCCAGTTCGTTTACGTAGGCGTTGTCGGAGTGATCCTTGAAGGTGCCCTTGATGCCCACGGCCGTGACGACCGTGATCAGCAACCAGACCAGCACCACCTTGCTGCGCTGGAGGAAAGTGCTGCCGCCGGCGCGTGCCTTGAGGCCGCTACGGCTCAGCCACACCACTACCAGCGTGGCCAGCGCCAGCAGGCTGATCCAGGTACCCAGCGGGTACGACTCGCGGATGTTGCCGATCACCTCGGTGGTGTAGACGAGATAGTCCACCGCGATGAAGTTGAAGCGGGTGCCGAA
>NZ_JAELTQ010000409.1 GCF_016428905.1 Dyella sp. ASV24 | reverse complement strand
CCCCCCCCCCCCCCCCCCCCCCCCCCCCCCCCCCCCCCCCCCCCCCCCCCCCCCCCCCCCCCCCCCCCCCCCCCCCCCCCCCCCCCCCCCCCCCCCCCCCCCCCCCCCCCCCCCCCCCCCATTTTCAAGCAGAAGACGGCATACGCGATGGCCTGTCCTGTCTCGTGGGCTCGGAGATGTGTATAAGAGACAGGCCCTGCCGAAGCGACGCGGCGCAGCACGGCAGACGCCGACGCCATCGCCTGGGCATGGGGCTCCAACTCGCGTGCCAGCTCGGTAGGTACCAGCCCCTGAGGGGTACGGGTAAACAACGGAGCGCC
>NZ_JAELTQ010000048.1 GCF_016428905.1 Dyella sp. ASV24 | reverse complement strand
GAAATGCTGCGGGCGTTGGCCTTACGGCCATTTTCTTTGGGTTACTTTTCTTTTGGGCCAGCAAAAGAAAAGTGACTCGAGCGTCGGCAGACGATCGAAACGCCCGCTGCGTAAGCGGCCAGATCGCCGTAACGCACGAGGCGATAATCGCGCTCACGGCTCCTGGATCCCGGCCTACGCCGGGATGACGGCAAAGATGAAGCCGAGAGGCGAGCACCCACCCCTCACCCCGAAGGAGAGGGGGACAAAAGAAAACGCTGCGTGTTCGCCCCGGCAAATACACCAAAGCAAAAGAACACCTACCTAATCCCTCTCCGGCTGCTCCAGCCAAGCATCCAACAACGCCGCATCCGCATCATCAATCGCCACGATGCGATACCCCGCCCATACCTGCCCAGGACTGGCCGCAGCCTCGTGCCACTGCTCTTGTATCCCCACCTCGATGCTCTGCGGCGTGCTGCCCAACCCGGGCAGAGTCAGGCTCACCTGATAGATCGCCTCACTGCGTGGCGGGCGCGTGCTGATCAGCAGCATGCCGTTGGCGGAAAGATTGCCCAGATGACCAATCGGTTGACCGGTGATCACATCAGTGACCAATGCAGTGAAATTGGCCCTTTTGCGCAAGGCGCGACGCTGGTCGATGGAGGCTACGTTCTCGCTCACGTCGAGGCTCCGGGGCGTGAGTGTGTGGCGTGGTTGCTGGTGATCTGGCGCAGGTGACTGGTCAATGCATGCCAAGCGCGATCGAGCAGGCTTTCCTTCACCGGTGGCATCTCGCGTACGCGGCCGCAAGCCATTTCGTGTGCGAGGTGTTCCAGCGTCATTTCCTGGCTGCGCAGTCCACGACGGGTGACGAACAGGCTGTTGCCAGACACGGGCGAGTACCAGGCCAGCTTGCGTTGTGTGATGCGACCGTTGGTCGGGTCGATGAACTCGAACCAGCTACCGAACGGCAATTGGCGCAGGCGCTGGCGAATCCGCCGTTCCGGCGAGTCTGGCGTGGGGCTGGGTGCGGGCGCGGCTGCCTGCGTCGGAGCGGGTGTTTCCGGCGCAACGTGTTCGCCCAGCCGTTGGCGCTGTTTGAGCTTGAGCGCCAGCTCGGTGGTCGTGGTGGTTTCCTGGCTGGCCGGGCTTTGCGCGGGGATGCCCAGCAGGCGCTGTGCAACTTGCACGGCTTCTTCGGCGTGCATGCCGATCTGCTGCAAGCCAGCTTCCACTTCCGCCTGCAACAGGTGGCGATCGGTCACCGGATGCTGACCGAGCAGTTGATCCGTAGTGTGCAGGCGCGAGGTGAAGGCTTCGCTGTCTTCCCCATGGCGTAGGAGCGTTAGCGCGAGCACGTCGGACCACGCGCGCTCGAGCAACGTGCGAAGCAGGCCGCGCGGGTTGTATCGCTCGAAGCGCTCCGTCATCAGTTCGGCGGCGCGGTGACGCGCTTGCTCGAGTCGCTCACGACCCTGCATCGCCTCCACCTGGCGTCGTTCGGCGATCTGCGCTTTGCGGTTGAGCAGGCCGAGATGGTGTTCGATGTCGGCCAGCAGACTGGTATAGAGGCCGGTGCTCGGCGGTTCGCGCCGAGCGCGTTCGACGAGTTGAATCAGCTTGGCTTCAAGTGAACGGTCGATGTCGCCGTCTGGACCATCCAGCCAGTCATTCGCCGCGTCCGTGACCACGCCCAGCAGTTTGCGGGCGGGATGTTCGCGTTGGTTAAAGAAGTCCTGATCCGCGACTGCCATGCGCAGCAGCGGCAGTTGCAGATCACCCAGCAGCGAATGTGCGTTGCCTTGGTGGTGTAGCTGGCGATCCATCTGTTCGAACAGCATGGCAACCAGTTCGACGGTGTCGCCTTGCTCCTCGGTCAGGTGCATGGGCGTCGAACCGTCGGTTTGCCCGGCGTTGAGCTGGCCAAGCAGTTCTTCCCGCAGCGCCTGCGCGCTGAGCAGTTCGCGTCGTGCCTGGTCGGCGACATCGCTGACGTGCAATTGCAGGGCATCCAATGCCAGCTGCAGTTCTTGAGGCGTGGCGGCGCGGCCACCGTCTGTGTTGTTCAGCGCACCCTGGCCCGCGCGGTGCTGCGCAAGCATTTCGCGCAGGCTATCGAGCACAGCGATGCTGTCGGTGCGTGGCTGGCTGGCTGCGGTTGGTGTGGGTGTGGTAGCCGGCTGGCGGTTGAACGCGGTGGGCTGGGTGTCGCTTCCGCCGCCGCGCGGTTGTCGTTCCTGAGGCGTGCGCGGCGTGGTCGGGAATGCACGCAATTGCGGCAGGATACCGTCCGCGCGAAGGTGTTCGTTGACGGTGTCGTACAGCGTCGACAGGCCGTGCACCACAACGCTGTCGAAACTGTGCAGCAGCAACAGGCTGTGCTCGATGGACAGTTCCAGTGATGCCATCGCCCCACGAAATGACGCAGCCAAAGCGTGCGGTCCTAGCGGCAGACGTTCGCCTTCCAGTGGGGGCAGGCCCACCAGCACGGCAAGCCTGTAACCCAGCTCGAACAGCGATGAACCATGGCGGGCTTCGCCGCGCGCGACCAGCTTGTCCAGCGCCACGGTCTGCTCGTGCTCGGTGGTATCGAGCAGTTCCAGGGGCCGACGCGGTACGTCGATGGGTGCTTCGGGTTCTGGTACGGCACCCACGCCGTTGAAGTATTGCCGGACGCCTTCCACGAAGTTCCGTTCCATGCCTGCGCGCTGTTGTTGCAGCAGCTGACGGGAATAGAGGCACTGTTGCTGTTCGAGCGGGTTGCGGGACCGCTCTGCCAGCGCGTAAAGGCGCTGCTCTGCATCACTCAGGCACTGGCGCACCGGCGCCTCGAGCCAGCTGATGCACAGCGCGTGTGTTTCTTCGATCAGTCGACGGGCGCGCGGCGCCCAGCCAGCACGATCAGGACGCAGCTCCCGATCGGGTGCAAGCGGTGGCCGTCGACCCTGCTGTTCGACTTCCATACAGACCCTAGATTCATTCCCCCCGGATGGCTAAGAGTCTAAAGCCGGCGCCCTGGGCACGCCATCGGCCGGACGGTGGACTCAGTCAAGAAATCCGGAAATGACGTCATTGAGAAAGCGTTGGCCGAGTGCCGTCGTCTGCAACCGGTCAGGGCTGTCGGTAAGCCAGCCCTTCCGGTGCGCCTGGGCGACGGCATCGGCGATGCGCTCAGGGGGGAGTCCGGTGCGTTCGGTGAAGTCCGCCGCGGGTACGCCGTCGATCAGGCGCAGGGCGTTGAGCATGTACTCGAACGGCAACTCATCGCGGGTTACCGGGCCGCTGCCGCCGATGCGCTCCGCGCCGCCTGGGGCTGCCAGGTAGGCCTTGGGATGCCGGGTTTTCCAGCGCCGGATGATTTCGCCTTGGGCAATATCGGTGATCTTGCCGTGGGCGCCAGCGCCAATGCCGAGGTAGTCGCCGAAGCGCCAATAGTTGAGGTTGTGTGCGCAGCGCCGGTCGGGGCTGGCGTAGGCGGATACCTCGTATTGCCTATAGCCGGCCGCGCCCAGCTGTTGTTCGCAGGCTTCCTGCATGGCCCAGGCGTGGTCGTCGTCCGGTAGCGGCGGCGGGTTCGCGGCGAAGGCCGTATTCGGCTCCAGGGTCAGCTGGTAGTGCGAGATGTGCGTGGGTTGCAGGGCGATGGCGCGCGCGACGTCGGTCAGCGCACCTTCCTGCGATTGCTCGGGTAGGGCGTACATCAGGTCGAGATTGATGTTCGCGTAGCCCGCATCCTGCGCTGATTTCACGGCGGCCTCGGCCTCGCTGGCCGAGTGGATGCGTCCCAGGCGGCGCAGTTTGGCGTCGTCGAAACTCTGGATGCCAAACGATAGACGGTTTACGCCCGCGGACAGATAGCCGTCGAAACGTCCATGCTCCACGGTGCCGGGATTGGTCTCCAGCGTGATTTCCGCATCGGGTTCCAGCCGCAACCGGCTGCGAACGCCTTCGAGGAAGCGATCGATCAGTTCGGGCGCGAACAGGCTGGGCGTACCGCCGCCAAAGAAGATGCTATGCACGACGCGATCGTGGATGGCGCCCCCGAAATCGCGCAGATCGGCATCGAGGTCGGCGAGCAGGGCGTCGACATAGGCGTCATACGGCGGCTCGCCGCGCAGGCCGTGGGAGTTGAAATCGCAGTAGGGGCACTTCTTCACGCACCATGGCATGTGGACGTACAGCGACAGCGGTGGTGCGATCAGTGACATGATTTACGTGTGCTTCTCGGCAAGCTGGCTACGCAGCAACGCCAAGGCGCGACCACGATGGCTGATGCGGTTCTTCATGCCGGGCGGCAGTTCGGCCGCACTGACTGTCTCGTTCTCCGGCAGGAACAACGGGTCGTAGCCGAAGCCGTATGCGCCGCGCGCTTCGGTCAACACGTGGCCATACCAGCGGCCCTCGGCGATCAGTGGCGCCGGGTCGTCGGCATGCTGAAGCAACACCAGTACGCTGATGAAGAATGCGCCGCGCTGCTCCGTCGGCACGCCGTCCAGTTCCCGTAGCAACCGCGCATTGTTCGCTGCGTTGTCGCCATGTGCGCCGCTGTAGCGCGCGGAGTAGAGCCCCGGCGCGCCTCGCAGATGGGTCACGCACAGACCCGAATCGTCCGCCAGCGCCGGCAGCCCGCTGATGCGCGACGCATGGCGCGCCTTCAGCAGAGCGTTCTCCACGAAAGTGAGGCCGGTTTCCTCGGCATCAGGCACGTTGTAAGCGGACTGCGGTTCAACGTGCAGGCCGCTGTCAGCCAGCAGTGCGTTGAATTCAGCCAGCTTGCCCGGATTGCTGCTGGCAAGGACGATGCGTGTCATATGCCTTCCCGTCGGTGTTACGGCAGTTCCAGCGCGGCGCGCTGCGCGGCCACCAGTTGGGCGATGCCCTTCTCGGCAAGGCCAAGCAGTGCGTCCATCTCGTCGCGACGGAAGGCATGACCCTCGGCGGTGCCCTGCACCTCGATAAAGCCACCGCCATCGTTCATCACGACGTTCATGTCGGTGTCGCAGTTGGAGTCCTCGGCGTAATCCAGGTCGAGCACCGGCACGCCTTGGTAAATGCCCACCGACACCGCGGCCACCGCGCCCATGATCGGGTTGCGACGCAGGTTTTCGCGTTTCATCACGGTGTTTACAGCATCCACCAACGCTACGTAGGCGCCCGTGATGGCAGCCGTGCGGGTGCCACCATCGGCCTGGATGACGTCGCAGTCCAGCGTGATCACGCGTTCACCCAGTGCCTGGCGGTCCACGCAGGCGCGCAGGCTGCGGCCGATCAGGCGCTGGATTTCCATCGTGCGCCCGCCCTGGCCGCCGCGTGCGGCTTCGCGCTGGGTACGGGTGTTGGTCGCACGGGGCAGCATGCCGTACTCGGCCGTAACCCAGCCTTCACCTTTGCCGCGCAGCCACGGCGGCACGCGGTCTTCGATGCTGGCGGTGCACAGCACGCGGGTGTCGCCGAAGCTGACCAGCACCGAGCCTTCGGCGTGGCGCGTGAAATGGCGTTCAATGGTGACGGTGCGCAGCTGGTCGCTGGCGCGCCCACTGGGGCGGCTGGGAGAACTCATGGAATGGGGCCATTGGGCAAGGCAGGGCGGGAAAGTTTACCATTGCCCCCTTTCCAACACCCGCAGGCTCCCGATGACCCGCAGCATGACGGCTTATGCCTCCGCCGAGACGACTGGCCCTGCCGGCACGCTCAGCTGCGAGTTGCGCACGGTCAACCACCGTTACCTGGAGCTGAGTCCGCGCCTGCCGGACGAGTTGCGCGTGTTCGAATCCGCCCTGCGTGAGCGCATCGCGGCCAAGCTCTCGCGTGGCAAGGTGGACGTCACCGTACGCCTGCGCGGCGAGGCGCGTGCCGAATCACTGCAGGTCAACGCCACCGCACTGGCGCGCCTGTCCGAGCTGGCGATGGACCTGGAAGCGCGCTTTCCGCGCATGAATATCGAATTCACCGAACTGTTGCGCTTTCCAGGCGTATTGCAGCAATCGGACGTGGATCCGGACGTGCTGCAGGCGGCCTTGCTCGATGTGCTCGAACGCGCGCTCGACGCGCTCACCGCTACCCGCGAGCGCGAGGGCGCCAAGCTGGCGGAGTTGCTCAAGGAGCGGCTGGATGCCATCGAGCGCATTGTTGCCGACGTGCGCAGCTTCATGCCGCAGATCCGCGAAGGTCTGCGCACCCGCCTGGAATCGCGCCTGGCCGACCTGAAACAGCCCGCCGACCCGGGTCGCCTGGAGCAGGAGCTGGTACTGCAGATCACCCGCAGCGATGTCGACGAGGAGCTGGACCGTCTGACCACGCACATCACCGAAACGCGGCGCGTGCTGGGAACCAAGGAGCCGGTCGGCCGTCGCCTGGACTTCCTCATGCAGGAGTTCAACCGCGAAGCGAACACGCTCGGCTCCAAGGCCGTCGACGTGCGTAGCACCAATGCGGCCGTTGACCTGAAGGTGCTGATCGAGCAGATGCGCGAACAGGTACAGAACATCGAATGAATACGACCACGTCTCCCGCTGAAAGCGTCCCCTGTACCTTGTTTGTGGTGGCTGCGCCTTCGGGCGCGGGCAAGTCCACGCTGGTCAACGCGCTGCTGGAGCGTGAACCGTCCATTTCGCTGTCGATATCGCACACCACGCGCCCGCCGCGTCCCGGTGAGCAGTACGGCCGCCACTATTTCTTCGTCGAGCGCGAGGCGTTCGAGCAGGAAATAGCCGATGGCATCTTCCTGGAACATGCCGAGGTGCACGGCAATCTCTATGGCACCTCGCGGAACACCGTGGACACGCTGTTGGCGAAAGGCTGCGACGTGTTGCTTGAAATCGACTGGCAGGGCGCGCGCCAGATCCGCAAGAGCAAGCCCGACTGCGTCAGCGTGTTCATCCTGCCGCCGTCGCGTCCGGAGCTGGAGCGTCGCCTGCGTGGTCGCGGCTCGGACAGCCCGGAAGTGATCGCGCGCCGGCTGCACAATTCGCGTGAGGAAATCGCCCACGCGCACGAGTTCGACTACATCATCGTCAACGACAATTTCGAGACCGCATTGCAGGATCTGCAGTCCATTGTGCGCGCCGTTCGCCAGCGCTCGGCGTTGCAATGGAAGCGTCATGAGGCGTTGATCCAGGAACTGCTGGCCTGACCCCCGCGTCGACCACGGGACGCGGGTCACGCGGCCGTCAGGGAACTGTTGCTCACCTACAAGGTCTTGTTTCGTTAGCCGTTCCTGAGTCCCCTGACCATGGGCTCATGGCCTTCGCGCCCCTATTCAGCTAACTTGCCCTCTTTCCCCCAGCCTTGTGCCGCACATGACCGACTCCGTTAGCGCCAAGCCCGACGACAGCGCCCTCGTGCGCGTCCGTGGCCTGACCACGGTGCTTAATGGCAAGAAAGTCTTCGATGCGCTGGATATAGATATCCCGCGCGGAAAGATCACCGCCATCATGGGCCCCAGCGGTACCGGCAAGACCACCTTGCTCAAGCACATCACCGGGCAGATGCGCGGTGATGCGGGCGAGGTACTCGTCGATGGTCAGAATGTTCCGGCACTTTCGCGCGACAAGTTGTTCGAGCTGCGCGAGCGCATTGGCTACCTGTTCCAGAATTCCGCGTTGCTCACTGACTTCGACGTGTTCGAGAACGTAGCGTTTCCGCTGCGTCAGCACACGTCTCTACCGGAAGTGCTGATCCGCAACATTGTGCTCACTAAGCTGCAGGCCGTGGGCTTGCGTGGAGCGGCAGGGCTGATGCCCTCAGAGCTCTCGGGCGGCATGGCGCGACGCGTGGCGCTGGCGCGTGCGATCGTGTTTGATCCCATGCTGATTCTGTATGACGAGCCTTTTGTCGGTCTCGATCCCATCGCGCTTAACCAGGTGCTCAAGTTGATCCGCACGCTCAACCAGACGCTCGGCATCACCAGCGTGTTGGTGGCGCACGAGCTGGAGGCCATCAAGCAGGTGGCCGATCACATTTATCTCATTGCCAACGGCAAGGTCGTGGCGCAGGGCGATCCGAAGACGATTGCTGATGACGGTTCGCCGTGGACACGCCAGTTCTTCGGTGGCGACGCCGATGGCCCCGTGCCGTTCCAGTATCCGGCGGGTGACCTTGGCCAGGCGCTTGGTTTTCCAGGGAGTGGCGCATGAGCGCGGTGCGTTCTGAAAACATCGTGACGCGCTCGCTGTCGCAGATCGGCGAGTGCGGCCTGTTTCTGCTGCGTATGTTGGCGGCCGTGCCGCGCAGCCTGCGCCACTACCGCGAGACCGTGCGCCAGCTGTGGTTCGCCGGCGCGATGAGCCTGATCATCATCATGGTCTGCGGTCTGTTCGTGGGTATGGTGCTGGGCCTGCAGCTGTATGACGTGCTGTCGATCTTCGGTGGCACCTCGGCGACTGGCACCGTGGTGGCCATCGCGATTTACCGCGAGCTGGGCCCTGTCGTCACCGCTTTGCTGTTCGCGGGCCGCGCGGGCACCTCGATCACCGCCGAAATCGGCCTGATGCGCGCCACCGACCAGATCGCCGCGATGGAGATGATGGCGGTGGACCCGATCGCCTATGTCGCCGTGCCGCGCTTCCTCGCGGGTGTGATCGCCATGCCGCTGCTGACCTGCGTGTTCTGCGCGCTGGGCATCTTTGGTGGCCACCTCGTGGGCGTGACGTGGCTGGGCATCGATAACGGCACCTTCTGGTCGAACATGACCGCCACCGTCGATCTGGTGAAGGACGTCATCAATGGCGTGCTGTGGAAGAGCGTCGTGTTCGGCATTGTGGTGTCGCTGATCGCCGTGTTCCAGGGCTACACCACACCGCCCACCAGCGAGGGTGTGGCCTACGCCACCACGCGTACTGTGGTCGCTTCGTCCATCGCCATCCTGGCGCTCGACTTTGTTCTCACCGCATTCCTGATGTGAGCGATCCGATGAGCGCCACCCTGACCCCATACAACCACTTCTCCATGAGGATCGTGCCGTGAGCCAGAGACAATCCTATGCCGTCGGCACCGGCCTGTTCATCGTGCTCGGCTTTGCCGCGCTCGGCTATCTCGCTACGCAGACCACCTCGGTGGCCAACACCAGTCGTGGCCCGAGCTACACCGTCGAGGCGCACTTCGCCAACATCGGCCAGCTCAAGGAGCGCGCGCCGGTCAAGGTGGCGGGCGTGCGTATCGGCCAGGTGCAGTCGATCGTGCTTGATCCGGGCAAAGAGACAGCCGACGTGAAGCTGTCGATCGATAAGCGCTACGACCAGATTCCTGATAACTCGGTCGCGACTATCTTCACCAGCGGCTTGCTGGGCGATCAGTACGTGGGCCTGCAATACGGCAACTCGAAGAAGAGTCTGGCCGACGGCGGCACGCTGGCGCTCACGCGTCCGGCGCAGCAACTGGAAGAGATGCTCGGCAAGTTCTTCGGCGCTGGTGGCGTGGCGGACAACCTGGGCGGCAGCTATGCGGTCAAGGGTCGCTTCACCAACGTGGGCTCATTGTCCGTGGGTGCGCCGGTGAAGATGGCCGGCGTGGCCATCGGTACCGTGCAGTCGATCGTGGCCGATCCGGTCAAGCTGGATGCGGAGGTCACGCTTTCCATCGACAAGCGCTACAACCAGATCCCTGACGATTCGGCCGCAGCCGTGTTCACCAGTGGTTTGATCGGTACCCAGTACGTTGCGATCCAGCCCGGCGGCTCGCCGGACATGCTCAAGAACGGCGATGAGCTGGTGCTGACCCAGTCGGCCATGCAGATCGAAGACCTGATCGGCAAGTTCCTGGTGAGCGGCTCGTCCTCCGGAAAGCCGGCCGACGGCGCCAAGCCGGACGGCGACAAGCATTGAACCAGCGTATCGCGTACCGATATTCCAACGACATCTTCTTCAGGAGTTTCCCCATGTTGCGCAGTCTGGCTATTGCCACCGCCATCGCCTTCGGCAGCGTGATCGCCGCCCCTGTGTTTGCGCAGGACGCTGCTACCCAGGGCGCTGCTGCCCAGCAGACCCCGGTGCAGGTGGTGCAAGCGGTGTCCGACGACCTCGCCAAGGCGATCGACGGTCACCAGCAGGAGCTGAAGAACAACCGCGAGAAACTGATCGGTGTGATCGACGGTGCTTTCCTGCCGCATTTCGACATCGACTACGCCTCGATCCTGGTGCTGGGACAGCACGCCCGCGAGGCGACGCCGGACCAGCGTTCGCGCTTCGCCAAGGCGTTCTACAACTCCATCACCCATCGTTATGCCGAAGGCCTGCTCGACTACACCAAGGGTCGCGTGAAGGTGCTGCCGTTCACCGGTGACCTCAACGACAAGCGCACCATCGTGCGCAGCCAGGTGGTGATGGACGATGGCAAGACGGTGGCCGTCGACTATGCCTTCCGCAAAGACAAAAACGGTACTTGGAAGGCCTACGACGTGATCATCGAGGGCATTTCGTACATCACCAACTACCGCAATCAGGTGGATGCCGAGATCCGCAAGGTCGGCATCGAGAAGCTGATCAGCAACCTGGAGACCCAGGGTGATCAGGCGCTGAAGGAGATGGAGCAGGACACCAAGGCACAGCCGGGCGCCAAGCAGTGAGTGCAGCGCCCGCCGCCGTGCGCATCGATGAGGCCACACCGGGCAGCGTCCGTGTGTCCGGTGAGCTGACCTTCGGTAATGCCGCTGGGGCTCTGGCTGCCATCGGCGCGGCGGTGGGGCGGGATGGTCGCTCGGTGCTCGATCTTTCGGGCGTTACCCGCAGTGATAGTGCCGGCTTGGCCTGCGTGCTGGCGGTGCTCGCACAGTCGGCAGAGCGTGGGCGCAAGCTCAGCGTGCAGAACATGCCCGAAGGCATGCACCTGCTGGCTAGCGTGTGCGAGGTGGAAGGCCTGATGGTCTGATAGCCGTGCTATGGCTGGACAAGAAAAAGGGGCCTTTCGGCCCCTTTTTCGTTTCCCGGACGCCGGGCCTCAGTCCTTCTTGGGCTGGGCTGGGGCGGGCTGGTTATCGCTCGCCTGAGGCTTTTTCTCGCTGTTTTCCCACTTCTGCTGCTCTTCCAGCAGCTGATCGGGATCGAAGCTCTTGTCGTGCAGGCCTTGCATCTGTTCGATCACATCTTCCGGCGGATTGCCGTCGTAGATCTGGTAGATGCGTTGCTGGCGGTAAGCGTCGCGGATGAAGGCGTACGGGTCGTAGGCCGAATTGAGGAAGCTTTCCGCGTCGATGGCGCTGGAGCGGAGGGTCACCAGATACATCAGCTCAGGCAGGTACTGCTGGCCGTACTCGTAGTGGTTGTTCCGCGAGAAATAGCTGATCGGGTCGAAGAAGTAGCCATCCACCGGCACGCGCCAGAAGTCGCGCCCCGTGGTCGGGCCAAAGAAGGGGACCACTAGATACGGACCGTCCGGTACACCCCAGCGCGCCAGTGTGATGCCGAAGTCGGTTTCCTTTAGCGGAATGCCCAGTTGGCTGGCCGGGTCGAAGAAGCCGCCGATACCCAGCGTTAGGTTGACGATGAAGCGGCCGCTACCCTGCAAGGCTTCCTTCGGGCGGGCCTGCAACAGGTCGTTCGCCACCGAGATCGGCATGTGGATGTTGGTGAAGAAATCACTCACGCAACGCCGCATGGTTGGATTGGTCACCTTGCGGTAACCCACGGCAACCGGGCGGATCACCGCCTTGTCCAGCGAGTTGTTGAACGAGTAAACCTTCCGGTTCATCTTCTCGTACGGATCGTCCGTACGGGGCTTGGCGATCGTGCAGCCGGCGAGCAACGCGATAGCCACCAGGGGCAGGCATCGCATGACGAGTGAGCGGAGGGCGGACGGCATGGAGGCGACTGTCCCGAGGGGGTAGAGGGAGTACAATATTGTACTGTCTGGTTTTTTATTGTGTATAGGCCCCATAAGTCTATGAGGCCCCGCGGTGGGCGGTGTGAACCGCGCATGATAAGCCTTGCTGCATTGCCAGCAAAGCCGCCGCTGGCTACACTGACAGGTGATAAGTCGCTTTATTCTCTAAGGATTTCCAGATGGCCCGCATTACCGTGGAAGACTGCCTGCAGGTGGTCGACAACCGCTTCGAACTGGTGCTGATGGCGACCAAGCGCGCCCGCCAGCTCGCTAATGGTGCCGAGCCGGCAGTCAGTCCCGATCATGACAAGCCGACGGTGCTCGCCCTGCGCGAGATCGCCGACCGCCGTATCGACCAGGCCACCATCGATGAGATCGACAAGGCCGAGCGCGAGCGCGCCGAGCGCGAAGCGCTGGAGTGGGCCGCCGCCGAAGTGGACGACGACCTCTCCAAGGGTGGGGATGACTGATGGAAGGCAGCGGCTGTAGTCAGCAACGCCTCGGCGCCGGCTTGTCCGGCGCTTTGCGCTGCGGGCTTTACGCCGCGACCCTCGCGCCACTCAAACGCAGCGAGGCGGTCGCCTGAGCGGGGACCGAACATCCATGCCGGCTGTCACGGATTCCACCCCTTTGGATACGTCGACGCTGCCCCCGTACGTGCTGGCGCTGAAGGAGCGCGTCGCCTATCTGCCCGAAGCGCAGATCGCCAAGGTGATCCGTGCCTACGAAGTGGGCGCCGTGGCGCATGAGGGCCAAGCCCGCAAGAGTGGCGAGCCCTACATCACGCACCCCGTTGCCGTGGCCGGCATCCTGGCTGAGCTGGGCATGGACGCCGAGACCATCATCGCGGCGATTCTGCATGACACCTTGGAAGACACCTCGCTGAGCCGTGCCGAGCTCGCTGGCGAGTTTGGCGAAACGGTCGCCGAACTGGTCGATGGCGTCACCAAGCTGGACAAGATGCGCTTCTCCAGCAGGCAGGAGGCGGATGCGGAAAGCTTCCGCAAGATGCTCCTCGCGATGGCGCGCGATCTGCGCGTCATCCTGATCAAGCTGTCCGACCGCCTGCACAACATGCGTACGCTGGGTGCGAAAGATGGCCCGTCGCGCCGCCGTATTGCGCGCGAGACGCTGGAGATCTACTCGCCCATCGCGCAGCGCCTGGGCATGAACAAGTTCAAGGCGGAGCTGCAGGACTTGGGCTTCCGCGCGCTTTATCCCGACCGCTACCGCGTCATCAGCGAGCGCATACGTGCCGCGCTGGGTAACCGCCGCGAAGCGATGGGCAAGATCGAGACCGCGCTGTCCACGCGCCTGACCGCCGACCACATTACCGCCAGGGTGGTGGGTCGCATCAAGTCGCCGTGGAGCATCTATTCCAAGATGCGCAACGAGCACAAGAGCTTCGCGCAGCTGATGGATGTGTACGGCTTCCGTGTCGTGGTCGACTCGGCGATGAGCTGTTACATGGCGCTTGGCGCGGTGCATGGGTTGTACAAGCCGGTGGATCGCCGCTTCAAGGATTTCATCGCCATTCCCAAGGCCAATGGCTACCAGTCGCTGCACACCGTGCTGCTGGGGCCGTTCGGTGCGCCGATCGAAGTGCAGATCCGCACGGCGGAAATGGATTCGGTGGCGGAACGCGGCGTTGCTGCGCACTGGGCCTATAAGACGGATTCCGGCCCCGCGAACAGCGCGCAGGCGCGCGCCCGCGAATGGCTGTCGTCGCTGGCGGACAGCCAGGCCAATACGGTGTCTTCGTCCGAGTTCATCGAGAACGTCAAGATCGACCTCTTCCCGGACGAGGTCTATCTGTTTACCCCGCGCGGCGACATCCTCGCGTTGCCGCGCAACGCCACTGCGCTCGATTTTGCCTATGCCGTGCACACCGACGTGGGCGACCACGCCGTGGCAGCCCGTGTGGACAAGAAGCTCGTGCCGCTGCGCACGCGCCTGGAATCGGGTCAGCTGGTGGAAATCATCACCGCGCCGTCGGCGCTGCCGAACCCGGCGTGGCTGGAGTCGGTGGTCACCGGCAAGGCGCGCACAGCGATTCGCCAGTACCTGAAGCATCTGCAGCACGAAGATGCCGTGGATTTCGGCCATCGCATGCTGGATCGTGCGCTCGATGCACTGGGCACCAGCCTCGACGCCATTCCGCCTGCCGTGCTGGATCGCTTCCTGGAGACTTCCAAGCTCAAGCGACTGGAAGAGTTGCTCTCGGATATCGCGCTGGGCAACCGCATCCCGCACCTGGTCGCGAACCAGTTGGTCGCCGCGCGCGGCAAGAAGGCCACCGACGTGCAGCAGTCGCCGCACGCGATGGAGAAGATCCGTATTACGGGTGCCGAGCGCGGCGTGCTCAGTTTCAGCAATTGCTGTCATCCCTTGCCGGGCGACGAGATCATCGGTTATCTCTCTTCGGGTAAGGGCATCGTGGTGCATCGCGTCGAATGCCCGAACGTGGTCGAGCTGCGCAAGTCACCTGAGCGCTGCGTGGCGATCGAATGGGATCGCGACGTGCAGGGTGATTACCGCGCCGAGCTGCGTATCGAGGTCATCAATCGTCCGGGCGTGCTCGCCACCGTGGCTGCAGCCATCGCCGCCGCCAACTCGAACATCGAGAACGTGGAGTACGTCGAGCGTGATGCCGCAGCGGCCACGCTGTTGTTCGCTCTCGAAGTGAAGAACCGCAAGCATCTGGCCGACGTGATCCGCCGCGTGCGCCGCACTGGCGTGGTGAGCGGCGCTTACCGCTATCCGCTCTGAGCGGGCAAGGCCGCAGCACGTTCCTCAAGGGCGCGTCTGGTTCTAGACTGTCAGGCCTGAGCAACCACGAGGCTTTCTCATGTCCCGCAGCATCATCACCACCGACAAGGCGCCGGCCGCCATTGGTCCGTACTCGCAGGCCGTGCGTACGGGCAATACCGTGTATTTCTCGGGCCAGATTCCGCTGGACCCGGCCACCGGAAACATGGTCGAGGGCGACATCGCGCTGCAGGCGCGTCAGGTGTTTGTGAACCTCAAGGCGGTTGCCGAGGCGGCGGGTGGTTCGCTCGAGAAGATCGTGCGCATCGGCATTTACGTGACCAACCTTGGCCACTTCGCCACCGTCAACGAAATCATGTCCGAGTACTTCAAGGCGCCGTATCCGGCGCGTTCGACCATCGAAGTCTCCGCGCTGCCCAAGCTGGCGGCCATTGAAGTCGACGCCATCATGGTGCTCGACTGACCGATTCGCAGGTTCCACGCTGACAGCCGGGTCATCATTCCCGGCTGCGGCTGGACGGCTCGCTCGGTTAGGCTTTGTCGATGCCGCCCTCACGCGCCAACGCTGCCACGATACTTTCCGATCCCGGTGCCACGCCGGTGTCGTCGTTGCCAGGTGTGGGTCCCGCGCTGGCGGAGACATTGTCGCGGCTGGGGCTCGAGCGCGTGCAGGATCTGTGGTTCCACCTGCCGTTGCGTTATGAGGATCGCACGCGTGTCACCTCGATCGCTGATCTGCGCCCCGGTGAGCGCGCGCAGGTCGAGGGCGTCATTGAGGCTGTTGAGCGGGGTTTTCGCTATCGGCCGCAGTTGAAGGTCGCTATCACCGACGGTTCGCAGCAGACCCTGCTGCTGCGTTTCTTTCACTTCAATCGTAATCAGGCAGAGCAACTCAAGCCCGGTGCGCGTCTGCTTTGTTACGGCGAAGTGCGGCAGGCGGCGCAAGGGCTGGAGATGGTGCATCCGCAGTACCAGCGGCTGAGCGGTGACGAGCCGGCGACGGTCGATGACCTGCTGACACCGGTCTATCCGACCACCGAGGGGCTGGGCCAGAAGCGCCTGGCCGGAGTGATCGCCAAGGCGTTGGCGCTGCTGCCGCCCGATGCGCAGCTTGAGCTGATTCCTACCGAGCTATGCGTTGAGCATGGCCTGACTTCGTTGCGTGAGGCGCTGCTTTACGTGCACCGCCCGCCACCGGATGCGCACCTGGGTCAGCTCACGACAGGGCGTCATCCGGCCCAGCAGCGGTTGGCGTTCGAAGAACTGCTCACCCAGCATTTGAGCCTCAAGCGTATGCGTGCTGCAGTGCGCCGTCGTCATTCACCGCGCCTGAAGGGTACGGGTGAGCTACGCAAGCGCCTATTGGCTAGCCTGCCTTTCGGGCTCACGGGAGCACAGCAGCGAGTCAGTAGTGAGATCGCCAAGGACATCGCCGAGCCGTGTCCTATGTTGCGTCTGGTCCAGGGGGATGTGGGTAGCGGCAAGACCATTGTCGCTGCGCTCGCCGCTCTTGCTGCCGTCGAATCGGGTCAACAAGTTGCGCTGGCGGCCCCCACGGAACTGTTGGCCGAACAGCATTTGCACCACTTCCGTCACTGGCTGACCCCGCTGGGCATTGAAGTGGCGTGGCTTGCCGGCAAGGTGGCAGGCAAGGCGCGTCAGCAGGCTTTGCAAAGTGTGGCGTCGGGTGCGCCTGTGGTGATCGGCACGCACGCACTGATGCAGGAAGGTGTCGAGTTCGCGCAGCTTGGTCTGGTGATCGTGGACGAACAGCATCGCTTCGGTGTCCAGCAGCGCCTGTCGTTGCGCGACAAAGGGGCGGACGACGAGTCCGGTCTGGTGCCGCATCAGCTGGTGCTGACCGCCACGCCGATTCCGCGCACGTTGGCCATGAGTGCTTACGCGGATCTCGATGTGTCTGCCATCGACGAGTTGCCACCCGGTCGCACGCCCGTGCAGACCATCGCCATTTCCAATGCGCGCCGCTTCGATGTGATCGAGCGCATCCATGCCGCATGCCTGGAAGGGCGGCAGGCCTATTGGGTGTGCACGCTGATCGAGGAGTCCGAGCAGTTGCGGGCGCAGGCTGCCGAAGTGGCGCATGCGGAGTTGTCGGCAGCGTTGTCCGAGTGTCGCATCGGTCTTATCCATGGGCGGATGAAGCCCAAGGAAAAGCAGGCCGTGATGGATGCCTTCAAGGCTGGCGAGCTATCGGTGCTGGTGGCAACGACGGTGATCGAAGTGGGCGTGGATGTGCCCAATGCCAGCCTGATGGTGATCGAGAACAGCGAGCGGCTTGGGCTCGCTCAGCTCCATCAGTTGCGTGGGCGGGTGGGTCGTGGCGCGATCGCATCCAATTGCGTGCTGTTGTATCAGCCGCCGCTTGGTCAGCTGGCGCGTGAGCGCCTGCAGGTGATGCGTGAGACCAATGATGGGTTCCGTATCGCCGAAAAAGACCTTGAGCTGCGCGGCCCTGGCGAAGTGCTTGGTACGCGCCAGACAGGTCAGTTGAATTTCCGCATTGCCGACCTCGCGCGCGATGCGCATCTGCTGCCGGCAGTGCAGGAGGTCGGTGCGCAGTTGCTGGCGCGTCATCCAGGGCAGGCGGAATTGCTCATCACCCGCTGGATTGGCTCGGCGGCTCGTTACGCACACGCGTAAACGTGGTTTCACGTTACGGGTGCATCCTGCCAGGCCGAGCCTCGCAAGGCTTTGCGCAGGGGCTGCAAGGCCCTAAGCTAACCAATCCCTCATCTGAAAGATCGCCATGAGCCAGCTGCAACTGTTGATCGACACCGACCCGGGCGTGGACGATGCGCTCGCCATCCTGATGGCCCATGCGCATGCCGACGTGCTCGGCCTGACGATTGCAGCGGGTAATGTCGGTCTCGGTCATACGGTGCGTAATGCGCGCACGCTGGTGGATCTCGTTGGCAAGTCGACCCCTGTGTTTCCTGGGTGCCCGACGCCGCTCGTGCGTCTGCCGGAAGAGGATGCCGTGCACGTGCATGGTTCCGACGGCCTGGGCGACGTCGGCTTTCCGGAACCGGTGAGTCGTGCCGCTGATGAGCATGCGGTTCACGCCATCCTGCGTTTGACGCGCGAACAGCCCGGTCTGACGTTGGTGGCGCTTGGGCCGCTGACCAATCTCGCGTTGGCTGTACGCCTTGATCCCACGCTGCCGCAGCGCGTGAAGCGCCTGGTGATCATGGGCGGCGCTGTCACCGGTCTTGGCAACACCGGCAAGATTCCTGCGGAGTTCAACATTGGCTTCGACCCCGAGGCTGCGCATGTCGTCTTCGAGGCATTCCCGACCTTTGATCTCGTCGATTGGGAAGTCGTGCTGCGCCATGCGTTCGATGACGAAGAATTCAATACGTGGATCGCCGCGGGAGACAAGCGCGCGACGTTCTTCGATCAGGTGTTCGGTACGGCGCGTGCGTTCAATGCCAAGCGCGGACGTCGCGGCGTGATCGCGGCGGATGCGCTGGCGATGGCCGTGGCCATTGATCCGGACATGGTTACCCGCCTCGAAGAGCGCCATGTGGCGGTGGAAATGGATGGTCGCCTGACCCGCGGCGCCACCGTGGTCGACTGGACGGCGCGCCTGGGCAAGCCCGCCAATGCCCATATCGTGATGGAGGTCGATCAGGCCCGTTTCGGGGCCATGGTGCGACGGGCGCTGGGGGCCTGAAAGGCCCCTGTGGACCGGGTTGGCGGGTCCAAGTGACTGACCGGGTTGCCAATGGGCCAGGGCTGTGGTTAAAATGCCGCTCTTTTCACCCACCGCTTTGAGTCAGTCATGAAGCCCGATATCCATCCGAATTATCGCCCGGTGGTGTTCCAGGACCTGTCGTCGGAATTCGCGTTCCTGACGCGTTCGACGATTGCCACCAAGGAAACCGTCAAGTGGGAAGACGGTAACGAGTACCCGCTGATCAAGGTGGATATCTCGAGCCACTCCCATCCGTTCTACACCGGCAAGCAGAAGTCGCTGGACACCGGCGGCCGCGTCGACAAGTTCCGCAAGCGCTACGCGCAGAAGTAATCGCGCGAACGCATCTGCTGTCACGCTGCGGCCACGCGGCGTAAGCATGCTAGATCGCACGGGGCGAGCATCAGCTCGCCCCGTGCTTTTTTGCGTTCGCCATCCGACCATCCGCTAGGGCATGTTGGCGAATCGATATGCGATAATGGGCGGCGAGGTGTCGCAGCCATCCCCCATACGCGACATCAACCCTACCTCGCCGGCCATCGCTTACCGCGATACGTCGACGATGACATTTCGTGAAGGAGGTTTTCCGTGTCCGATTCCAAGATCGTCAAGTTGGTGGATGAGTCGACCAACCGCAGCAGCGAACTACCCCTGCTGAGCGGTACGCTCGGTCCCGCATGCATCGACATCGGAACGCTGTACAAGGACACGGGACATTTCACCTATGACCCGGGTTACGGCAGCACCGCCAGCACCAAGAGCGCCATCACCTATATCGACGGCGACGAAGGCGTGCTGCTGTACCGTGGTTACCCGATCGAACAGCTGGCCGAGAAGTCCAGCTTCCTCGAAACCTCGTACCTGCTCCTCAACGGCGAGCTGCCGACCAAGGATCAGTTCGCCAAGTTCGAAGACCAGATCACGCATCACACGATGATGCACGAGTCCCTGAAGGACTTCTTCAAGGGCTTCCACCACGACGCGCACCCGATGGCCATGCTGGCCGCCTCGGTGGCTTCGCTGTCGGCCTTCTACCACGACGACATCGACGTCGATAACGCCGAAGACCGCAAGCTGGCCGCGATCCGCCTGATCGCCAAGATGCCGACCATCGCTGCTGCCTGCTATCGCTATTCGATCGGCTGGCCGTTCCGCTATCCGCGCAACAACCTTGAGTACGTCGACCGCTTCCTGCACATGATGTTCGAAGTGCCGAGCGAGCCGCTGGAAATGAGCCCGGTTGCTGCCAAGGCCCTGGACCTGCTGTTCATCCTGCACGCCGACCACGAGCAGAACGCTTCGACCTCGACCGTTCGCCTGGTCGGCTCGACGGGCGCCAACCCGTACGCATCCATCGCCGCGGGTATCACCGCGCTGTGGGGCCCGGCACATGGCGGCGCGAACGAAGCCGTGCTCAAGATGCTGGAAGAGATCGGTACGGCTGATAAAGTCGAAACGGCCGTCAAGCGCGCGAAGGACAAGAACGACAACTTCCGCCTGATGGGCTTCGGCCATCGCGTGTACAAGAACTTCGACCCGCGCGCCAAGATCATCCGCGAGATGTGCCACAAGGTGCTCAACGAGCTGGGCGTCAACGACCCGCTGCTCGACGTGGCCATGAAGCTGGAAGAGGCTGCGCTGAAGGATGATTACTTCGTCGAGCGCAAGCTGTACCCGAACGTCGACTTCTACTCGGGCATCATCTACAAGGCCCTGGGTATCCCGACCGAGATGTTCACGGTGATGTTTGCCATCGCACGCACCTCCGGCTGGATCTCGCACTGGATCGAGCAGCACGAAACCCCAGGTTCGCGTATTGGCCGTCCGCGCCAGATCTACACCGGCGCCGACGTGCGCAACTACGTGGCCGCCGACAAGCGTTAATCGCCTCGGTCGCCGTGTAAGAAAAAGCCCCGGGTTTCCGGGGCTTTTTTATGGGTGGTGTTTCGGTGAGTGCGTCGCGTTGTGCAAGTCGTGTGTCAGCGCAACGCGGAGGACAGCATCCGCTCGAACTCGTCATCGTTGTCTTCGGAGGCGAGCAATTCTTCGACGGCGGCGAGCGAGCCGCGCCGCATGGGCTTCTCGTCAATGCGATCCAGCGGAGGCTGCCTGAGCGAGTCGCGTGGCAGCACGGTGATGTCAAAGGGCAGGCCGTCGGCGGCGAACAACAGCACGGGATATTCCTGCTGCTCGTCACGCGTAACGCGCAGGCGACGGGTTTGCTGGGTGATCGGGACACCGCGTTCCTCCAGGAACAGCACCACGCTTTCCGGGCTGTCACTGAACAGGTGCAGGCATACGGCCGAGTGCGCGTCGGCGGTGCCTTCGAGTACCGCGCCGACGAGACGTGGATCGAAACGTTCGAGGAAGCGCATCGCTTCCACGGCTGCTTCGCGACGTTCTTGCAGCAGTTGAGGTTGGGAGTCGGCGTGAAAGATGCGCTGGTGTTCGCGCAGTGCTTCTTCGATTTCGTTGTTGCGCGGCAGTGCCTGCGCATCGAGGATGCCGAGCCGCTCAGCGGCTTTGATCTTGGCGTGGTGGAAATCGCGGATGCCATGCTCGCTCATCAGTCGCGCCGCCTCCTGGGCGACGCGCAGACGATTACGCTGAAGGCGATCCTGCGCGTGGATACGATGGTGCTGACCTCGTGCCATGCCTCATTCCTCCGGCAATCTGGCGCCCAGATGAGTGGGCGCGAGCGGCAGTGCGGCCTGGGGAAAGAACCGGCGCTGCCGACGATTAGAAGATGTCGTAGGCGTGCTGCTGATCCTGATCCTCCTGTTCCTGGTTGGCTTGCTGCTTCATGCGGTCCACATCCTCGACTTTCATTATTTCCGACTTGCCGTTGATCTGCACGGTCGAGATGCCCGGGGGCATGGGCAGGGTAACGGGCGGCTGGTCCTTCAGGACGCTACCCATATACGACATCCAGATCGGCAGGGCCGCTTTGGCGCCGAACTCACCCTTGCCGAGCGAGCTGAAGTCGTCGTAGCCCACCCACACGGTGGCCACCACGTCGCCGTTGAAGCCGGCGAACCAGGCATCGCGGTGGTCGTTGGTGGAGCCGGTCTTGCCGGCCAGGTCGGTGCGGCCCAGGGCCATTGCAGCCGAGCCGGTGCCGCGCTTGATCACGTCCTGCATCATGGAGGTGATCAGGTAGTCGTTGCGCACGTCGATGACCGGCGGGGCGAGCACGGGCGGGTGCTGGCCTTCGCCGTGGGCGTCGGCAGGGAGTACCGCGTCACCCACGCCGGCCACGCTGCCGGAGGTGGTCGGGGCGCCGCCAACGCTGCTGGCGGTAGCCACGGCGTTGCTCGGGGCGGCGCTGGCATTGGCCGGCGGCGGGCCCGGTACTCGGGTGTCCAGCAGGCGCTCGGCGCAGGTGCGGCAGGCGCGAGCCGGGTTGGCCTGGTAGACCGGCTTGCCGTCGCGATCATCGATCTCGCTGATGAAATACGGGGTCACCAAATAGCCGCCGTTGGCGAACACGGCGTAGCCGCGGGCCATGCTCATTGGCGAGACCGAGGCTGTGCCCAGGGCCATCGACAGGTTGCTCGGCAGCGAATCCAGGCTGAAGCCGAAGCGGGTCACGTACTCGCGGGCATAGCGCACGCCAATGGCGTCCAGCAGGCGCACCGAGACCAGGTTCTTGGATTGCACCAGGGCTTCGCGCAAGGGGATGGGGCCGTCGAACTTGTCGTCGTCGTTGGACGGTGTCCACAGGCCGCCCGGGCGCGACGGGTCGGGCAGGGCCAGCGGAGCGTCGTTGACGATGGATGCCGGAGTGAAGCCCCGTTCAAAGGCCGCCGAATAGATGAACGGCTTGAAGCTGGAGCCCGGCTGGCGGGCCGCCATGACGGCGCGGTTGAACTTGCTGCGCAGGAAGTTGAAGCCACCCACCAGCGATTGCAGAGAGCCATCCTCGGGGTTGAGCGAGACCATGGCCGCCTGTGCGCCTGGGATCTGGGTGAGCTGCCACTGCCCCTTGTCGTCACGGGAGACGCGAATGATGTCGCCGCGCTTGAGTACCGTCGACACGCTCTTGGGTGTCGCGCCAACACGGGTGTCATCAATGCGTGGGCGGGCCCAGCTCATGGCGTCCAGGTTGAGTTTGATCTGTTCGCGGCTGATCAGATAAACGCTGGCCTCAGTGGCCGATACCTGGGTGACGATGCCGGGATCCATGCCGGAAATGTCGGTATAGCCGGCCAGGGCTCGCTCCAGCTCGTCGGTATCAGCGTCGGCGGCAAGCTCCTGGTGGGCCTCGGGGCCGCGCCAGCCGTGGCGGTGGTCGTAGTCGATCAGGCCGGCGCGGACGGCGTCCACAGCCGCCTGCTGGCGCTTGCTGTCGACCGTGGTTTTGACCACGTACCCTTCGGTCAGGGCGTCGTTGCCGAGGCGGTCGAGCACCTGCAGGCGTACCATTTCGGCCAGATAAGGAGCGTCCACCTCAATCGGTGGCTCATGCGGCGAGGCGTTGTTCGGCTCGGCAATGGCCTGGTCGTACTCGGCCTTGGAGATGTAGTGGTTCTCCAGCATCTGGCCCAGCGTCCAGTTGCGGCGCGCAATCATGCGCTTGGGGCTGTTGAGCGGGTTCACCAGCGACGGCAGCTGGAAGGTGGAGGCGATCGTGGCGCATTCGGCCACAGATAGCTGATCCAGCGTCTTGCCGTAATAGTAGGAGGCAGCCGCGGCCACGCCATAAGAGCGGTGGCCCAGGAACATCTTGTTGAGGTAGAGCTCCAGGATCTGGTCCTTGGTCAGCTCGCTCTCCATGCGCAAGGCGATGAAGATCTCCGTCAGCTTGCGCGAATAGAGCTTTTCCGGGCTCAGAAAGAAATTGCGGGCCACCTGCTGGGTGATGGTGGAGCCGCCCGGACCCTTGTCGCCGCCAGAGACGATCACGTGCCAGCCGGCACGGGCAATGCCGTGCCAGTCCACGCCGGGGTGCTGGTAGAAGCTGGCATCCTCGGCCGCCAGTACGGCGTGCTTGAGCCGCTCAGGGACATTACTGATGGCCACCGGGATGCGGCGGGTCTCGCCAAAGCTCGCAATCAGCTTGCCATCAGCCGAGAGCACCCTAAGGGGGACCTGCATGTGGTAGTCCTTGAGGACGGCCACGGAGGGCAGGCGAGGGGAAATAAGCCAGTAGGCCACGCCGACAGCAGCGACACCCAGCAGCAAACCCGTAAAGGCCAGGACCAGGATCCAGCGCAGCAACCGCTTAAGAATTTGCATGATTTGGGTGTTTGCGAGACGTGAGTCAAAACAATACAGAGTATAGATGTAGCAGTATCCACGGCATGAACCGTGGTCGTCACAGCAAAAAACAGGCCACCGACCCATTCGTTAAAGCTGTGCATGCCGTCACGCGAATGAGTCGAGAAAAAGCTCGTAGGCCGTTGCCAATACGTTAATTTTTGGATTAAATGCCGTCGCGCACTGTGTCAGTCACTGACCCGGGCGCCCAGGGGCAAGGGGGAAAATCGTGGGGCTTTTTACACCCAAGAAGCCGCCGCTTGTTGGCGTCGACATCAGTTCGACGGCCGTCAAGCTGCTGCAGCTCAGTCAAGCCGGCGGTCGCTATCGCGTAGAACACTACGCGGTCGAGCCACTGCCCCCCAATGCTGTGGTCGAGAAGAACATCGTCGAGGTCGAGGCGGTGGGCGAAGCCATTCGGCGTGCGCTTTCCCGCTCCGGCTCCAAGCTCAAGCATGCGGCGGCGGCAGTAGCGGGGTCGGCGGTTATCACGCGCGTCATTCCGATGCCGAGCGAACTTTCCGAGGATGATCTTGAAGGCCAGATTCAAGTCGAGGCCAATCAGTACATCCCGTATCCGATCGAAGAAGTCAGCCTGGACTACGAAGTGCTCGGTCCGGTACGCGACAACCCGGAAATGAATAACGTCTTGCTCGCCGCGTCCCGTACCGAGAACGTGGACATGCGTGTGGCCGCACTCGATCTGGGTGGTCTGGCTGCCAAGGTAATCGACGTCGAAGCCTTCGCGATGGAAAACGCCTTCGCGATGGTGGCCGACCAGTTGAACGTCGGGCGCGATGCACTGGTGGCCGTGGTCGACATCGGCGCCACCATGACTACGCTGTCGGTGCTGCGCAACCAGCGCACCATCTATTCGCGTGAGCAGGTGTTCGGCGGCAAGCAGCTCACCGATGAAATCATGCGCCGCTATGGCCTTTCCTATGAGGAAGCCGGTCGCGCCAAGCGCAAGGGCGGTTTGCCGGACTCCTACGAGAGCGAGGCGCTCGAACCCTTCAAGGAATCGCTGGTGCAGCAGATCAGCCGTCTGCTCCAGTTCTTCTTCGCAGGCAGCGAGTACAGCAAGGTCGATCAGGTGGTGCTGGCCGGTGGCTGCGCATCCATCGAAGGCATTGGCCCCATGCTGGAACAGCAGCTCGGCGTGGCGTGCCTAGTGGCCAATCCGCTCGCTCGCATGTCGCTGTCGCCTCGCGTGCAGGCCCAGTCGCTGGCACAGGACGCCCCCGCCTTGATGATCGCGGTCGGCCTCGCGCTGAGGAGCTTTGACTGATGGCACACATCAACCTACTTCCGTGGCGCGTTGAGCGCCGCAAGCAGCGCGAGCGCGAGTTCTTCATGCAGTTGGGCGCCGCGTTCGTCGCGGCGGTGCTGGTCGTGCTGGTGTGGTCGCTCTGGATGGATGCACGCATCGATACCCAGAACAACCGCAACACGTATCTGCAGGGTGAGATCAAGCAGCTCGACGAGCGCATTGCCAAGATCAAGGATCTTGAAAAGGTTCGTGAGAGCCTGTTGGCCCGCAAGCAGATCATCGAGCAGCTGCAGGCCAACCGTTCGCAGATGGTCCACCTCTTCGACGAGCTGGTGAAAACCATTCCTGCGAGCGCACGCCTCAATGGCCTCAAGCAGACGGGCGATTCGATGTCGCTGGACGGCGTGGCGCAATCCAACGCCAGCGTCGCCGAGTACATGCGCAACATTGAGACCTCGCCGTGGATGGGCCATGCCGATCTGCGCAAGACCGAGAATACGCATGGCGACAGCCGACTGCCCTACGCCTTCGGGCTGGACGTTGCACTGAATCGTCCCAAGGCGGACGAGAACGGCGACGGTTCGGATGGAGAGAGCACACCGGCACCCGCACCGGCAGCGCCTAACAAGGCGGCGCCGGCCAGTGCCACTCAGCCTGCCTCGACTGGCGCAGCGCAGCCAGCCAAGGCGACGAGCACTGCAGCAGCAGCCAAACCGGCGGCCCCAGCGGTTAATGGAGGAGCCAAGTAATGAACTTCCTCCAGGAATTGCAGAACCTCGATCGCAACAACATTGGCGGTTGGCCGAAGTCGGTGAAGATGTTCTTCACCGGTCTGGTACTCGTCATCATCGTCTTCTTTGGCTGGTATCTGTTCATCGGCGACCAGCAGGACCAGTTGCAGGCGGCGGTGGCCAAGGAAGACCAGCTGAAGAAAGAGTTCTCCGACAAGCAGGCCAAGTCGGTCAATCTCGAAGCGCTTCAGCAGCAGCTCGACGAAATGCAGGACATGCTGCGCCAGTTGCTGCGCCAGCTGCCGAGCAAGACGGAAATGCCCGAGCTGCTGGTCGACGTGTCGCAGACGGCCCTGTCAGCGGGCCTGGAAACCGAGCTGTTCCAGCCGGGTCCGGAGTCGCCGAAGGACTTCTATGCGGAGAAGCCGATTCAGCTGCGCATGGTGGGTACGTATCACCAGTTCGGCACCTTTATCAGTGGCGTGGCCTCGTTGCCCCGCGTGGTAATCCTGACCATGCATGACGTGTCGTTGACCCCGAAGGACAAGGCCGGCGGTGTGCTTGTGCTGCAGGGTACGGTCAAGACCTATCGCTATCTGGATGAAGACGAAGGCGCGTCGGCCAAGGCGGCCAATGCCAAGTCGTCGCACGGTGCGCCGGCGAAGACAGGGGGGCAGAAATGAGCAAGTTGACTGCCGTTACGCCTGCCTTCCTGGCAAAAGCGTCGCTGGTGCTGTGTGTGGGCCTGATGCTTGTGGGTTGCAGTGGGCAGGACGACCTGCACCAGTGGGTCGCGCAGGAAAAGCAGAAAAAGGGTGCGCCGATTCCGCCGTTGCCCGTGATCAAAACGTTCGAAACCTTCCAGTACGCCGATCAGGACAAGCGTGATCCGTTCAGTCCGAGCACGGCTGAGCTCCAGACCAACGCCAACACGGGTCCCCGGCCGGACGAAAACCGCGCCAAGGAACCGCTGGAAATGTTTGCGCTGGACAGCCTGAAGATGGTGGGCACCGTAGGGGCGGGTGCCAGCATGGAAGTGCTCGTGAAGGATCCCGGTGGCGTGATCCATCGTGTCCATCGCAACGAATACATGGGCCAGAACTATGGTCGGGTCACCGCGATCAGCGATGACCATCTCGACTTGGTGGAACTGGTTTCCAACGGCAATGGTGGCTGGATGGAACGTTCCGCCAGCATCGCGCTCAGCGAGAAATAAGAAACAGGGGCTGATGCAATGAGCAACCAATCCAAAATTGTTCGGGGCCGTGTCATGCGCCAGGCTAGCCGTTATGTGGTGGTGAGCCTGCTGGCGCTGGGCGCTGCCTGGTCGAACGCAGCGGCAGCCGCTACCAGCACCCTGAAGGACATCAGCTACGACGCGCTGCCCGGTGGCCGCATCGAGTTGCATCTGAACTTCGCTCAGGGTCCCGTGCCGGAACCGAAGATCTTCACGACCGGCAATCCGCCGCGTATCGCAGTCGACCTGCCGGATACCGACAACGCGGCAGCCCGCCATCTGGACATCGGCAAGGGCGCGGCGACGGGCGTGTCGGCAGTGTCCGCCGGTGGTCGCACTCGCGTGGTGATCGAGCTAGTCCGCGATTCGACCTATCGTTCACGTGTGGAAGGCAACAGCCTCGTGCTGACCGTGAACAACGGTACGGACGCGCAGACCACGACGACGGCTGCCACGATCGATCCGTCCAAGGCGTTGCCGTCGCTGGCCAACGGCCCGGCCGTGTCCAACATCGACTTCCGCCGCGGTCCGAATGGCGAAGGTCGCATCCTGATCGACTTCAGCGGCGCCGGCGCTAATGCCGACATGAAGCAACAGGGCGACAAGGTGATGGTCGATATCGATCATGCCAACCTCCCGCCCAACCTGGCTCAGCGTCTGGACGTGCTCGACTTCGCCACGCCGGTGCAGCAGATCGTCACCAAGGCGGGGCCGCGTGGTGGCGCGCATATGGAAATCAGCATCAAGGGCGCCGTGGATACCTCGGCGTACCAGAGCGGCAACCAGTACGTGGTGGAAGTTGCGCCGAAAAAGAAGGATGCCAAGACCGACCCTGTGCTCGCCAAAGGCCAGGATCCGGTCTACACGGGCAACCGCGTGACCTTCAACTTCCAGGACATCCCGGTGCGCTCGGCCCTGCAGCTGCTGGCTGACATCTCCGGCCTCAACCTAGTGGCCTCGGATAGCGTAGGCGGCAGCGTCACGCTGCGACTGGTCAATGTGCCGTGGGATCAGGCGCTCGACGTGGTGCTTCGCGCCAAGAGCCTGGACAAGCGTCGCAACGGCAACGTGATCTGGATTGCTCCGCAGGAAGAGCTGGCCAAGTACGAGCAGAGCATCGCCGACGCCCGCATGAAGGCGGAAGACAATGCCGAACTGGTGACCGACTACGTGCCGATCAGCTATGGCAAGGCGAAGGACATCGCCAAGCTGCTGACGACCGGCACTACGCAGGGCACGGGCGGTGGCGGTGCTGGCTCCTCCAACGGCTCGCGTGGCTTCCTCTCTTCCCGCGGTAGCGTGTCGTTTGATGACCGCACCAACACGCTGCTGATCAACGACAACCCGCAGAAGATCCGCGAGTTGCGTGCGCTGATCGCGGTGCTGGACAAGCCGGTGCAGCAGGTGCTGATCGAATCGCGCATCGTCATCGCGACCGACCAGTTCACCCGTGAGCTGGGCGCCAAGTTCGGTGCGCAGGCCAAGCGCATCAATCCGAGTGGCCAGACCATCTCGACGGGTGGTACGGATCTGGGCAACGGCACGGCGAGCGGTACCAACGTGAATCTCCCGGTGGCCAGTCCGGCCGGCAGCTTTGCGCTGGGCGTCCTGGGCAAGAACTACGCGCTTGATCTGGAACTCTCGGCGGCGCAGACCGAAGGTCGCGGCGAAGTGATCTCCAGCCCGCGTGTCATCACTGCCAACCAGCAGGAAGCGGTGATCCGCCAGGGTCAGGAAATTGGCTACGTGACCTATCAGAACAGCGCGACTGGTGCGGCTGGCAGTGGTACCGCCACCGTGCAGTTCAAGGACGCCGTGCTGGAGCTGAAGGTGACGCCGACCATCACCTCCGACAACCGCGTGTACCTGATGATCAACGTGAAGAAGGATGCGCTGGCCGGTTACATCACCGTGCCGGGCAGTGGCCAGGTGCCGACCATCGACACGCGTGAGATCAACACCTCGGTGCTGGTCGACAACGGTCAGACGGTGGTGCTGGGTGGCATTTACGAGATCACCAAGCAGAACAACGCGACCAAGGTGCCGGGTCTGGGCGATATTCCGGGTATCGGTGTGCTGTTCCGCAACACCTCGCGCCAAAGCGACAAGGCGGAACTGCTGATCTTCGTGACCCCGCGCATTCTGAGCGAAAGCCTGCAATAAGCGGCGCACGCTGGTCGATAGAGAAAAGGGGCGGCTTTGGCCGCCCCTTTTGTTTTCAGGGAGTTGCCGAGTGACGACGGGGGCCGGAAGTCATGGGTATTAAACTTCCGGCGCAAGTTAAGGTCTGTCGTACGTTCAATCCCCTGATGGAATCCCCGATGGACATGCCCGAGGCCTCCCCCTCAACCCGCCTGCAGCAGGCGTTTCTGCACGTTCGAGACGAGCTGCAGCGCGGCGTCATTGGTCAGCCTCATCTGATCGACTGCCTGTTGGTCGCCTTGCTGGCGGATGGTCACCTGCTTGTAGAAGGCGCGCCAGGCTTGGCCAAGACCACGGTGGTGAAAGCGCTGGCGGGCTGCATCGAGGCAGATTTCCATCGCGTGCAATTCACCCCTGATCTGCTGCCGGCCGATCTCACGGGCACCGATATATTTCGTCCCCAGTCGGGCAGTTTCGAATTCGAGAAGGGGCCGCTGTTCCACAACATCGTGCTGGCCGACGAGATCAATCGTGCGCCTGCCAAGGTGCAGTCAGCGCTGCTCGAAGCGATGGCCGAACGTCAGATCACCGTTGGCCGCAGCACTTGGCGTTTGCCGGAACTCTTCATGGTCATGGCGACGCAGAACCCGATTGAGCAGGAGGGCACGTTCGCCTTGCCTGAGGCCCAGCTCGACCGCTTCGTCATGCACGTGACCATCGGCTATCCGGATGCGGCGGCTGAACTGGCGATTCTTCAGCTCGCTCGCGAACAGGCACGTACGAGCCTTCATCCGGCACCCGCCGCGCGTCCGTCATTGAGTCAGGCTGACGTGTTCAGTGCGCGTGACGCCGTGCTCGACGTTCATATGGCGCCTGCGCTGGAGGAATACATCACGCAACTGGTGTTGGCCACGCGTAACCCGGGTGCCTACGGGCCCGAACTGAAGCGCTGGATTGCCTGGGGCGCGAGTCCGCGCGGCACCATCGCGCTGGATCGCTGTGCGCGAGCCCATGCCTGGTTGGCCGGCCGTGATTACGCGTTACCGGAGGATGTCCACGCCATTGTCCACGAAGTGCTGCGCCATCGCGTGCTGTTGAGTTACGAAGCAGAAGCCGAGGGCGTGCGCAGCGACCAGGTGATTCGTCGCGTGCTGGATCTCGTGCCGTTGCCGTGAGCGCCGTCGTCGATACACAAACCGAAGGGGATGGCCGCACGCGCGTCCGCCTGGCGGAGCTGGTGGCCTTGCGCGCTCGTGTCGCCAAAGCGGCCCTGCCAAGGCTGGAGAGTCGCGCCATGCGCTCGGGCCAACAGTCCAGCCGGCTTTACGGTCGCGGCATGGATTACGCCGAGTCGCGGGTTTACCAGCCGGGCGACGATGTACGTCGCCTCGATTGGCGGCTGACCGCGCGCAGCGGTCGCTTGCACACCAAGCTATTCCAGGAAGAACGTGAAGGTCGTCTGCTGATCTTGCTGGATGCGCATGAAAGCATGCGCTTCGGTACACGCGTACGACTGAAATCCGTACAGGCGGCGCGTGCCGCGGCGTTGGCCGCCTGGTATGCGGTGCGCGCCGGAGAGCGCGTGGGCCTGATGTCGTTCGGCAACGGACACCACTTGCTTCGCCCCTTGGCAGGTACGCGCGGTGCGCTGTCGGTATGCGGTGCGCTTGCCGACTGGGATGCGAACGATGCGCCAGTGCCCGGCGAGTTGCTGTCAGATGCCTTGTTGCGCGCAGGTCGTTTGATGCATGGGGCCAATCGCGTGCTGTTGATCAGTGATGGCTTGAGTGCCGACGAGGCCGCGCGTGGGCGTTTGCTGGATCTCTCGCATAAGGCGGGCATACGAGTGTTGATTGTTGCGGATGCGCTGGAGCTGGGCATGCCGCCGGCCGGGCGTTATCCGATGGAGCACGATGGCGTGCGTCGTGACGTGGCTTTGTTCGCTGAGCGCCAGCGTCGCGAGTTTCAGCAGGCGCTGGGCGCCGGCCAGACGCGGCTCAAAGGTATGGCGCAATCGCTAGGGCTTCCCTGTGCTGTCGTGGATACGGCAGCCGATCCATTGGATGCCGTGATGTCGCTGCTGGCTCCCGGGGTGCGTCGATGAGTGCGTCTACGCCAGCGCCACAGAATGGCCCATTGCTGCGCGACATCCATTTGCCGCCGCAGCCATCGTGGTGGCCACCCGCACCGGGATGGTGGATGCTCGCTGTGCTGGTGATCATGGCGGCGGTTGCAGGCATCTGGTGGTGGCGGCGACGGAGTCAGCGCCGTGTCCTGGAGAGCCAGGTGTTGTCGGAAGTCGATCGCGTGCTCGCCTTGTGGCGCGAGCAACCGCAGGCGTTGGCGTCAGCGTTACATCAGCTGTTGCGTCGTGGCGCGTTGCGCATCGATCCGCTCGCTGCACAACACCGCGGGGACGCATGGCGTGAAACCTTGGCGCGCGTTCCCGTTGACGCATCGACGCTCGAACAACTGCTGGCCCTTGAGACGGCGATGTACCGTCCTTCGGCATCGCTGGATGTCGAAGGCGCTGCGGGTGCAACGCGTCGCTGGTTGCAACTGGCATGGCGTGAGCCTGCATCGTCGCGCGCGAGAACGTTGGATAAGGTTGTCGAGGTGCGGTCATGACCGAACTCGCATGGCCGTGGGTATTCGTGCTGGCGCCGTTGCCGTGGCTGCTGCGCTGGTGGTTGCGGCCTGCGGCGCCGGAACAGGCGTTGCATCTTCCGCATCCGGGGCTGCATCTCGACACGCCAGAGCGTCAGGGCCGCGGCGGTTGGCGTACGTGGTTGCTCGTGCTCGCCTGGCTGACGTTGCTGGTTGCCGCGGCACGGCCCCAATGGGTGGGGCCGCCACAGGCACAGCAGCGAAGTGGGCGTGCGTTGATGCTGGCTGTCGATCTTTCCGGAAGCATGCGTACCGACGACATGCAGTTGGGCGGACAACCCGTCAGCCGCTTCGGTGCAGTCGAGGCGATTGCCGGTGACTTCATTGCGCGCCGCAGTGGCGACGAAATGGGTTTGATCCTGTTTGGCAGCCGAGCCTTTCTGGTGACGCCGTTGACCTATGATCTCCACGCGGTGCAGGCGCAATTGCAGGGCGCCGCCGTTGGCTTGGCCGGCACGGAGACGGCCATCGGCGATGCCATCGGCGTGGCCGTGAAGCGCCTTGCCGGCCAGCCGGAGCAGGCGCGCGTCGTCGTGCTG
>NZ_JAELTQ010000408.1 GCF_016428905.1 Dyella sp. ASV24 | reverse complement strand
CCCCCCCCCCCCCCCCCCCCCCCCCCCCCCCCCCCCCCCCCCCCCCCCCCCCCCCCCCCCCCCCCCCCCCCCCCCCCCCCCCCCCCCCCCCCCCCCCCCCCCCCCCCCCCCCCCCCCCCACCACCCCCCCCCCCCCCCCCCCCACCACCACCATTCCAGCTTCGTCGGCAGCGTCAGATGTGTATAAGAGACAGCCCTTAGACCGCATATGCGACGCCTGCGATACCAACGTCACGATTCTGCTGAACGATCTCGACGCCGATGATCCCAGCCTTGCCTGCCCGTGCTGCGGCCAGCACTGGGAACCGTAGCGCGACACTG
>NZ_JAELTQ010000407.1 GCF_016428905.1 Dyella sp. ASV24 | reverse complement strand
CCCCCCCCCCCCCCCCCCCCCCCCCCCCCCCCCCCCCCCCCCCCCCCCCCCCCCCCCCCCCCCCCCCCCCCCCCCCCCCCCCCCCCCCCCCCCCCCCCCCCCCCCCCCCCCCCCCCCCCCCCCTTTGTCAAGCAGAAGACGGCATACGCGATGGCCTGTCCTGTCTCGTGGGCTCGGAGATGTGTATAAGAGACAGCCCCACAGGTATCTCCAGTCATGCCGCCGAGCCGGCGCCTGCAGCTCCATCGCCACCAGGCAAAAACCAGCGCGGCGACGACGAGCGCACGCACGCCATGCCAGCCCATCAACAGACAGCACAACA
>NZ_JAELTQ010000406.1 GCF_016428905.1 Dyella sp. ASV24 | reverse complement strand
GGAAGCGTAGCGCGGCCTGCTTTAAGTCCTCTGCGCCACGGCGCGTTGCGAAGCGCTCCGGTGTACCCGCTGTGTAGAGGTGGAGGTGGCCAAGCCACACGATTCCTCAGCCGTTCGGGCTTATCCCTGTCTCTTATACACATCTGACGCTGCCGACGAAGCTGGAATGGTGTAGATCTCGGTGGTGGCCGGATGATTAAAAAAGGGGGGGGGGGGGGGGGGGGGGGGGGGGGGGGGGGGGGGGGGGGGGGGGGGGGGGGGGGGGGGGGGGGGGGGGGGGGGGGGGGGGGGGGGGGGGGGGGGGGGGGGGGGGGGGGGGGGG
>NZ_JAELTQ010000047.1 GCF_016428905.1 Dyella sp. ASV24 | reverse complement strand
GAGGGCGACCTGGCTTTGGCCGCCTGACGGAAGGGCGGCGAACTCACTAAAAGACCGGCAAGTTATTGATCTATAAAATGAATTGGCATTCTACTTATCAAAATTACACGTATCTCGGCTCAATCCCACTATGAACTCTCGCGCCTGCCTTTGACCTATCTGCCGATGGGAGCCCTCGTGCTTCTCCTGCTTAGCCAGTTGGCAGTTCTTTGGCCCGCCGTCCGCGCCACACGGGTTTCGCCATCGGTGGCGACGCGTTCGATCTGACATGTCCTGTCAAAGCCCAAACACCGCCCTGTGCGCCATCGCCGACTCGGTCCTTACGTGCGGCGAATGCAGACTACTGAAGTCGAATCCAGGTTTGCCCCGTCATCGTGGAACGCGGTGCTCATGGCGGGTGCGTCGGTGTTCGGGCCGAAGTTCAACGTGTATAGGCCGTCTTCGCCGTAGCCGGCGACCGCCAAGCGATGATTCTTGGCGTCGTAACTGGTCCAGTGTGGGTGGATGGTGGGCCCAAGAGCCAAGCGCATGTCCGCTTTCAACGTCAAGGCGCTGAGCAACGTATGAGCAGCCACGCTACGTCTATTGCACCTGTACAAGCAACACAGGTCGCAGATCACCGGCGCAACACTTCAGCACTCTGTTACGACGAGATTGTAGGGCGCGCAACTTTCCGTACGATGTCACCGTCTCTCGACCGCGACCGCATCATGACTGGGAAACGGAAGCCGTGCCGCTGTTGACGGTATCGATCCAGGCATTGATGCGCGCATCCAGCACGTCCAGTGGCAAGGCGCCACCGCCGAGAATCTGGTCGTGGAAAGCGCGTATATCGAAACGGCTGCCGAGTGCCTTCTTTGCGCGCTCGCGCAGCTCCAACATCTTCAGCTGACCAATCTTGTATGCCAACGCCTGGCCGGGCCAGGTTATGTAGCGATCGGTTTCGGTCTGAATATCAGCTTCGTCCACGCTGGAGTGGGCACGAAAGTAGTCCACCATCTGCTGCCGCGACCAATGCTTGTAGTGCACACCTGTATCCAGCACCAGGCGGTCTGCCCGCCATAGCTCTCCAGTAAGGCGGCCGTAGTCCGATAGCGGATCCTTGTAGAAGCCGATGTCTTTGCCCAACTGTTCGGCGTAGAGTGCCCAGCCTTCGATATAGGCGGTGTAGTCCGCCTGTTGGCGAAACGGCGGCAAGCCGGGCAGCGTCTGAGCGATGGAAAGCTGCAGATGATGGCCAGGAATGCCTTCGTGATACGCCACCGATTCCATGTCTACTGTCGTGCGACTGGCATAGTCACCGGTATTGACGTAAAGCTGTCCCGGACGCGAGCCATCCGGTGTGCCTTGCTGGTACGAGGCAATCTGGAAACCCTTCTCGCGATAGGCTTCCACCGGCACCACTTCCAGCGGGGTCTTGGGCAGCAGTCCAAACAGCTTGGGCAATTGTGGCTGCATTTGTGCAATGAAGCCGCGATAACGATCGAGAATGTCCTCTCGCGATCGCGCATGGACATTCGGATCGCTTTTTAGCGCCGCGCGAAAGCTCGCCAGGTCGGTATAGCCCTGCGCCTTGGCGATTACTGTCATCTGCGCTTCGATGCGCGTCACCTCCGCCAGCCCCAATGCATGGATATGCGCGGGCGTTTGCTCCGTGGTGGTCATCTGCTCCACCGCGAAACGGTAGATCTCGTCCCCTCTCGGCAACTGCCATATGCCAGGCTCGCTGCGCCCGTGCGGAGCATATTCCGTGGATACGAACTGACCGAGCTTGCGATACGCAGGACGCACGTCGTTGTCGATCGCAGCGATGATCGCCGCCCGGAGACGTGCCTGATCGGCGGGCGACACGTTGGTCGGGAGATGTTTCAGGGGCGAAGCAAACGCGCTATCGGCACCCGCCGGCTTGGCGATGCCGTCAATCTGGACGGCTACCTTTTCCAGGAGGAACCGTGGCGGCATCATGCCGTCCCGCATGCCCTGGCGGGCAACCTCCGTGGTCTGCTGCAGCACCCGCGGAATCGCCTTCAGCCGAGCCAAATAGTCCTCGTATTCCTTGGTGTTGTCGAACGGAATGGAGCTGATCAAGCCGGGCAGCTGAAGTTGTATGCCGTGGTGGTAGTCCAAAGGCATCTCGTACAGCTTCAGGTCGATGGCGCGCAGATCCTGCTTCAGCTGCCGCACCATGAGCTGCTGGTTGAGCTTCTCCTCGTCCGCAAAGCCCTGGGTGTTCACTGCCTCAAAGCGTTTCAGGAAATTCAGGGTAATGGTGCGTTCGCTTGCCACATGCGCCAGCGAGGCATCGCTCCATCGATCGTTGTAACGCAGGTCACCCAACGTCGTCGCCGACTCAGGGCTAGCCTCCAGTTGATGCTGCCACTGCTCAGCCAGCAGCGTGTCGAATGCCTTTTCGCGCTGCGATACATCACTGCCCTGCGCCGACATGCCAATCGCGCAACCCAGCAGTCCGGCCATCGCCCGCCAACGTTTCATACCCATTCCAATCCCCACTCAGGGCGCCCCCACATCGGTACCGGAATGGCGCATTGCCAAGCCCTGCTCCACCGAGCCCTTCAATACGGATGCCTGCGGGCTGCCGACACGCTGCCATACCGATACGGCCACGCTGTCGCTACCGGGCTGAGGTGGCACCTGATAGCTCAGCTCGTCGCCGGACAAAGTGTAGGGACGCACCTGCACGGTACCATTCCATCGCTGGATATAAGACTGGTCAATGTGGAAGGTGACCGTGTGCGCCTGGGTGTCCAGCTTCACATGGCCGTAGTGCGTGCTGGCCAGCTCGCCAGGCTTGAACTCCTTGCGCGCACCGTGCTCATCCACGGCGAAGGTCGGTTCGTTGCTGCGAAATACCTGCAGGGAATACTCGCCTTGTGCACCCACGATCAGAATTCCCGTGGGCTTCGATCCGAAGCCGAACGTCTTGCTGCCGTCGTTGTGCAGGTCATATGCCGACTTCAGTGTCCATGTGCCGGCCAGGGGCGAGGTCATGCTGCTTTCCATGGCGAACGCGGAGGAGCTTGCGAGCAAGGTTGATAACAAAAGTCCGGACAAGACGCGCATCTGACATACCCCGTTGTTAGATGGCCCGCATCCTATGGAGCCTCTTTTCCGGTGCACAGGCGATGCGGAATATTTCTGCGATGCGCTTTATCAATACCGCTTTACTGACGCGGGTGGAACCATGGCCACTGAAAGTCTTCGATCACGCGACGTGTACATGTCGCGCCGCGATGACTGAAGTATCGCACATGGTCTGTTTCGACTGCTTGCGGCGATTTACCTTCCTCGGCGTAAAAGAGAGGGTCGCGCGCATGAAGCAAGAGGACTCGTCAGCCAACAAAGCACAGCCCCAGATGTCACCGTGGTGGGCCGAGCCCTCACCACTGGTTGCCGCTCAGGCAACCCTGCGCCTGTTTACGCTGCTGATCGATGTTTTGCGAAGCGCGCGACGAAAAGCTTCTCGCGCATCGACAACAGTCCACGCTGAACCCGATCAGCAGCATCACGCCTGAGCCAGGCCTTTGAAAGCCACCGCCAAGGTATGCAATGCGTTGCGTGAACGTCGGTCATGGAGCGCGGTATAGAGCACAGCTTCTTGCGTGGGCAAGATGGGCAACGACAGTGACGGACCGATGTCGATGGTGCCGGTGGGCGCACCCCGTCGCGCCAGCACGGCAATAGCCAGCCCTGCGGCTGCCGCTGCGCCAACCACCGAAGCCCCCTTCCCCACGAATACCTCCGTCCAGGCAATGCCGGCTTGATCAAGCGCGTGCACGGCGCCTGCGCGAATACTGCAGGACTCACCCTGCGTAGACAGAGGCAGTGGCTGTCCGGCGCGGGGTTGCCAGTCTGCGGCGGCGATCCAGGCAAACGATTCGGTAAACAGCACTTCGCCATTGCGTCGCTGTTCGCGCGCCTGCAATACCAGCGCTGCGTCCAGTGTGCCTGCCTCGTAGGCCTGGCTGATCTCGCGCGAACCAGCCACGCGCAACTCAATCACCAGATGAGGGTCGTGATCATTCATGTGTCGCAGCAGTGCGGGCAACTCGCTGCCCACCAGTTGGTGACTGATGCCGATGACCATGCGGCGCTTTTCCACGTCGAACGAGGCAATCGCGCGATCATGCGCGCCGACCAGATCACGCGCCGCCTCCAGAAAGGCAGCGCCTTCGGAAGAAAGGCGCACTTGTCGTGGCGTGCGCTCCAGCAGGCGTCGGCCCAATTGTTCTTCCAGGCGCCGCAGCTTGATGCTGACCGCCGATTGCGTGCTGTCCAGCGCCTGGGCGGCACGCGTAAAACTCTGCAGCTCAGCGGTGAGCACAAACGCTTTGACGGCGTCGAGGTCGAGCTTCTTCATGGTGAACCCGTTGCTTGGCGAATGGCTCAGAATGCCGCTGAGCTGGCTCAGTGCGCGTCCGGCGACGATCGATGCCCGCGCGTACGCCCGGAGTATACGTGCCGCACGCACGCCAGCATGCCTTGAAGGCCTATGGCGTTGCGACGTGCGGCACGTGCTGCAACGAAATGCTCACTACGTCATGCGCGAACGGGTCGCGATCATGGTCCACGCCGGCAATCACCGACGCTTTGGAGCGTCACGAAATTCAACGGGGCTTGCGGAACTTCAACACGAATTGGTCCGTGTGTCCCTTGATTTCCGGCGAAAAAATGATCTGTTCGTGGCTGTCCTTCGGATTGCCGAGGATGTCGCTACGCGCCTCCAGCACGAAACCGGCCGCTTTTGCCTGCGCAATGACCACCGCCGGGTCGATGCGATGCAGGCTCTTGGCATCAGGCTCGCCAGAGCCGCTTTTGGCCACATGGTCCGTCACCAGATAGACACCATCGGGCTTCAGTGCCTTGAAAACCGCAGCGTCCATGATGGCCGCCTCTTCCGCGCCGGTTGTGCCGGGTACGGCGAAGACACTGACTGCACCGTAGACGTCATGGTAGTTCTGGGACGTCCAGACTACGTCCAACGGTTCGTCGCCGCCAAACTGATCGTAAGGTCGGATAGTCAGCGTGACATTGCTGTACGCGGGGTCAGCAGCCAGTGCCTTGATACTGTCGAGCTTCTTCGGTGCGCCCTGGGCAAGGCCTGCTGGAATGACCGCGTACACATGTCCCTTCGGTCCGACCACCTTGCTGAAGATGCGCGTGAAGTAGCCGCTGCCGGGAATAAGATCAGCCACTCTGTCACCGGGCTTGATGCCCGCAAAGACGACCAGTTCAGCTGGTTTGCGATCGCCATCCCGCGCTGTATCGACATCCGGCCTAGCATGATCGGCAATCGCCGCGGACGCATACGCCGGCAGCGTCATTGCGTCGGCGTGGGCCAGCGTAGTGGTGACAAACCATAGGGAACCGAGCACCAAGAACTTGTTCATGGACGGTATCGCTCCAAAACATGGGGTTGAAGTCATTTGCGCCAACTCAGTTGGCCAGACGACGCCATACCAGGACGCCATGCGCCTCCGTCGGCGCACCATGGTCCACGGCATAGGTCAGCTGATCGCCTTGAAGCTGATAGGTGGCGTAGGTATCCCTGTCGTCCCCATGCAGGGACGACGCGTGCGCGATATGCACGTGCAGTTGCATACCGTCGGCACGTAGCCAACCGTAGTTCGAGCTGGCCTCCATCGAGGCCACTTGATATTCGGCGGACATGCTCTTGGATGTGTCATTGGTAGCTAAACGTCCGCGCTCCGCTCGGACGATCTGCATCACGTAGCGCCCCTGGCTATCGATGATCCACAGCCCTTCCGGGCTCGGTCCATACGGCTCCGCGAGCCGGCCATCGGGATAAACGCTGTCACACCGCACGAGGGCCCACGTTCCCACCAACCACGCGGGCACGCCGTCGTGTATGGCCGGGGTTGTTACGGAGCTAGTGGACGCTGCATCCGCCCGTTGCACCGCTTTCTCAAAATCCGTCGCGCCCGCCGCAGCGCCATGGAAGAGCGTCAGCGCCAGGCCACAAAGCAAAGAAATCCATGGGTTTCGATACATCACGGTCGCCGGGCGTATGGGGCTATGACTGAGCCTAGCCTGCCGTCTTGAGGCGATAAATCCATCGAACACGTATTTCAGTCATTGCAAAATCACATGACCGGATAGGCCATGGATGGTGAAATCGACTAGCAGTCCGAGAAAGCCCAGCAGTGCCGCCCTACCCTTTACTCGAATAGCCCGCTACATCCGCGACAACGCTCCCTAGTCGCCACCCTGGTGGATCCTGGCCGCGAACTTACATCTTGCGGGCCGGATGCGTAGCTAGCTCGACTGCAGTCTCATAGGCTGCGTCGTGGCTCGTGCTCCAGTCTTCAAACCGGAGCGGCGCGACGATATCCGGCTGCAGGCTCTTCACTCTGACTGGATAGAACCAGTTGAGCCAAAAGCATTCGCGCCAGCTGTTGCAAGGGTTTTGGTAGTCGTGCTTCGCGGTCTGCGGGTAAGCGCATAACTTTAGATGGGGCAGGCAGGCTTTGCTGCCCTCTGAGAAAAAGGACAAGCGATCGCCGACCGGTTCGCCGATGATGGTGACCCGATCGCCGCCGGCGTCTTTGACGAATGCAGCAGTCGTGATGGCAGCGGAAAAAGTCTGTGAATCGGTGAGCACGAAGATGCGGCCACCTGGCGCGAGCAAGCCCGGTAGCGCATGTGCAAAGTGCCAGGCGTTGGTGTAATCACCACCGCCATCGCCACGCAGATCGAGTATCACGGCACAAGGCGGGTGTGCGCGAAGCGTTGCTTCTACTGTGGCGAGAAACGGTGCAATCCGTTGATTACCGACGTCCCCGATGCTTTGCAGCCGCACCACCTGGGCGCAGCTCCCCGCGGCAGGGAATATCCGGAAAGGATTATCGAGATCCCGCCATGTGTCCGGTAGCTCGACGGATTGCGGGTGGTAGGCGCCCCAGTCTTGTTCGACGCCCTTGTTCGGTTCGGGCGACAACCAGCGTCCGCTCGGCGGTATGCCATCGCCCTTGTGCATCGAATAGGCATCCAGCCGGCGCGTCACAGTTCGACCGTCGGACAGCACGACCGTCCAGGTCGAAGCCTTGGGGTCGGCGGCGATATCCAAACCGTACAGCAAGTCCTGCACGATGATGTATGTCGCATCGTTCTCCCGGCGAAAAGCCTCCACACCGCCGCTTAGCGTATCCAGCTGAAGCAGTATCTGATCGATCGGATGGCCATCGATGCTTGCCACGCGGCCGCCAAGCATGTCGCGATAGGCAGTCGCCGCCCGAGTTACAAAGAAACCTTCCGCGAAGCGCGTCACCCTTAGCGGAACGATCAGTGCCCCCTGATCGGCCGTTGCATCCATTCGAGAATGACCATTATCGGCCAGTGCCATCACTTGCATTAGCGCCACATGCAACTTGGGCGGCGGCAGCGCATCTGGCAGGGCTCTGAGCGCGGTGATGCGTGCTTCCGCCGTTTCGCGTTCAACAGGTGAAAAAGCACGATCGCGTGCTATCACTTTGGCGAAATAGTCGACGTCTTGCTGCTGTGCTTCAAGCGGCGACGCCGGCGGCGGATAACTGGCGTCAGGCACAGCACGATGAAAATTGAAGTGGAATGCAAGGTTCAATCCGCCCACGATCACAACGAGGATCAAGGCCGCACTTGCGAGAATACGAGTTACTCGTCGGAGGATGGTGCGCACTGATCACCCGTTTGTTCAGTCCGTGACGATCAGCTGCACCACTAGGTTGCATCGGCAGCGGAATAAGCCAGTAGTGCCGCAAGTCACGTGGACCCCGTGGCGATCGACTCAATGCTCATGCGTGCAGGGGGCGCAACGGGCTCCTGACACTAGATGCCGGCATACCATTCGTAGCCTTGATCCTCCCAGTAGCCACCCTGGCCGTCGCCGATATCCTCGAACGAACTGACCAGTTCGATGCGAGCCACATATTTCGCCTGTTTATAGCCGAGCTGACGCCCAATCCGCACACGCAGGGGCGCACCGTTCGGCACTGGCAGCGGCTGATCGTTCAAGGTGTACGCCAAGAGCGTCTGGGGATGCCTTGCCTCCGCAAGGTCGATGCTCTCGTAGTAAGGCGTGTCTTCTTCCATGTCGTCAAAGCAGTGGAACACGACGAACCGCGCCCTAGGATCGACGCCAACATGATCGAGTACGGCGGACAGCAGCGTTCCCTGCCATTTCCCAATGGCGCTCCATCCCTCTACGCAGTCGTGCCTCGTGATCTGTGTGCGCACATCCAGGTGTTTCAGGTCGTCAATGGAGAGCATCGCCGGACGGGTCACCAACCCATCCACCTGCAGTTTGTAGTCGCGAAAGTTGTCAGCCATCAGCGCTTGGTAGGCGGGCGTGGTGGGCATGGTGGTGCCATTGGGATGGAATACCGGCGATATGTCGGCTTCGCCATACTCCTTCGCCATGCTGCTCGACGGCGACAACAGCGCCTGCACGCGGCGATTCAAACCCTCCGCCTTGCCCAGCACATTGGGACCCCACAGCGTGTGCGAGATACGGTCACAACCGGCGACGAGCACCCCCGCCACCCCCATCATCGTCATGCGCAGAAACGATCGGCGGTCACTCATGAGGGCGGTCCTCCGATGGAACAGAATCACTCGGCGCTGCCTCAACCGGTGGCCGTGTCTCGACTGGCGTGGCGTCGATCGCGTAATAGCCAGTGATCATGCCCCGAAGCTGGTTGAACACGCCGGTGATCAACACTTCGAACAGGTGAATCAGCACAAAAGCCACAAAGCCCCAGGCGATGATGAAGTGAATGGTCCGCGCCGATTGTCGGCCACCGACAGCTTCGACCATGGGCGAAAGCACCGCATCCATGCGTGGCGACATGGCCAACCCCATAAGCACGATGCCCACGCCGAACACGAAGATCACGGTCAAGTACGCCAGCCGCTGCAGAATGTTGTAGCGCAGCGCCTCTTCACCCTGTGGGTGCTTGAAGCGCAGATGATCGAGGACGGATCGCCCGATGCCGCGCCAGTCCGCGCCCGTGGGCCACAAATCCCGTTGCAGATGCCGGGTAACCAGTGCGTAACTGGCGTAACACAGCCCGTTCAACACAAACACCCACGCGAAGAAGAAATGCCAGCGACGCCCCATCGACAGCCACTGCGGGCCGGGCACCGTGAGCCATGAGGGGAACCCGCGTACCTGTGGACTGCCATCCTTGCCGTTCGATACACCAAGCACACCCGTCGTGGTGAACTCATGCTTTCCGATGCGCGTGACGCCTTGCAGGTTCCCGGTCGCATCCTGGCGAGCACCCAGCGCAAAAATGGCAGCGCCTTCGTCGGACCGGTTGCCCCAGTAAAGACGCGGATGCGCATTGAATATCTGTAGCCCGCTGAGAAACATCAGCGTCAGCGCAACCACATTGATCCAATGCATGATCCGGATCGGCAGCGGGTGCCGATAGACAATCCTGCGCGGTTCCAGAACCACCAAGGGAACCGGAGGAGATGCGCCAGCATCGAGGGTTTCCGTATTCATGGCCATACTCCAGGGAAGCAAGGCGAACCGAACGGTTTGACGCTTAGTCTACTCGCGCGCCGGGGCCTGGGTGCTGACCACAGACCATCGTTGGAAAGAACCCGGACAACGCTCAGATCCAGCCGGGCAAGATCTGCGTTGCAGCCTAACGTGTCTGCCTCGACGTTGGTATTTCGCGTCGAAGCTACGGATTATTTCGTGCCCGAATGTCCGCCGGTTACATCGCGACAGCGCAGCTCTTCTTCGAAAGGCAGATGACGTAACCCTGCGGACCCGACGTTCGAATACCTAAAGACCGATGCGCACGGTCGCTGTTGGGGACGCGTCGCAGCCATACGCGACACCGCAATTACCTACGATCACATCGAGGACTGATTATGAAAAGAACCATCTGTGGGTCCGCGCTATTGGGATTGATGGTGGCCGGAACGGCTTATGCCCAAACCGACCCAGAGTGGAATGACGGCGATCTTGTTGTCACCTCATCGAACACTGCCACCAATGAGCTGCTTGTCTACAACACACGCGGCGTGCTGGTTGAACAATCCGAAACCGGGGGAACAGGCGGCGTGGCCGGCAATGCCGGTGGCATTGCTCAAAACCATCGCCTGCTTGCTGTGGTGAATTTTGGATCCGGCAACGTGTCGATCTTTCGAAAACTCGACGGCAGCGTTCCATTGCAACGGATGAAGGTCGTGCCCGCCATCACCAATCCGGTCAGCGTCGCCTTCGGCCGCGGCCATCTTTATATTCTCACGGCCACGCATATCGAATCGCATCCGATTGACCGCTACGGCGTGGAGCCGACGGCCGATGGCGCGGCACAGCTGGTGATTGCTGATGGCTCCGCCGCCCAGGTGGGCGTGCTCGATGGGGAGCTCGTCGTCACCGAAAAGAGCAACGCCATCGAGACCGTGCATCTGACGGACCAAGGTGCCATCACGGGCCAAACCCGGCTGGTGGCCAACATTCCTGCCAACGTCAACGCGCCCTTCGGGCTGGCCACGCGCGGTCGCGATGCGTACGTCACCATCGCCCATGCCAACGAGATCAGCCTGGTACGGGATAATGCCGTGTTGACGGTGACCGGCTCCGGCACGCAGATGGCGCCCTGCTGGGTCGCGCTCGATGGCTCGTTCCTGTTCTCGGCAAATTCACCGAGCCACTCCGTATCACGTTACTCCGTCTACAACCGCAAGATTGTCCAGGACGCGGCCGTCGTTGCCTCATTCAACGGCAACCCGACCGACATTACGTACCGTGACAACCTGACCGCCGTGGTGGATGGCAATGGATCGACATCCCATGTGTCCATCTTCCATGTCGATGGCGACGGAAACTTCGATCTGAAGAGCAGCGTCACCCTCAATAGCGGCACCACAAACGGTATTGCGATCCTGCATACAGGAGATGATGTGGACGATTGATTGAGGCTACCGCGCCGGAGATCATTGCCACATCCCGGCGCGGAGTTCTTCAGACGAATGGTGGCGGGCACTACGCCCCGCGGCGGCTAGTGGCGTCGCTATCAATCAGCGTGCCATGCCGCAGGGGCGGACTGATCGCAGCCTCAGTGCACTCCGACCCACGTTTCCTCGATGTCATCCATCACAGCACGCCTCAAGTCCGGGTCAGACAGTTCACCAACGGCGAACACGCGCCCATGACGCATGCCTCGATAGATCCCGTCCTTTCGAAACGTTGCAGCCCAAGTCACGCTGCTCATCACCGCCAGCTCGTACTGCGCGGTGTAGTTGAAGCCATTGCTGGTAGTTCCGGCGCAATCGGTCATGGCTACGACATCCACGGTGTGCTGAATTTCGACGCTACTCGCTCTTCGGGCATCACATGTGAAATTTTCGGGTCAGCGATGTCATCAGGCCACTTGCGGCAGAGATTTCCGGGTTTCCTCAAGTCGTGGTTTAGCCGACCTTCTTGACAACCTGCCCTGCCCATTGGAGTAGCCATGGTGCTGCAGGTGTTGGTGATCCATCCCTCGTCGCCCATGGAGCCCATCGACATGTCATCGCAGCGTGGCCGCGCCGCCAACGACACAAAATGACGGGTGTCGCTGGCGGGCGATGCTTACCATCGGGTTCTCGCTCAACGAGTCTCGACGCTATGCCGATCTACGATCTGGAACCCTTCCTGGCTCCGATCTCGGACGACGCTCCATCGGGCGAGAACCTGGAATACGACGCGGACTTCCTCGCCCTTGAGCGGGCGGCGACGACCAAGGCCGAACGCGTGGTCGGCGACAGCGTCAAGCAGGCGGAAGAACCGGATTGGGATCGAGTAGCCGATCGCGCGCAGGCCCTGCTTGCGCGTTCCAAGGATCTGCGCCTCGCGACACACCTCGCCACCGCATGGACACGCACGGCCGGCCTGCCCGGCTGGACGGCGGGGCTGGCTCTGATCCGTGGCCTGCTCGAGCAACATTGGGATACGGTCCACCCGCAATTGGATGCGGAGGACAACGACGATCCGACCATCCGGGTCAATTCCGTGGCGCCGATCGCCGACCCGCTGGCCCTGCTCAGCTATGTCCGCACCGCACCCTTCGTGCAATCGCCGCGCATGGGCCGTTTCAGTTTGCGCGACCTGCGCATCGCCAACGGCAGTCTGAAAATCTCCGTGGCGGATGGCGATGAGCAAACCGAGCTGCCCACACAAACGGAGATCGAGGCCTGCTGTCTGGATTGCCCGTATGAGCAACTCGCTGAGACGGCGAGCGCGGCAGCGGAGGCGCTTGAGCACGCCAAAGCGATCGACACCATTTTCAACGAACGCATCGGCACGGCGGGCCCTGAGCTCAAGCCATTGCTGAGCGACGCCTATGAACTGAAGACCTTTCTGGAAACGCAGCGCAACTTGCGCGCTCCTCAGACGTCCACGGATGGCTTGATCGACGAGACCGCGGGACAGGTGCCGGCTGACGCTATCGCCGCCACGGCGGTATCAGCTCGAGCTGGCATTCAAAGCGCTAAGGACGTGCAGCGTTGCCTGGATGACATCTGCGATTACTACGCGCGGGAAGAACCCTCCAGTCCGGTGCCACTGTTGCTGCGCCGTGCCCAGCGCCTGGTGGGCAAGAATTTCCTCGATCTGCTGAAGGATCTAGCGCCTGGCGGGCTCGACGAGTTGCAGCGGGTGTCCGGGCACAGTGACGATGACTGACGGTGGTTGAACGGATGCACTTCGCTTCCGCTCAATAAAACCCTCCGCACGCGTTTGCGGCGCTGCGCAGCACCAGTTGCCGTATCGCAGGATTCCATTGCAACGACAAGCCACCCGGCAAGCCAGCGGTAATCGTGGTATCGGCCGGCTGGGAGATCGGCCCGATCTGCTCGTGACTGCCGTCTGCGTAGGTCACCTGCGCGGACAGTGCAAACCCATCAGGTGTCGGACACGTGTCAGGCTCCACTTGCGCCACCTGCGTTGCACCATAGGACGTCAGCACCGGCAGGCTTCCGCTTCGTATCGATGCCCCGCCCTGCCCTGACGAGCAACGGGCATTCAGCGTGTAAGTCACGGCAAAACGCGGCGGCGGCGCTACCTGCACAATACCCACCGCTTCGGGTTGCGCGACACAACCCACCAGAAAGGCTTTGCGCTGGGCTTTGACGTGCAGTACATAGCTTCCGGGCGCGATGCCGTCGCCACCAGGAAGCACCAGTTCAATACGGGTCGGCTGCGCACTCTTCACGGTAGGCTGCTGTGTTGAGGGTTCGCCCTTGGCATCGGTCGCGACCACCTTGGGATCGGCGCATTGGGCGTCCGCCAGGTTCTTGCCAACCAACACAAGCTGCCGCTCCGCTTCTCCGCCATGCAGGGCAAAGATGGCTCGCCCGTCCGGTGTCTCCACGGCCTCGATCACTGGCGGCGCGGCAGACGGGGCATCACGCGCCTCAGCCAGCCGGTCCACCGTCAACGCCAGCGCCTGTGCCATGGTGGACGCATCACCCTCCAGGCAGCGTGTGCAACTTGCCAGATAAGCCTGTGTGCGCAACGCCCCTGCATGGGCGCGCATAGCCAGGGCCCGGCGCGCATCGCTCATGAGTTCCACGGGCTGAGCAGCATCACTACCCAGGCTTTTCTCCAGTGTCTGTTGCCACTGGCTCAGGCGTTGCGCGGTAGCGTCCAACGACTTGTCGGGATGCGCCTGTTCGCGCGCCTCCAACTTTGATCGCGCCTCCTGCAGTTCGGTGATGACCGCGCTGCCACTCAAGCGCGGCCCACTCTGCGCGGAAGCACCTGCCGCCGCAGCCAGCGCAAGTATCACCATACAGAAGTGCAAGCGGTACGTGGCCATCATTCGCCCTGACAGTCCGCCGTCTCTGGATCGCAGGCCTCCTGGTCGGCCGGCAGGCGGATACCTGAGGGGACGATACCGTACGCGCGGTAGCTGGCTGTGATGATGCTGGCGTCGATGTAAGAGTCCAGGCGGTTATTGCTGTTCTGCGCGTGACTGGTCGACATGGTGGTGGGAAGGTTGATCGACAGCAGACCGGCCTCCGGCAGCGGATTGCCCTGTCGATCCAGTGCATAGAAGTACGCAGGCGGAAGGCCAATGGCTTCGACCACATAAGGCAGCGTGCCAAACGCATAGATGGGCGCCGTGACCAGGCCGATATGCTCGCTAGCTGCATATATGCCCTGGCCGTTGTACAGCGGCGTCGTTCCGGTCTGCAGCAGGCTGCCGTTGAGTACGGCGAGGTAGAGCGCGGATGTGCCTGCATCCACGGTGTAGCTACTGCCATCCACCGATGCCAGCGTCAGCGTCTGCCCGTTGGTGAGGCTGAAACCGGCCGGCGACTCAAAGCCGCCCAGCGTATTGATGTGATTGGCGATGGGCTGACTCTGTGTCCCCAATGAAGTTGCACCACCTGCCCGCCCACTCAGGGTTGCGGCAACGATATTGCCTGTCGAGCTTTCGTTGATCGCGCCTGCGGCATCGAGCACCACACGACCACCGCTCAACGTCCCCGTCACATCCAGATCGCCGCTTTGGGTGACAAGCGTTACACCACCGGAACTCAGCAACGGCCCGGCGATCGTCAGCCCGTTCGCGTTAGTCAGGCTGAAGCCGTTGGCGTTGAAGTTGCCGACACTCCCCACACCGTTGGCCTGCATCAGGCTGGTCGCGCCGGACGAGCTGCCGGTCAGCGTGCGCGCATTCAACGCGCCTGCACTCTGATTGATCGCCGCACCACTCACAAGACTGAGGTTGTTCGCGGCCGTCACGACGTTACTCAGGTTGATGCCACCGCTGCCTGACAACGCCACGTTCGCACCGCTCAGATCCGCAGCCGTGCTCAGCAAGCCGCCGCCGGACGTCAGCACTAGATCCGAGCTACCGGTGTTTATCGCCGAGCTCGGCAAGAACAACGTTCCGCCAAGGGAAATCAGGCTGACAGCGCCATTGCTGCCATTGGCCAGCGACGCGATGTGCAGATCGCCGGCATCGGTGATGGCAATGCCGGTACCTATGGCAGTCACTGGACCCGCCAAGTGATTACTTGCGTTGGTCAGTTGGATGCTGCCGTTACCCGCGTTGAAATAGCTGCTACCCGTGACATTGAGCGCACCCACCTGCCCGATCGCTGGATCGTTACTGGTGACACTCAGATTGCCGTTGATCTGGCTCGTGCCAAACATCAGCGGGCTACTGTTGACGATCGCCGTGTTGCCGCCTGTAAGGCCGACTGCGCCACCCAGATGGTTGCCGCTATTGGTCAAGGTGATGGCATTGGAGCCGGCATTCAGCGTCGTTGCGCCCTGTACCTGCAGAGAGCCGCTCTGCACGATGGCCGCGCCATTGGTCAGGCTGAAATCGCCGCCACTGGTGTAGTTACCCAGACTGCCAATCTGGTTGGCTTGCGTGAGCAGCGTGGCTCCCGAGGACTGACCTGTCAGCGTACCTGTCGTCAGTGTGCCGGCGGTCTGGTTGATCGCTCCGTTACTCGCATTCAGCGCTATCGTCATGCCGCTGACGGCGTTGGCCAGCGTGATGTTTCCACCGCTGGTGAGCGCAACATGACCCATGCTACTCAATGCGCCAGATACGACCAGCGAATTTCTGTCGGCCAGACTGAAGTTGCCGCCACTGCTGTAATTGCCGAGACTATCAATCGCATTGCCGCCTTGCGTCAGCGATGTGGCGCCCTTCGAAGATCCACTGAGTGTGCCTGCACTGATCGTACCGCCGGATTGATTCACCGCGCCGCTGTTTGCCGTAAGCGATACAGCTGTAGCGCTCACCGCGCCCTGCAACGTCAGGTCGCCATTGGCCGTGGTCAGCGCTGTACTGCCGTTACCGTTCAAAGAACCGGTAACGGTCAGCGCACCCGCATTGGTAAGGCTGAACCCGTTGGCAGCGAAATTACCGAGTTGTGAGATCTGGTTGCCCTGGACCAGCGTTGTGGCACCCTGCGAGCGGCCAGTGAGTAGCGACGCATTGAGCACGCCACCTGTCTGGGTAATCGCGCCGCTGCTGCTCGTGAGATTCAGTACGCCAGCGGCGAACACATTGTTTGCGAGCGTGATGCCCTGACTGCCGGAGAGGGAGACGTTGTTGCCTTTCAGGCTTCCGGCCGTCGTCAGCGAACCACCCAGGGCGGACAGCGTCAGGTCCGCCGAACCGGTATCGACAGGTGCGCCCTGCAAGTAAAGCCCGCGGCCCGCGATCAGGCTGACACCGCCGTTCGCACCATCCTTCAAATTTGCCACGTTCAGGTCACCGCCACTACGGATGGTGATGCCTGTGCCGGTCGCGTTGACGCTTGATCCGAAGGCATTGTTCGCGTCGGCCAGCGCGATCGCGCCGGTACCCGCGGCGCCACCCGCCGTGAACGTGCTCGTGCCTGTCACGGTCAATGCACCCGACTGGCTGATCGCTGCACCGGCATTGGCCGTGGTCGCAGTCAGATTGCCGACGATGTTGCTCGCGCCTAGATTCAGCGCGCTGGCGTTGTTGACCAGCGTGGTGCCGCCAATAAAGCTCGCCGCCCCTTGCAACTGGTTGCCGCTACCCAAGGTAATAGCGCCTGTACCGGCGTTGAAGTTGCTTGTGCCGGTGACCGTCAACGGATTGGCTGTCTGGCTGATAGCCGCATTGCCGGTCGTGCTGGCAGACAGGTTGCCGGTTACCGTGCTGGTGTCGAAGATCAGGCCGAGGCTGTTGACGATCTGTGTGTCGCCACCGGTCAGGCTCACAGCGCCCTGCAGGCGGTTGCTGCTATTCGTCAGCGTGATTCCACCCGTGCCGGTCGTGAATGTACTCGTGCCGGTAACACTCAGCGCGTCAGTCGCGGTTTGGCTCTGGCTAATCGCGCCGTTGGTCGTGGTCGCCGCCAGATTCCCAGCAACATTGGTCGCGCCAAAGACCAAGGCGCGATCATTGGCAATGCTCGCGTCGCCACTGGTAAGACTCACGGCACCGAGCAGGTCGTTGCCGCTGTCAGTCAGCGTAATGGCATGCGTACCGGTGTTGAGTGTGGTGTTGCCCTGTACGGTGAGCGAACCGGATTGCGCGAGGGTGCCGTTGTTGGTCAGGCTGAAATCGCCACCACTGCTAAAGCGGCCAAGGCCGGCGATGCTGTTGTTAGCCTGGTTGAGTACGGTGCTGCTCCCAGAGCTTCCGCTGAGCGTCGCCGTGGAGATGCTCGACCCAGCACCTTCGCTGATGCCACCGTGTGCATTCAGCGCAACGGTGTTGCCCGTCATTGTTCCATTCAACGTCAGGTCGCCACTGGTGGTGGTCAGTGCCACACCTGTGCCGCCATTCAATACGCCGGTGGTACCAAGTGTCTGCGCGTTGATCAGGCTGAAGTTGCTGGCACTGAAATCACCCAGCGTCGTGATGTGGTTCGTCTGATTCAGCGTAGTAGCACCAACAGACGAGCCGGAAAGGGTACCCGTCATTCCAGTGGTGATACTTCCGCCAGCGCCTTCGGTAATGGCACCCGCGGACGTCAGCTTAACGTTCGTCCCATTTACCGCGCCATTGAGCACTGAGTCACCCGCTGACGTCAGGGTAACGTTCGCTCCGCTTACCGAACCATTGATCACCAAGTCGCCAACGGTGCTCGTCAATGCCGCGCTGGTGCCACCGTTTAACGTACCCGTGGTGGTCAGTGTCTGCGCATTGGTCAAGCTGAAACCGTTCGCGGTGAAGTTGCCAAGCTGCCCGATCAGGTTGAGCTGGCCCAGCGACGTGGCACCTTGAGAGCTGCCGGTCAGCACGCCAGCCGTGAGCGCGCCGCCACTCTGGGTGATCCCGCCGTTGCTGCTGGTCAGGCTCAGCGTGTTTGTCGCCGTCACGTTGTAAGGCAACGTAAGAGCGCCGTATGACTGCAGCACAACGTTACGGCCAGTCAGGTCACCCGACAGCATCAGCGAACCACCGCCCGCAACCAGGTTCAGATCACCGCCATGAGTGTCTAATGGCCCACCAATGAGGTTCAATCCGCCATTGAGCGAGGTCAGGCTCACCAATCCATTGGCGCCATCGTTCACGGCGCCCACACTCAGATTCCCTTGATTGACGACAGCGACACCGGTACCGGTGAGGTTGACGGTCGAGCCGAAGGCATTGCTCTGATCGGTCAAACTGATCGCACCGGTGCCGGAAGCGGTGTCCGCCGTGAATGTGCTTGTGCCCGCCACCGTCAATGCGCCGGACTGGCTGATCCCGGCGTTGGTACTGGCCGTGGTCGCGGTCAGGTTGCCGGAGATAGTGCTGACACCAAGATTCAGCGCACCCACATTGTTGATCAGCGTATCGCCGCCAGTGAGGTATACGACGCCATTCAACTGGTTGCTGTTGCCCATCGATATGGCGTTGGCGCCAGCATTCAGCGTCGTATTGCCCGCTACCGAGAGCGTATTGGTCCCCGACTGCGTGATGCTCCCAGCATTGAGCAGACTGAAATCGCCGCCACTGGAGTAAGTACCCAGGTTGGTTATGGCGTTATTGGCTTGGGTAAGTAGGGTGTTGCCCGTGGACGAACCCGCGAGCGTGCCCGCCGTGATGCTTCCGCCGGTGCCCTCAGTAATGTCGCCGGCCACGTTCAACGTGGTCGCTCCAGCCCCACTATTCAACGCCCCGTTAATGGCTAGTGCGTTGCTGTTCTTGAGGCTGAAGCCGTTGGCGCTGAAATTTCCGAGCGTCGTGATGTTGTTGGTTTGGTACAACGAGGTGAGGCCAGAAGACGAGCCCACGAGCGTGCCCGCCGTGATGCTTCCACCCGCGTTCTCGGTGATGGCGCCGGTCACGTTCAACGTGGCCGTGCCTGCACCGCTGTTCAACGCTCCGTTGATAGCCAGTGCGCTGCTGTTGCTTAGGCTGAATTCGCTAGAGGTGAAGTTGCCGAGCGCTGTGATGTTGTTGGCCTGGTTCAGCAGCGTGGTGCTGCCCGTCGACGAGCCTGCGAGGGTGCCTGCCGTGATGCTGCCACCGGTGCCCTCAGTAATGTCGCCGGCCACATTCAACGTGGTCGTGCCTGCACCGCTGTTCAACGCTCCGTTGATGGCCAGTGCATTGCTGTTGTTGAGGTTGAATCCATTCGCGCTGAAACTACCGAGCGCCGTGATGTTGTTGGCTTGGGCCAGCGTGGTGCTGCCGCTCGATGCACCGCTCAACGTCGCCACGCTAAGCGCGCCGCCAGATTGGGTGATGGAGCCCCCGCTGTTCAGTGAAAGCGATTGCGCGTTAACGTTGCCATTGAGGGTCAGGTTCGACCCTGCTCCCGTGCCCAGCGCCACCGAGCCACCGCTGACCGTCAGCCCGCCCACCTGCAACGACGCGCCCGCTCCGTTGGTCAGGCCAAAACTGCTGCCCGCGCTGAAGCTGCTGACGCTTTGGATCTGGTTCGCCTGCGTCAGCGTGGTGCTGTTGACGGAGCTTCCCGACAAAGTACCCGCCGTGATCACGCTTGCAGGGAGTGATGCCGAGTTCGCGGTTTGAGTGATGGCTTGCTGCGAGCTCAGGACAACCTGCCCACTGCCCGCATTGACCGCACCGTTCAAGCCAATGGATCCATCACTGGTCACTGCGATGTTGCCACCCGTGGCACTGAGCGTCCCGCTGGTATCGACATCACCACCCGTGCCCAGCAACTGCACCGTGCCACCGGTACCGCTGATGCTGTTGGCCTGCACCACGCCGCTGTTGTTCACCATCTGGGTGAACAGACCTGGCGTGGCAGACGCCTGGAGCACGACGGTGCCGCCATCTGCGGTCAGTACGCCGCTATTGTTTACCGCAGCACCCGTGCCAGGACCCGCCGTAAGCGCACCAGTCAGCACCACGTTGACCAGATTATTGCCGTCGAAATCGACAGTCACCCGATCCGCGCCATCCAGAAAAATATGCCCGGCGCTGGCCGCGATCTGGCCGGTGTTGACGACATTGCCACCGACCAGGATCACGCCGCCGCCACTGGCTGCGTTGATCGTTCCCTGGTTGATGATCGATGCGGAGCCGCCGCTATTGAGCAGATCGTAGTAAGTATGCCCGTTGGATGTCGTGGTTCCATTGACATCCAACGTACTGGCCACCAGCCCCCCGACAGAAACCTGGGCGCCATTGCCGAACACAATGCCTGCCGGATTGATCAGGAACACCTGTCCAGTCGCCGTGAGGGCGCCGTAGATCTGACTCGCGACGGGCGAGGAAGCGCCAATGCCGATGCGATTGAGCGCTACCGCATTCGCGCCCGTTGTCTGATTGAACATCACCGAGGCGGCCGAGCCGATATCAAAACTGGTCCAGTTGATCGATGCCTGGGCGCTCGTTTGATTGATCGTCATGGTGGTCGCGGTAGACGTAATCGTGGCGCTACCGGTGATGATGCTGCCGCCCGTCGGCAGCGTGTTAGCGCCTGGGACTACAGCCAGCGCGTCGCTATAGGGCAAGCACGAGCCTGCTGCCATGCCAAGCAGCGACAAGCTAAGTGGCAAGGCCTTGCGCCTCAGGCGCAACAATAGAGGTGACGCGGCGCGATGCGTGCGGTCATGGATCCGGTTCATGGTCGTCACCCCTTTTTAAAACGTAAAGCCGAATCGCGCGTACACGTGATAGCCCTTGCCATCAGAGGCGTCGAGCGAACTCAATGCTTTTGCGGCGTCGACGTGCAGCTCGAAACGATGGAAGCGCGGCAAACGGAATACGAAGCCGGCGCCGATATCGCTGACTTCCTGCATCTTCCCGCCATTGAGTCGGTTGCCGCCCACCGGCCATCCCTTGGCGTAGTCGATAAACGTTTCCAGTTCCAGCAGCTCGCGCCATGGGCGCGCATAGAACGGCGACACCTTGTCGGCAAAGCCAGGTGCATCGACGTGATACTCCACCGAGGAGTAATAACCACGGTCAGCGAGCACGTCGGCAATCGGATAGGCACGTACGTTGTCCGGCCCGCCGATGGCGAACTGCTCCATAGGCGTCAGAGCGTCGTTGGTGTATTGACCGGCGAACTTGAAATAAAGCCGTTGTGTACGGGTGAGGAACTGCAGGCGCGTATAGGCGACCTTGCCCACCGTGAAGCTGCTGTCGTGCCCCGGGCTGACCAGATCCACTTGTGATGGCGAACGGTCGCTGATCGACTGGCGCACGGCGACCTGCAGCAGATCGATGCCATGAAAGCGCGTGTCAGTGTGGTTCATGGAAAAGCCGAACTCAGCCACGTCGAAGCGCTCGTCCGACATCAGCAGGATGCTGCTATTGAGCTTGGATTCCTCGCGAATCAGACGGAACGTCCCCATCGCCTGCAGGTTCGGCGTGTTGATGAACTTCCAGTCGGCGCCGCCGTACCAGGTCGACGTGGGGCCATGCACGTGCAGCGAAGCGAAGATGCCACTGTCCACTTCCAACTGGCTGCGTGTCGCACCAAAGACGGCCGTAAGGCCGGAAACTGGCGCGATGGGAGCGCGATAGCTCAACGCGCCGAACAGGCTCTGGGCAGGCGCGAACGCGTAATCGAGATTGGCGTTAAAGACATCGCCATAACCGAGGGGGCTGTTCCAGGCCAGACCCACCTGCGCACGATAGCGACCGGTGACGTCCGTGCCGTAGTCATTGCCACCCACCGTGATTACATAGGGCCGCTTCTCTTCCTGGGCCACCATGATCAGGTCGGTTTCGCCGGTGTGTTCGCCGGGCTGAAAGGTCGAGGTGATCGCCACGCCCGGCAGGTCGCGCGCGTACAGCAATGCGGAATCCACATCGTCCTTCTGCAGCGACTGGCCTTTAAGGTGTTCAGCCGGGGCGGCAATGATGTCTGCGCTATAGCGTTTCGCGCCCTTCACCACGACCTTGCCAATCGTGCCCTCCAGTACGCGTATTTCGACGATCTGGTCTGCGCCAACGGTTTGTGCCGGCACCACGGCCTGCGCCACGATGAAACCGCTGGTGCGGTAGCGCTGGGTGATAGCTGCGGCCACCTTCTCCATCTGCGCGATGCTCAGGCGGGGATGCTCCGCCGTGCCGACCATTTGCTTGTACTGTTCGTCGGCCAGCGCCTGGATGCTGGTTGGCGTGATGTGTGCGGACGCATGCTCACCCACACCCGTGACACGGAACCCTTGTACGGCCATCTTGGCGGCCGCGACGGGCTCGCGATCCTTGACTGGCGGCACGGTATCTTCGCTATTGCCCGACGTCGGCGATGCCGTCGCGACATCCATATCGTTCGCATAAAGTCGCTCACTGCCCATGGCTAACGCCAGGGCAGCGGCAAGGCATGCCATTCGCACTGTAGATTTCCCCTGTAGAAACCGCGCTGATCCCTTGGTCCCTGCCAGAGTAGCCGTGGTGCTCGGCCACGGAAGTGGTCGGCAACGTACCAAGGCGGTCTGGCTCTGCCGGGTCATGCGGCGAGCAGCCAGTATGCCAGCACTGCGCACAGGAGAACGCCAGTCGCCCAGACCCAGATGCGCCCACTCAACAACCAGGGTCGGGATGGAAACATCGACGGCAAGACATCCGCTTGTGCAGAACCATCGTAGGCGGATGGCGAGCCTTGCGCGGCCGATGTATGTGTTGCGGTGCGACGAGTGATGACGCCATCGCCGTTCTGCAGCGTGCCCAGCAATCGGCGGCGACGTGCCCGATACTCCTCACGGGTCAGGCGTCCCGTGCGATGTGCATCGTCCAGCGCGCGCAAACCTTCGTTGACTCCCCACTCGCGCTCGCTCATTTGAGCTCCCGAAGTACACGGAAGCCCACGTCTTTCTGCGGGGCACCGCTATCCGTGCGGCGAGCCTCCACCGTGCAGTCGGACCAATAGCTGTTGAAGCTGCCGCCACGCACCAGCGTGGCACCGTCACTGGTCACCCACTCCCATACGTTTCCCGACATGTTGACCAGCCCCCATGGATTGGGTTCGCGCCCCCGCGCCGCCACCGGCGCACCGGCAACATCGGCACCTTGGCTGGTCGGCGGGATGCAGTTGCTGTCTTCCGACTGCTTCCAGCTCTGGCCGGCCTGCGCGGCATGCAGCCATTCGGCATCGGTCGGCAAGCGATAGGTGAAGCCGGTGCTACTGGAGAGCCAGGCGGCGTACGCCTTGGCTTGCCCCAGGCTGATATTGCTCACGGGCAGGCTGCCAAGTTCGGGGTCGTCCACGGTAATGGCATGGCACTGCCCACTAGCCGCGCAGAAGCGGTTGTAATCATTGACCGTGATCTCCGCGCGCGACATCGCATATGCGGCGCCGCTACCCACCCCAGGCACCACGACCAACGAGGGGCCACGCTTGCCATCGATCGCATCGGAGCAGACCTTGCCCGCGCCAACCAGCGCTGGATCACCACAAGGGTCCGGACCCGTGGCCGCGTTGGTTTTCGTGGTTGGCGTTTGCGCGACCGCTGTCGCCGCGGCGGTAGATTTGGCCGTCTGCGCCGCAGGGGCATTGGTGGCTGACGCTGCCACTGGAGCGACTGAGCTTGCCGTTGCTGGTGCGGTTGTCGGTGCCGCTGCCGGCTTGCGTGCTTCCAATCGTGCGGAGAACGAGCCTTGCGGCAACTGCCCACGCTGCTTCATGTCCGTCTCAAGCCCTTCCATGGCCGCACTATCCGTCTTGCGTAGATCGGCCAGCTGCTTTTTCAGGCGCTCATAGTCCGCGTCGCTCAGCGCACTCGTGCCTCCTTGCATCAAGTCGGACACGAAAACATAGCGATCACGCGCGCTACGCAGATCGGCGCGGCTGCCCAGTACACGAACGCCCTGCCCTGTGATGTCCGCTGCGCCCTGATAACGCCCGCGCTGAAACGCGTCCCGCGCCTGACCAAGGTAGGCCGTCGCCAACAACTGTGGCCCCTCGTTGGCCAGGAAGGGATGATTGGCCTGCAGGGTGCGCACACGGTCCAGCGATTCCTGTGCCTTGGCGACGTCATTGGCTGCTGCCGCACGGCGCATCGACTCAATGCGTGAGTCGATCTCTGCCGCAATGCTGTCCTTGGCGAGCTGGGCTTCCAGCTGTTTCTGCAGTCCATCCAACCGGCTGCGCTGCTCAAGCAATCGAGACGAGCGCGGCACATATTGCAGGCCAAAATTCACCCACGCCAACGTGCGTTGTGCCTGCATCGGGTCGGTGACCTTCGACGCTTCATCCGCCACCGCATTGCCCAGGGCATCGAACAGGCGTTGCGTTTCGGGTGCATTGTCGCTCTTCAGCGGAGCGGCAGCCCGCGTGACAGCCGTCTCCCAATCCATGTTGCTGGTGGGTTTGGCCAGAAGATCGGCGAGCTCACGACGCGCGTCCGCCAGGCTCTGCGTGCCCTGTGCTGCCTGTGCCGCTGTCGCGATCTGCTGCAGCGAGGCAAGCTGTTCGTCCGCCGCCAGTTGTGCGCCACGCTGCTGCAGCCGGGCGGAGCCGGGGAAAAGCTTGGTGGCCAGCACCAACCGTTGCTTTGCCTCGTCAAGCCGGTCGGCGGCCAGTGATTGGCCGATGGCGGTGTCGTACTTCAGCTCAAGTTCGGCGTTCTTCAGCAGTGCGCTGCCGGGATCCACAGCGCGAATTTGCGCCAGTGTGGTCACGACATTGTCGGGCTGGTTCTCGAAGATCGCCTCCGCGTTGATCTGCCGGGTCAACTGGGTATCCAGCGTGTTGAGCAGTTCATTGCGCTGCTGCTCCAGCTCGCCACGCTTCATGTCCAGCGCTGGCGAGTACAGGCGAAGCTGATCCCGCAGGGCCAACACGCGCTGGGCACCCGCGTAATCAAATCGTTGCTGCGACGGCTGCCAGTAGGCGTCGATACGGCTGAGCAGGTAACTCTGGATGGCGTCGCCCTGATCAATGATGACGCGCTTACGGTCGTCCTCGTCCAGTGTGGCGAGTGCCTGCATGGCTTGCATTTCATTCGCATAGCGCTGCTTACCCGTGGCAGAGAAACTCGCGATGACCTTGGCGATGTGATGACTGTGCATGTAGCGGCTTACGCCCCAGCCGCCGGCCACCAGCAGAACCAGTGCGAGCGAACCACCGACCACATAGGGGCCCATGCGTTCTTTCAGGCTTACTTCGCGCAGCCCTTCGATCAGCGCCTCGGCACTCTTCAAGCGTTGATCGCTGGTCAACGCCACGCTGTCGCACAGTGTCTTGTGCTGGCGACGGGTCAGCCCCGGCACGGCAGGTGGCTTCCGCCCCTCTTTCTGCACCACCTCCGCACTGACCTTGTCGAAGGGGTGTTTGCCGGTCAGCAGCTCGAAACACACGCACCCCAGCGCATAGATGTCATCACTGGGTGATGGCTCGCTACCGCGGATCATCTCCAGGCTTGCATAGGCCGGCGTCAACGCGCCCAGCGTGCCGGCGTCAAACAGCGTCTGTTCGCCCGATGCATCCCCGGCGAACTTGCCGGCGCGGGCGATGCCGAAGTCGAACACCTTGGGCACGCCTTCACGCGTCACCATCACGTTGCCGGGCTTGAAGTCCGAATGCACGATGCCGGCGGCGTGCGCACGTCCCAATGCGCGTGCCATGCCCTCGATCAACGGACGGGCCTTGGCCAGCGGCATGCCGTTGTAGGCGCGCTCACGGATCAGGCTCTTCAGGTCCGAACCGTCGATGTACTCCATCGTCATGAAGACGATGGTGCGATCCTTGTCGAAGTCGAATACGCGCACGATATTGTCGTGCGCCAGCAGCTGCGAGCGGCGTGACTCCCGTTGCAGGGCAATCAGCGAATCGGGATGACGGCGAAATTCGTCATTCAACACCTTCACCGCGACATAGGGGTCGCGGTCGCGGGCCTCTACCTTGCGTTCGTCCTTCGCCAGATAGACCACGCCCATGCCGCCACGACCCAGCTCCCGCTCCAGGTGAAAACGCCCCTTCAACAACGAGCCCACAGTGACGTAATCGCCACCCTCCTTCGCCGCGATGCTCTCCCAGCTCCCCAGGCTGGACAGGCTGCTGGTGGTGCCGTGCGTCGATGTATCTCCGGGGCCAGGTTCTGCTTGCCTGGGCCCATGGGCCTGCGGCTTGACCACCGTCATCTCGTCGTCTGCTGCTGAGGACGATGGCACCTGCACGATAGTCAGCTCGGGATCCGGCGTTTGCGGCGGCTTGGCGGTGGGCATCACCACGGTAACGTCGGGATCCGCTGGTGCGCGCGCGGCGATAATCCGCATGGCGCCCAGACGGGCAATCAGTGCAAGTACCACATCAGCATCCAGCTCGCCGGCATCACGCATCCGTTCCAGTTGCAGCACCTCAGCGCGATAGTCGGCCTCGTCCAGCACGCCACGCGCTTTGACTGCCTCAAGCAACGCAGGCAAGGCAACGCGTCCGGCGCGAAATTCTTCCACTAGCTCCGTCAGGGGCAGTGCGCGTGGTACGGCCATGGTCATTCCTCCAGGCGCACGATGACGGCGGAGACGTTGTCGCGCGCCGCCCGGCTCATTGCCAGATCGAACAGACGAGCCACCAAGGCCGCCGGTTCCTGCACACGACGACAGGCGTCATCCAGCTCGGCGTCTGACATTTCCTTGTTGATTCCATCGGTACACAGCACAAACTGCGTGCCGGGCTGCGTACCGGCCACCACCCAGTCGACGAACAGCTGCGGCTCCGCACCAACCGCACGCGTCAGCGCACCGGGCGAAGGCGTTGGTGCGGCGTGGTGGATCTGCGTCACATCGTCTTTCACGCCATGCACGTGGTCGCGGGTGATCTGGCGCAACTGACCATCTTCGTAGCAATAGGCCCGACTGTCGCCGACCCAGCCGCACAACATGTATTCCTCGTCGTACACCAGCACCACCACCGTGGAGCCGATCAGATCGACGCCTCGCGCGGCCGCGGATTGCAGCAGGTCACCGTTGATGCGCTGCAACTCATCTTCGATCGCCTCGATGAAGTCGACGACATTGCCCTGGCGTGGCAGAGCGGCCAGCCGCTCGACGATCATCGAGCTGGCATAGTCGCCGGCCGCATGCCCGCCAAGGCCATCCGCCACAACCCATAGGCCCGCTTCGTCGCGCAGCAGGATCGCATCCTCATTGTGTGCCCGGACCTTGCCGGTCACCGTGCGCCCAGCGGACTGATACCGCGTCATCATGGATGTGCCTCCGAAGGCTTCAGGGCATCCGGCGAGCGCCAGGCGGCGCCGGCGTGCGTAGCGTCGATGAAACCTGCAAAAGCTTCCGGGGCCGGCAACCCTTTCGTGGCAAGCACACTGGCCGGCACGCGGGCACCACCACCGGACCACCACAGGCACCATGGCTGCGGCAGCTCACCGAGTCGCGACCACCAGCCCAGCAGTGTGGGGGTCGCGTCGGCGTGGCGCGGCAGCGGGAAGCGCCAGTGTTCGGCGGCACTCCAGTCCACCTCGATCGGCGGATGACGGCCCGGTATGGCGGTTTCGTCGGAGAGGTCGATCAGCGTGCGCACCTGCGCGTCGAACAACTCCACGCCCCATGCGGGATCGGTTGACGCGTCGACGCCCATGCGCTCGGCCTGTGCATACCAACCCTTGTCGTCGTGCCACGCACCCTGCCCGGGTGCATGCGGAATACGCGTGGCGATCACCAAGGGAAAGCAGCGACCGACGCGATCGCCCGATGGCAACATCACGCCGGCCATGGCGTGACCACCGCATACGCCCGCCGGCAACATGAAGCGCCATGCCGGAGCTGCCTGAAAACTGTGTTTCCAAGCGCCGCCAAGCGCATCGGGAAGCGCGGCCATGGCGTACTCGAAATGCCGATCCCAGGCATCCACGAAAGCGACCGGCAAACGGCGCTGCACGAAATCACCCGCACTGGGCAACTTGCCAAAGAATCCCGCGGCGTCGGCAGTGGTCATGGGCCTAGCCACCGCAGCGGAAGCGCTGCACGTCGTCAGCGAGGAACGGGTTACGCAAATTGCTCGCCTGGATGCTCAGCTTGGCGCCACGACCACCAAAGTCGAACGTAGCCAGGAAACGAAGGTCCGACTGCTTCTGCAGCCGCGCGGCCTGCAGAGCACGAAAGAAGGCCCAGTCGCCCTGATAGTCAAAACTGCTCAGCAATCCCCCGCTGGCGTCATAGGCGGCGACGGTGACGTGCCCCGGTGTCGGACCCGGCCATTTCATCGCCATGCTGGACGCACCACCGGGTTGGTAGTCGTACTTCTGTCCGTCGACGTCGACCACCAGTCGCGCAATGCCCGCGTCGAGCACCGGCGTGAGCACGGTGAAATCCACCTCAGGGAGATTCGCGCCGCGGAAGTACATCTGCTTGATGCGATCGGCCGCCTGCAACTGGGCCAGCATGGCTGGCGAGCCAGGAACCACGCCTGGACTATCTTTCCAGCGCCATGTCTTGCCGGTGGCGTCGATCAGTTTGTCCAGGCTCTGCTTGTACAGCGTGTCGAACCGGCCACCGTAACCGAACATCTCACCGAAGTTCTGCACGGGAATGTCGGTGCGACTGTCCGGGGTGAACGGATAACGTCCGCGGATGAAGTCTCCACAATCCTTGGCCACGGCTTGCTGGAACTGATCATCCAGCGCGCCCTTCGCACCGGAAGCCACCAGCGCCTCGCTCTTGCCGGCAAGCGAACCCACCCAATCCGATACCGGCGGCGGCAACTGCGAGGCCTGTTGGCGCGCAAGCAGCAGCTGCGGATTGGGCTGGCCGGCCGCATTGCTGAAGTCCGTCATGGTCAGCATGGTCTTGCTCAGCTGATCCAGCGCGGCGAGTGTCTGATCGATCGGTGCTGCACCAGGCGCACCTTCGCTGAGTTTGTTGAGCGTTTCGAAATGGTCACTGATCGCCTGCCCTGGCTTGTCCGTCGTCGCCTCCGGCTTGCCGCCCGCCGCCTTGGCCAGGGTCGCCGCCAACGCATTGCTCGTGGCCTTCTTCTGCGCGGCGCTGGCTGCGGCAGCCACGGCGTTCTCGGCTGCGTCGGGCGGCGGCTGGCGCATCAGGTCACTGGTGTTGTCGCGCACCAGCTTCAACAACAGCTTCAGCGGTGAACTGGGTCCGGCCAATTTCGCCGCCAGGGCGCTGGCGGACGGCATGTCGCTCACCTGCTGCAACTGCAGATCGGCAAGCAAGGCATCCCAAGCCTTGATGTAATCCTGTTCGTAGAGCGCAAGCACCTGCTGTGACAGGCGCGCACGCTGCAGCGCATCGATCGGCTGGGCACCGAACACCCAATCGTCCTTGGCAAAGCGCTCCACGGCCTTGTCGATACCCTGGCTAGCCTCCTCCGCAAACATCGGCTGGGTGTAGAGCGCCGGCAGCGGTTGTGACAACGGAGTGCCGCTACGGCGGCGGAACACCGTGCCAAGCAGGCCCAGTTCCTTATCGAGCTGCACGGGCGCGCGATCCGTGCCTTCCATGGTGAGCTGCAGATTGCCGTAGATCAGGCTGGCCAGATCGGCGGAGCGCAGCGTGTTGCGCGCCTGCTCCACCAAACCGTTGTCCAAGGTGATGGCGCGCAGCTTGCCCGGATCGTCCAGCAGCACCTGAAAATGCCGCTCCAGTGTCTTCTGTAGCACCGGATCGTCCGGAAACACGCGTCGCCATTCCAATTGGGTCAACGCGGCCAGCTCGTCCACCTTGCCGCGCTTGGGCTGGCCCAACATCAGGTAGGCCTTGAGGTAGTAGTACAAGGCCTGGGGCTCGGACGCATGGGCAGCCAGCCCAGCTCGGAACTGTGCTGCAATACCGGGCAACAGCAGTCCGTTCAGTTCACGCACGTAGGCGTCTTGCAGCTCGCTGCCCACGGCACGCCCCTGGTACAGCCCGAATCGCATCGACAGCGGCACCTGCCCGCGATACTGCTGTGCGATATCCACCACGCTGGACATACTCTCCAGCCGCTGCAGAGCAAGGGCGAAATACGTCTTCTGGTCGTGCGCACCGGACATGTCCGCCTGATCCGGGAGGTCTTTAAGGGCTGTCTGCACCTGCGACAGATAGCTGCTATTGCGCGCGTAGCTCCCCGCAAAACCCAGCACGAACAGCAACGTGCCAGCGATGACAGCGAGGTATAAGGCGGCGTGCAGCAGCAACTTGCGGCGCTCCAGCGCCGGATTGGTTCCGGCAAAGCCGGATTCCTTGAACAGCACGCCCTTGAGCAGGCGTTCCACGAAGAAAGTGCGGCTCTGCGCACCCGGCGTGTGCACGCGCGAAGCTTCCAGCCCGAACGTCCGCGCTACCGCCCCCATCATGCGGTCGATCGGTGTGCCTTCCTGTGTGCCCGAGGTGAAGTACGCGCCGCGCAACAACAAGGGTGCGCCGTAGGCATGGCCGTTGAATACACCCTCCACGAACTGTCGCGCCACATCACCGAGCGAACTGAATTGCTGCGGAAAAGTCAGGATGGCTGCGCGACGGTTGCGATCGCGCTCACTATGCAGGCGATCCAGCAGGCGTGTGTTGAGACGGTCCAGCAGGAGCCGGAACTCGTCGGCGAACATGCGCGCCGCGCCCCCGTCCATGGTCTTGCCGACGGGAAAGGACACACCCCACACCTGGCTGCGTTGCTCTGGGTTGAGATCGTCAAAATACTCAGTGAATCCAGCCACCAGATCGCACTTGGTGAATACCAGGTACACCGGCACGCTGATGCGCAGATGTTCTACCAGCTCGTCAAGGCGTCGGCGAATCAGGTGCACGTGCTCGTCGCGGCTGGCTTCGTCCATCGTCAGCAGGTCAGACAGACTCGCCGTAACGATGACGCCATTCACTGGGCGTCGACGCCGATAACGACGAAGCAGCTTGAGGAACTCACTCCACGCGGACGCATCCGCGCCACGGTCGGAATCTTGCGTGGTGTAGCGGCCAGCGGTATCCAGGAATACCGCCTCATCCGTGAACCACCAGTCGCAGTTGCGGGTGCCACCAATCCCCCGCACCGCCTGCTTGCCGAAGCGCTCGGACAACGGAAACTGCAGGCCCGAATGCTGCAGCAACGTACTCTTGCCCGATCCCGGCGGACCAATCACCACGTACCAAGGCAAGGTGTAGAGATTGGCGCCACCGCGACGCGTCTTGCGCAGGGTGTCCACCGCCTCCTGGAATCGCGCCTGCAGTTGCATCCGCTCGGCGGCGCTGCGGTCGCCACTATCCTGCGCGCTGCGCGCGTCGTGACCCGAGATCTCCTGGGATAGCTGTTGCTGCCGGTGGCGCGCACGAAGTTGCTGGATCTGCAGCCACGCTGCCCATACAACGACCAGCAGCACAATCAGCACCAGACGCGCCTGGACACTGGCCAAAGGTTGTGCGGCGCCGAAGCCGAGGTAAGGGCCTGCCAGCCAAATCAGCAGGGCCAGCAGCACAACGCCCACGAGGGTGATGAACCACCCTGCCTTGAGCAGTGAGAGGATGTTCTTCACGGCTCAACTCCCAGGAAGGTACAAGATCTCGACGCGGCGATTGCGCGTGCGATTGGCGGGCAGCTCCGGCGGGCGTGCTATGGGCTGCGAATCGCCAGCACCACTGGATTCGAGCCGCGCCGGGTTGTCCAGGGACTGGGCGAGGATGGTGCTGACGGCCTTTGCACGCGCTGCGGACAGCTCATAGTTGTCCTTGAACTTCAGTGAGCGTATCGGCTGGTCATCTGTATGACCCACCACGATGGCTCGACCGGGCACCTGGTTGAGCGCCTCGGCGATCTTCCGCAGTAGCGGCAACTGCGACGCATCAACATCCGTGCCGCCGGAGGAGAACATGGTCGCGGCGTTGAGGCGCAGCAGTTCCTTTCCGTCCGATTGCTCGTCGACACCAAGCTGCCCCGCCTGGATTTCGGCGGCCAACAGCTCCTTGAGCGTCTTATGCGCTGGCACGGGCCGCGCATTGTCCGCAGGCGGCACAGCCGACGACAGCCCGATGCGTGCCGCCTGTGCGCTCAACGGTGCAGACAGTGCATTCAGTCGTACATGGAAATACAGGAAAACGCCCACCAGCACGGCGGCAGCGGCAACGCCCACCACCCATAGCGGCACGTAGCGCATCAGCGGGTTGCGACGATCCTCAATGCCTCGCCAATGCGGCGCAAGCTCTTCGGCAGACGGCGGGCGCTTTGCCTTGATCTGGCGATAGAGCGACTCCTGCAGGTCAGCCAGCTTGGCGCGGCCGCCGGCCTCCACCTGATAGCGCCCGGAAAAACCGAGCGCCAGGCAGGCATACATCAACTCGATCAGGTCGATATGCGTCGCGAAGTCGTTGCACAGCCGGTCAAGGATGAGAAAGAACTTCTCGCCGCCGTAACTCTCGCCGTGGAACGTCACCAGAAGCGTCTTCTGCGACCAGCCGCTCTGCTCACCCCACGGCGCGCTGAGTACGGCCTCGTCGAGCATGGTGCACAACACGTAGCGAGCCGCGGTCATCGTCTGTGCGGAAATGCCGGCCTCGTTCGCCCGGTGCTCGAACTTATGCACCTGCACCACCGCCTGCTCACGCAGATGCGTCGCATTGGGCGGCGTGGCGCTGTGCCTCAGTTGCACGCCAAGCAGCAGCAAAGGACTGGCCGCCTGCACCAGCGGATTCATGCCG
>NZ_JAELTQ010000405.1 GCF_016428905.1 Dyella sp. ASV24 | reverse complement strand
CCCCCCCCCCCCCCCCCCCCCCCCCCCCCCCCCCCCCCCCCCCCCCCCCCCCCCCCCCCCCCCCCCCCCCCCCCCCCCCCCCCCCCCCCCCCCCCCCCCCCCCCCCCCCCCCCCCCCCCACCCCACCCCCCCCCCCCCCCCCCACACCCACACCATTCCAGCTTCGTCGGCAGCGTCAGATGTGTATAAGAGACAGGAGCAAGGCATCGCCACGGCGGCGGTGTGCCTATTGGCACGTCACGCGTTGCGTGTAACGGATTTGCGTCGACTGGAAATCGTCATCGCCGAAGACAACCTCGCCAGCCGGCGGGTCGCGGAGAAAG
>NZ_JAELTQ010000046.1 GCF_016428905.1 Dyella sp. ASV24 | reverse complement strand
GCATGAGGCGACAGCCGACCACTGACGAAACTGGACCCCGGCCCTTGCCCCCTTTTGCGGGGTGCGCCGGGGTGACGGCTAAAGATGAAACGGTGGGGCTAGATTGACCCCTCACCCCAACCCTCTCCCCGGAGGGGAGAGGGAGCAGAGCTGCAGCGCTCACCATCCCTCGGACGCTCACTTCGCGAAACGCACCACCAAAACGCGAACCATCGAAGACACACCTCCCCCCAAAGCACCGCGAACACCAAACACCAACATCCCCCGCCACCCTCATCCCCTAAACTGACACCACCCATCGCCCCAAAGCCCCCAGCAATGTCCCCAACATTCACCGCCACCGACCACGCCCACATGGCCCTTGCCCTGCGCCTGGCGGAGCGTGGCCTCTACACCACGCACCCCAACCCTCGCGTCGGCTGCGTCATCGCCCACGGCGAACAGGTCGTCGGCACGGGGTATCACCAGCGGGCGGGTGAGCCGCATGCAGAGGTCTATGCACTGCGTGAAGCAGGCGAGCAGGCACGTGGGGCGACGGCCTATGTGACGTTGGAACCTTGCGCGCATCACGGCCGCACGCCGCCGTGCGCAGATGCACTCATCGCGGCGGGCGTGGCGCGCGTGGTGATCGCTGCGGAGGATCCCTTTCCGCAGGTTGCCGGTCGAGGCATCGGCAAGCTGCGCGATGCGGGGATCACGGTCGAGACGGGATTGATGCGTGACGCGGCGCGTGAACTCAATGTCGGTTTCTTCAGCCGTATCGAGCGGGGTCGCCCGTGGGTGCGCGTGAAGCTGGCGATGAGCCTGGATGGACGCACGGCCCTCGCCAATGGCGAGTCGAAATGGATTACCGGCGAGGCGGCGCGCGCGGACGTGCAGCGTTGGCGTGCGCGTGCCTCGGCGATCTTTACGGCGTCCGGTACGGTGCTGGCGGACAATCCGCGTCTTAATGTGCGATTGCCGGAGGGTGAGGCATTTACGCCGCCGTGGCGCGTGGTGCTCGACAATCGGTTGCGTACCCCTTCGGACAGCCACGTGCTTGATGGCACGGTGCCGACGCTGGTGCTGCACAACGAACAATACGCACCGGTGGATCCGCGCTTTCAGGCGGTGGAACTGGCGGTGGTGACGGAGAAGGGTGGTGCGATGGATTTGCACGCGGTGATGGATGAACTCGCGCGGCGGCAGATCAGCGAGGTGCACGTGGAGGCGGGCCCTAGTTTGTGCGGTTCTCTGTTCGCGGCAGGGTTGGTGGATGAGTTGTTGCTCTACATCGCCCCGGTTCTGCTGGGTGACAACGCGCAACCCTTGCTTGGCCTGCCGTCACTCTCGGATATGGCCTCGCGCTGGAAGTTGCGCACCATCGACCGCCGGGTGCTGGGCGACGACCTGCGCTTGCAGCTTCGCCACATCGCCTGAAGGCATCTCCCAACGTCTGGCAGCCTGGATGCAAACCATGACTCCATCCCATCCGCCGCTTCACGTCCTGAGTGACGCGGAGCGCACATTCTTTCGCGAACAGGGTTACCTGGTGCGCAAGCTCCTCGATGAAGCGGACGTCACCCGCTATGTCGCTGCCGTGGACGAGGCACGGCGCGAAAGTGGTCAGTCGCAGCGCATGAGCAATCTGCAGTTTCTGCAGCCGGGCAAGGCGATTTACGGCATCCAGGACATCGTTTGTAACGAGGGCATCCTCGCCGTATGTCGCGACTTGTTGGGCGACGGCATCATCGTGGACGGCGCATCGCTGTTCTATGCCGATGCGGGTGTCGACTATCGGCAGGGCTGGCATCGCGATGTGCTGCAGGTGCCGGACGATCAGGTCGACCTGAGCTGGTTCAGCGATGACTACCACTACAACTACGTGCAGATGAATATGCCGCTCACCGCGGATGGCTGTCTGTGGATTGTGCCGGGTAGCCATCGTCGGCAGCTCAACGCAGAGGAACGGGCGATCTTCGGCGACACCGAAAAGATAGCGCCTGTCGACGCGCCGGCGTTGTCGGCGGGGCAGCAGATCCTGCTGCAGCCGGGCGAGGCAGTCTTCTACAACAATTACGCCGTGCATCGCGGTTGGGGCGGCGTGCTGAAGGATCGCCGCATCACGATCCACTTGGGTTTCCATTCAACGCAGCATGCACCCACGTTGCACTTCGGCGTGCTCGACCATACCGAGTACAGTCTCGACTACCTCTCGTCACTACAGCCTTGCGTGCGCGAGGCTTTGCGCGCGCATCTGGTCGAACGTGCACGCCATCCTGAAGTCAACGTGTTTCACGCCTATCACCAGCAGTTTCTGAAGCAGGAGTTCAAGACCACATGACGACGGCAGCGATACGCTGGGGCATCATCGGTTGCGGCAATGTCACCGAGGTGAAGAGTGGTCCGGGCTTCAGCAAGACGCCCAACTCCGCATTGATCGCGGTGATGCGGCGCGATGGCGACAAGGCGCGTGACTATGCCGAACGCCACGGCGTGCCACGCTGGTACGACGATGCCGCGAAGCTGATTGCCGATCCGGACATCAACGCGGTTTATATCGCCACGCCACCGTCGACGCACAAGCGCTACGCGCTGATGAGCATCGCGGCGGGCAAGCCGGTCTATGTGGAAAAGCCGATGGCGATGGATCATGCGGAGTGCGAGGCGATCATCCATGCCGGCAAGCAGGCGAACGTGCCGGTTTTCGTCGCTTACTACCGCCGCAGCCTGCCGCGCTTCCAGAAAGTGCGTGAGCTGATCTTCGGGCAGCAGGCAATCGGCAAGCCGCGTATCGTCAACACGGTGTTGTACGAACCGCATCACCGGCGATACCACGATCCGGCGAACCTGCCCTGGCATGTGGTGCCGGAGATTTCTGGTGGTGGCGTGTTCATGGATATCGGCTGCCACACGCTCGACATCCTTGACTGGTTGTTCGGACCTATCGTTTCCGTGGATGGGCAGGCCAGCAACCAGCTCGGTGCTTACAGTGTGGAGGACGGCGTCGCGATGTCGTTTGCGTTTGGCAACGGCATGCTGGGCACGGGTATCTGGAACTTCGACAGCTTCAAATACCATGACCAGGTCGAAGTGATTGGCGACAAGGGACGCATAGCGTTCGCCACTTTCGGCGACGGGCCGATTCATGTGGAAACCGCGGATGGTTCGCACGAGTACCGCGTGGCCAATCCATCGCACATCCAGCAGCCGTTGATCGAAACTATCGTGGCCGAGTTGACCGGGAAGAAGGGGGCATGTCCTTCCACGGCGGAAAGCGGTGCGCGCACCAGTTGGGTGATGGATCAGGTGTTGCGCCAGTATCGCCAGGAAACCGGCCAAGCCATCGGCGGGTAACAGAGCTGCGCGCTTCCCGCTGGGAAGCGCGCGGACGCTGGCGGTCATCGTTACTTCGAGAAATCGATGACGATCTTGCCGAAGTGTTTACCCGTAGCCATCAGGTCGAAAGCATCACGCAACTGGTCGAAGCCGTAGACGCGATCGATCACCGGCTCGAGACGGGCCAGCTCGACAGCGGCATTCATGCGCTCGTGCGACTCCAGCGGCGCCACGGAGATGCCCTGCAGGTGAATGCGCTTGAGCAGAGCCTGGGTGAGGGTGAGCGATGCCTCGTTGCCGCCCATGAAGCCCACCAGCCCGATAAAGCCGTGCATCGCTACCGCGTCCATCGATTGCCGTAGCGTGGAGGCGCCCACCGTTTCGATCACTGCATCCGCGCCGCGTCCGCCGGTGGCGTCGAGCACGAGTGGGCTCCACTGCGGATGCCTGACGTAGTTGATGCCGACGTCCGCGCCTAGCGCTTTGGCGCGTTCGAGCTTCTCGTCGCTGGAAGACTGCACGATGACGCGCGCGCCGCGCATCTTCGCGAACTGCAGGGCGAACAGCGCTACGCCGCCTGTGCCCAGTACAAGCACCGTCTGCCCACTGGTGACGTGTGCCAGCTCCAGCGCATGCCACGCAGTGAGTGCGGCGATGGGCAGCGTCGAGGCCTGCAGGGCATTCAAGTGTGCGGGTGCGTGCGCCAGTGCGTAAGCGTCAAAGCAAGCCAGTTCACGCATCACGCCATCATCCGGGCCGCCGGGCTCGGCGCCTACCCATTCCGGTCGGATGGCACCGGCGATCCAGCGTGACTTGTAAAGGGTAGTGACCCGGTCGCCTGGCTTGAAGCGGGTAACGCCGTCACCAACGGCGACCACCGTGCCCGCACCGTCCGACACCGGGATGATCGGCAACTTCACGTCGCGATAGAGGCCGCCCTGGGCCATCAGCAGGTCGCGGTAGTTGAGCGAGGCGGCTTCCAGCTTGACCAACACTTCGCCAGCACCGGGTTTGGGTTCCGGCAGGTCGACGCGTTGCAGTTGGTCCAGTCCGAAAGCGGGAAGGCGATAGGCGCGCATGGCGTAACTCCGTGGGGGATGGCGCTATCCTCGGGTCATGCGTGCTTGGTGATAATCTACGTATATCGCACATCATTTATTCACTCTATGAATAAATCATTTGAACTGACGCCGACGCGGGTGCGCGAGCTGCGGGCTTTTGCGATTTCCGCCCGGTTGCTGAACTTCTCGCAGGCCGCGCGTGAGGCCGGTTGCACGCCTTCGGTGCTGAGCCGCCGCATTGCCTCGCTGGAAGATGCCGTGGGCACGCGGTTATTCATGCGTACCACGCGCCGCGTCACGCTCACCGCGCGCGGCGAGCAATTGCTGGCGCACTGCGAGCGGTTGGAACAGGTGATGACCGATCTGGCCGTGGATCTGCGTCCGCAGGATGGCGAGCCGCAGGGGCGCGTATGCCTGCACTTGCCGCGCACGTATGGACGTGATCGCGTGGCGCCGCTGGTGGCGCGCTTCATGGCGCTGCATCCGCAGATACGGATCGACGCTACCTATGACGACGCCTACGTCGACCTTGTCGCGGGGAGGGTGGACCTTGCCGTGCGCGTAGGGCGGCTGGCGGACGCCAATGTGGTGGCACGGCAGGTGGGAACGATGCGCCGGTATCTCTGCGCGTCACCGGCGTACTTGAAGAGTGCGCCGCCGTTGGAAGATCCGGCGGATCTCAAGCATCACCGCTGCCTCGAGTTCAGCGGGTTGCGCACTGGCTCGCTGTGGCAACTTCACCAGCAACGTCGGCGTCGCTCTGTGCGCATTGATCCCGTCATGCGATGCAACGACGTACAGGCCGTGCGCGATGCCCTCCTGGCTGGCGTCGGTATTGGCATCATGGGTGATTACATGGGGGACCCGCTGGTGACGCAGAAGCGCCTGGTCGAGGTGCTGTCGCCGTGGCAGTTGGGTGAGTCGCCTATCCATCTGGTGTGGTTGCCGGGGGCGGACCGTGTGCCCGCCGTGCGCCTGCTGATCGACTATCTGGTGCAGGCCATGAAGCAGCCTTAAGGACGCGGTGTTCACCACCGTGGACAACGGGCGAGGCGGCCCTCGCCGGGGTTGGTGCTAGAATCCCCGGGCCGGTTCGCCGGCAAAACCACAAAACGACGTCTTCAGGGCGGGGCGAAACTCCCCACCGGCGGTAGGTCCAAGAGCCTGCTCAACGTCTTCGCATAATCCGGATTGGGCCTGTGCCTCCGCCAGAAAACGGCGCACGGCTTGGCCTGACAGCCAGTCAGGCGCTGCGCCGCGCACCGTCTCCTGACGAAGGCACAGACCCAATCCGGGTCACGCGAAAACGCTGACCAGGCTCCGGAACGAGCCCGCGAGCGCTTCCAGGTCATCGGAAGGTCAGCAGATCCGGTCCAATGCCGGAGCCGACGGTTGGCAGCCAGCGATGGCTTCCAGATAGTCCGGATGAGAGAAGACGGTACGGTGCACGCCTTCGCGGGCGCGTGCCTGCCTGACGCCTTGGGGCGTTTTTCGCATGTTTTTTGACGCGGGAAACGTTTCATGTCCAAGCATCGTTGCTACTTTTTTGCCGCCTCCCTTCCGGAGGTGCGCTGATGTTCACCGGCATCATTCAGACCGTGGGCCGCATCGCGCGGCTGGAACCGCGTGGCGGTGACGTACGCCTGTACGTCGATACGGCCGATCTCGATCTTTCCGACGTGCAACTGGGCGACAGCATTGCTGTGTCCGGCGTGTGTCTGACGGCGGTGACGCTGGAGACGCGCGGCTTCAGCGCGGATGTCTCCAACGAAACGCTGGCGCTCACCACGCTGGGCAAGCACAAGGCCGGCGATCCGGTAAATCTTGAGAAGGCGCTGCGCCTTGCCGACCGCCTCGGCGGGCACCTGGTGTCCGGCCACGTGGATGGCGTGGGCAAGGTGGTGTCGATCACGCCGGACGGCCGCTCGCTGCGCTGGGTATTTGAAGTGCCGGCCTCGCTGTCGCGTTATATCGCCGCCAAGGGTTCCATCTGCATCGACGGCACCAGTCTCACCGTGAACGAGGTGAACGGGTATCGCTTTGGTGTGAACCTTATTCCCCATACGGTGGAACACACAGCGTTCCATGCAAGAAAGGCGGGTGATGCGGTGAACATCGAGGTGGATGTGGTGGCGCGCTATATCGAGCGGCTGATCGCCGGCGGCGAAGCGCCGAAGCTTGATGCGGCGTTCCTCAAGCAGCACGGGTTTGCCTGAGTACAACCTACGAAGCGTCATTCCGGCGCAGGCCGGAATCCAGTTTCCGTGAGTGTGAATAGGCGATGCGTTGCTCGCTTTTGATAGTGACGGCAAATGCCTGGCCGAAACCGACTACTGACGCTACTGGATCCCGGCCCTTGCCCCCTTTTCGGGGTACGCCGGGATGACGGCAGAGATGCAATGCAACGCAATTGGATGAGATCCCCATGAGCTTCAACACCATCCCCGAAATCCTCGAAGACATCCGCGCCGGCCGCATGGTCGTGATTCTCGACGACGAAGATCGCGAGAACGAAGGCGACTTGATCATGGCGGCGCAGATGGTGCGCCCGGAGGACATCAACTTCATGGTGCGCGAGGCGCGCGGTCTCGTGTGCCTCACGCTTACCGAGCAGCGTACGCGCCAGCTGGGCCTCAAGCCCATGGTGGTGGACAACACCTCGCCTTACCAGACCAACTTCACCGTCTCTATCGAAGCGGCTGAAGGCGTGACCACGGGCATTTCGGCGCATGACCGCGCACGCACCATCCAGGTGGCGGTGAAGTCGGATGCGAAGCCGCAGGACCTCTCGCAGCCGGGTCATATTTTCCCGCTCACGGCGCAGCCGGGCGGCGTGCTTACGCGTGCCGGCCATACCGAGGCAGGTTGCGACCTCGCTGCGTTGGCGGGCCTCGAACCGTCGGCGGTGCTGATCGAGATCCTGCACGAAGACGGTTCGATGGCGCGTCGTCCCGAACTGGAAGTGTTCGCGAAGAAGCATGGCCTGAAGATTGGCACCATCGCCGATCTGATCCGCTATCGCCTGGAAACCGAAAAGACCGTGCAGCGTGTGTATGAGGGCGAGGTGGATACGGAGTTCGGCGCGTTCCGCCTGGTGGCTTACCGCGATGCGATCCGCCACGGCCTGCACTTTGCGTTGGTGCGCGGCACCGTGGACGACGGTCAGCCGGTGCTGACGCGCGTGCATGTGCGCAATACTTTGTCCGACGTGCTGCATTTGCAGCGCGATGATCTCGGCCTCACCGTGACTTCTGCGCTGCGCCGCATTGCGGACGAAAGTCGCGGCGCGCTGTTGGTGCTGTCGGGCGAAGACACTGCCGACGCACTGCTGCGCCGGCTCAACCGTCAGCCGTCGGTGCAGGCGCCGGAAGAGGCGCAGCAGCAGGAGTGGCGTCAGCTGGGTTTGGGTGCGCAGATCCTCGCGGATCTGGGGATTCGCCAACTGAGCGTGCTGGGTACGCCGCGCAAGATGGTTGGCCTGGGCGGCTTCGGTCTGGAAGTGACCGAGTACGTATAAACGTCGTGAGCCCTGCAGGAGCGTGCGTTCCGCGCCCCTGCAGAAGCTTTGCCGCGCCACGCCACTTCCGCGCCATGTCCAGGTCGGCATACTCCGGACTTTGAGCCAAGAGCCCCCTCCATGACCTCACCGACCATTCGCCTTATCGCTCCGTCGGGCTACCCGCATGATCGGGACGCCATGGCACGTGGCATCGCGCGCCTGCGTGCGGCCGGTTGTGTCGTGGAGGGTGTGGATGTGCTGGATCGCGTGGAGCATCGTTTCGCGGGCAACGACGAAGCGCGCGTGGCGGACATCAATGGGCTGGCCACGGCGCACACGCTGCCGGATATCGCACTGTCGGTACGGGGCGGCTATGGCGCCACGCGACTGCTGGAGCACCTTCACTACGACGCCCTGCGCGAACGCCTTGCAGGCACGAATACCTTGCTGGTCGGCCACAGCGATTTCACGGCCATCCAGATGGCCCTCTATGTGAAGAGTGGGCTGGTCACTTTCGGTGGCCCGATGCTGGGGCCCGACTTCGGTGCGCCCGAACTCAACGGGCTTATGTGGGAACACTTCTGGCGCGCCGTGGGCGAGCCGGAGTCCGCGGCTCGCTGGAGCACCCTGACTCAGACGGAGCTAGACGTCGAAGGCCCGCTGTGGGGTGGCAATCTCGCCATGCTGTGCAGTCTGCTGGGCACCCCGTACTTCCCGGCGATCGACGACGGCATCCTGTTCGTGGAGGACGTGGGTGAACCCCCGTTCCGCATCGAGCGCCTGCTGTACCAATTGCACCTGTCGGGCGTGCTGGATCGGCAGAAGGCGCTGGTGCTGGGTCATTTCACCCAATGCCGCCCGCACACCTACGACAACGGCTACGACACCGGGGCCGCCTTCGAGCAGATCGCCCGGGTGGCGCGTATCCCCATCATCCATGGCCTGCCGTTCGGCCATGAGGTGGATAAATTCACCCTTCCGTTTGGTGCGCTGGCCCGCCTGCAGGTGTCGGCAGGGCGCGCCAGCCTGCGATTCCGGGGGCATCCGGTGCTTGCCGGGGCGGTCTCCCGGCCCGATCCGGGCACGTTGCCTCAAATCCCGTAAAATAGACGGCCCTCGCCGGGCCATACCCCAGGAAACACGTTCAATGAAGATCATCGAAGGCGATTTCGCCACGCCCAAGGGCCGTTTTGCCATTGTCGCCGGCCGTTTCAACGGCTTCGTCGTCGAGCCCCTGGTGGCTGGCGCGCGTGACACGCTGGTGCGCCATGGCGTGAAAGACGACTCGATCGAGCTGATCCGCGTGCCCGGCGCGTGGGAAATCGCGCTGGCTGCACACAAAGTGGCCAACTCCGGCAAATACGCCGCCGTGATCGCGCTGGGCGCGGTCATCCGCGGTTCCACCCCGCATTTCGACTACGTGGCCGGCGAATGCGCCAAGGGCCTGGCCCAGGCGGCTTATGCCTCCGGCGTGCCGGTGGCGTTTGGCGTGCTGACCACCGACAACATCGAACAGGCCATCGAGCGCTCCGGCACCAAGGCCGGCAACAAGGGCGCGGATGCCGCCCTGGCCGCGCTCGAGATGGTCAATCTGTACGGAAAGCTGTGATGACGCGTCCCGAAGGCATCGACCTGGCCGCACGCTCGCGTGCGCGTCGCCGCGCGCTGCAAGCCATCTACGCATGGCAGATCGGCGGTAGCCGCATGGCTGCCGTGATCGAGCAGTTCCGCCACGAGCAGGACATGGAAGTGGCCGACCTCGAATACTTTGAGGATCTGCTGCGCGGCGTGGAGCAGCATGTCGAGGCCATCGATGACGCCTTGAAGCCGTACGTGGATCGCGAAGTTGGTCAGATCGACCCGATCGAGCGCGCGGCCCTGCGTCTGGCGACGTACGAACTGAAGTACCGCCCGGACGTGCCGTACCGCGTGATCATCAACGAGGCCATCGAAGTGACCAAGCGCTTTGGCGCCGATCACGGCCACAGCTACGTCAACGGCGTGCTGGACAAGTTGGCCACCGCACTCCGTTCGACCGAGAAGCGCGGTTGATGGACGGCGCCACGGAGATGACGTCCGTGGTTCCGGTGCTCGATACCGGACGTTTGCGCCTGCGTGCGCATCGTGCTGAAGACCATGCCGAACGCGTCGCCATCTGGTCCGATCCCGAGGTGACGCGTTTTATCGGCGGACGTCCGTTGACCGCCGAAGAAGTATGGCGGCGCTTCCTGCAGTACATGGGCTTGTGGAGCGTGCTCGGCTACGGCTACTGGGCTGTGGAAGAGAAGGCCACCGGCCGCTATATCGGCGACATCGGTTTTGCCGACTTCAAGCGTGAGATGGAGCCGTCACTGCACGGCATGCTGGAGTTTGGCTGGGTGCTGGCGCCGCACGCTCACGGCAAGGGCTACGCGAGCGAAGCGGTAGCCGCCGCCGTCGCCTGGGGCGAGCAGCACTTTGGCGACCGACGCGCCGTATGCATCATTTCCCCCGAGAACCTGCCGTCCATTCGCGTGGCCGAGAAAGCCGGCTTCACGCACTGGCAGGACACGCTCTATCACGGCAGCCCGACCATCGTCTTCCGTCGATAAGTCCTGCCATTCCGACGAGGAAGCTCGCCATGGAATTCCGACTGATCGATCGCATCCGCGAACGCACTGCACAGGGGCGCGAGGACGTAAAGCTGGGCATTGGCGATGACGCCGCCGTGGTCGCGCCGCCCGTTGGGCAAGAAGTCGCTATCGCCATCGACACGATGGTGGAAGGCGTGCATTTCCCCCTGGGTACGGCGGCTGCCGACATCGGCTGGAAATCGCTGGCCGTGAATCTCTCCGACCTCGCCGCGATGGGTGCGAGCCCAGCATGGGCGTTGCTGGCGTTGACCCTGCCGCCGCAACCGGCCGAGCAGCTTCGTCAGTTCATCGACGACTACGCGGAAGGCTTTGCGCAGCTGGCGCAACCGCATCGGCTTGCGCTGATCGGTGGCGACACGACACGTGGTGCGTTGACCATCAGCGTGGCCGTGCATGGCTTCGTGCCCCCAGGCAAGGCGCTGACGCGCGCGGGCGCACGCGCTGGCGACGTGGTGCTGGTCACCGGCACGCTGGGCGATGCCGCCGCAGGGCTCAAGCTATGGCAACGTGGTGCGCGTGTGGACGAAGGCGATGGTCGCGCGGCGTACCTGATCGAACGTCTTCACCGACCCACGCCACGTCTCGCCGCTGGGCTTGCGCTGCGTGGCCGCGCCAATGCGTGCATTGATGTTTCCGATGGTCTACTCGCCGACCTTGGCCATATCTGCGAAGAGAGCGGGCTGGGTGCGGAGATCGATGCGGAACTGTTGCCGCGTTCGCCCATGCTGATGGCGAGCTTCGACGAACTGACCGTACGGGATTTTGCGCTGGCGGGCGGCGACGACTACGAATTGTGTTTCACCGTGCCCGTTGCATTGGTCGCCGACGTGCAGAGCGATCTCGCGCGCTTGGGCTGCGGCGCTACCCGCATCGGACGCATGGTGGAAGGCGAGGGCGTACGCGTGCGCGACGCTGAGGGACAATGGCTGGAAGCCGCACACCGCGGCTGGGACCACTTCGCATGAGCGACAAAAAGATTCTTACTGCTGAACAACGCCGTCAGTTACTCGCCACGCCGGCCGGGTGGCTTGCCTGCGGTTTCGGTTCGGGCCTTGCACCGGTGGCGCAGGGTACGTTTGGTTCGTTGGCGGCGGTGCTGCCGTGGTTGTTGCTTCGCACTTTGCCGATGCAGCTCTATGTGTTTGCCATTGTGGTGGCGTTTGCGATTGGCGTATGGGCGTGCGGTATCGCTGGGCGTGCGGTGGGAGTGGATGATCACCGCAGCATTGTTTGGGATGAGTTTGTTGGTTTGTGGATCGCCTTGATTCCGGCGTTGTCGGAGGATTGGTGGGCTGCGGTTATTGGGTTTGGGTTGTTCCGTTTGTTTGATGTGTGGAAGCCGTGGCCGATTCGGTGGTTGGATCGGCGCCTCAAGGGGGGCTTGGGGGTGATGGTGGATGATGTGGTGGCGGGTGTTTTTGCGGCGGTGGTGCTTGGGATGGTGTTGGCGGCGTTGCGTTGAGTCTCGGCTCTACTCCCTCTCCCCTCCGGGGAGAGGGTTGGGGTGAGGGGCCAATCTAGCCTCACCGTTTGTTTCGTCATCCCGGCGTAGGCCGGACAAGCGCGAAGAGCGCAGAATGCCCGTAGGGCGGCCCCAAAGGGGCGAGCGGAGCGAGTCATCCAGTAGCGATATCGCTTGCTTGTCGCGTTACCGCGATCTGGCCGCCTACGCGGCGGGCGTTCCGACCTCCTGCCGGAGGCCGGGTTACTTTTCTTTGCTTGCCCAAAGAAAAGTAACCCAAAGAAAGGGCCCCCCGGAATCGGCGCCTTCCGGGCTTTGCCCGGAAGGTCCGCGTGCGGGTTGCGGGGTTTGTCGACAGGGCATCCTGCCCTGACGCCAAACTGGCCGGCATCCCTGCCGGCCACCCTGCGGGCTGATCCTCCACCCGCCCGCCGCCTCATACGGGGCCCGGAAGATCAAAAGCCAAAGCCCACGGCTCGTGCAGCTTCGCTGCACATCGCATCGTGGCAGGTCGTGTTGCTCCTGCCCTAGAGCAGAGAGCCAGTACACAAAGCTAGGGAAGTAGACGGAGACGATGCCGTTTCGTGGTGAGTCCTCCACACCGGTCGGGAGGCCTCGCGTCCCTTTTGCGTAGCCTCTGCGATCGGGACGCGTAGCGAAGACCGCTTTAAGTCCTCTTCGCATCGGCGCGTTGCGAAGCGCTTCGGAATACCCGCTGTGTAGCGGCGGAGGTTGCTAAGCCCACGATTCCTCATCCGTTCGGGCTTATCCCCACGCCATGCAGAGCTCCTCAGCGCATCGGCGCGTTGCGGTGTAGCCGCATCGCTCAACAAAGAGATCGCCCAGTGTCGGTTACCTCAAGCTCCAAGGCCTGTATTCAACACGTTGCTACCGGAGCTCTAAAGGCCATTTTCTTTGGGTTACTTTTCTTTTGGGCCAGCAAAAGAAAAGTGACTCGGCCTCCGGCAGGAGGTCGAAACGCCCGCTGCGCAAGCGGCCAGGTCGCCGTAACGCACGAGGCGATAGCCATACGCACGGCTACTGGATGACCAGCTTGGCTGTTGTGAAGCGCTTCCGGCCCTTGTCCCCTTTTGTGGGGTACGCCGGGATGACGACAAAGAAGAAACGCTGAGGCGAGCACCCGACCTTTACCCCCTTTTCGGGGCTCACCCCAACCCTCTCCCCAGAGGGGAGAGGGAGCAGAACTGAGGCACGATGGAGCAAGGCTGAGGCGTTCAACGCACCTCGCGCCATCAGTTCATCACGAGACGACGGCATAAGCCCTGTTGGAACCCTCGCGACAGCGCCCAAAATAAACCAGCCATCCAAACAACTGCCTCATCCTCGCCATAAATCCGCCACGCCCCACCTAATCCACCGCGTTATATTTCGATGTTGCGGTTTCCATTTGATGCCAGCGCATCGAAGCCGCCGGGGAAAACCAGGGATAGGGGAAAAGCGTGAACCGATTGCCGGGGCTGGATTTGCTGCGCGCAACTGCCATCGTGTGGGTGATGATCTTTCACTCGTTTGTCGTCGATGGCTGGGGCCATTTCGGTGGTATCGAGCGAAACGGTTGGATGGGGGTGGACCTGTTCTTCGTGCTGAGCGGCTTCCTGATCGGTTCGCAGGTGCTACGGCCATGGGCGGAAGGTGGCACGTTCCGCTTCGGGGATTTCTATCTGCGCCGCGCGTTTCGCATCCTTCCTGCCTACCTCGTGGTGGTGGCCGCCTATTTCATCTGGCCTTCCATTCGTGAGGTGGATCAGATCCAGCCGCTGTGGCAGTTCCTTACGTTCACGGTGAACTTGCTGATCGAAGCGCGGTATCACCTTGCGTTCTCCCACGTATGGTCGTTGTGCGTGGAAGAGCATTTCTACCTGCTGTTTCCGCTACTGGCATGGTGGCTGGTGCGGCGTCCGTCGGTGCATCGCTTCGCGGTGGTCTGCTCGGTCGTGGTGCTGGGTGGCATGCTGGTGCGTGGTGGCATTTGGGTGTGGGGGATGGAGCCGCTCAAGAGCGTTGACCAAAATTCCTATAACAAAATGTTCCTTGAGGGCGTTTACTATCCAACGTGGTCCCGTCTGGACGGCCTTTTGATGGGTGTGATGCTGGCTACGGCCAGGGTCTATCGGCCTGTCCTCTGGTCCCGATGGGGGCGCCACGCCAACGGCTTTCTGCTCGCAGGGGTAGCGGTAGTCGGCGGTTCGATCTGGCTGTTCCGTGATCGGACCGGCTTCATTCCCACAGTGCTGGGATATCCGTTGCTTTCCTTCGGCATGGGCTTGCTGGTGTTTGCCGGTGCCCAGGCGTCGGGCGTGCTCGCGCGGTTGCGGGTGCCGGGGGCGGGGTGGCTGGCGGCGGTCTCGTACAGCATGTACCTGTCACACAAAGCGGTGTTCCATATGACGGAATCCGTGGCGGGGACGTGGCTGGACGGCCATGGCGTACTGACCTTCGCGGGGTATGCGTTGGCGGTACTGGGGGTGGGGGCGGTGCTTTACTACGGGGTGGAGCGTCCGTTCCTTGCTTTGCGTGAACGTGTTTTGCGTCAGGCGCCGGCAAAGGCGCAAGCCACTAGCGTGATCGCTGGTGCCGGCACGGAGGCGGCCTGACGCGGATCCAGAAGGAAGGTCGCTCCTAGGGGAGGGTGTCATGTACAAACTCGCACGCATCGTGTGTTTCATGCTGTTGTTGTTACTCGTACCCAGTACCGTGTTGGCCGCTACGGCGGCGCCGGTAGGCCCATGCCGCATGATCGATCCATCGACCTGCGCGAACGCCAACCAGTTGGCGCATGCCAACGGCTTCGCAACAGCGCTGGGACATTTCGCTGGCGACAACAAGGTCAGCTATTTCCGCGGCAATCGTTCGGTGAGTGAGGAGGCGCTGGCGGCGCTCGGTGGCTCGTCGCCGTCGGTGCAGGCACTGGCAGGCAGTCGCTATCTGTTCACGGCTTGCCCAACGCGTGAGTGTGGCGGCAGCGCGGCGGCGGTTATCGTCAACGAGTATGGTCAGATCGAGGCGCTGGGTTTTTCCAGCTACCACTGCGAGACGGCCTGCGATGATTTCCGCCATTTGGACTTCTATGTCCGCAAGGACGGCGACAACGTCACGCTGCTTGCCGCGTTGAAAGCCTGGGCAACGGGTGATGCGCTCAAGAGCACTATGTGGCGCCCGGATGCCGATCAAGGGCTGGATGGGCGTTCAAGCGTCCACACGCTGCCCTAAAAACTTGCTCGCCGTCTGCGGGGAACGGTCGTCGTTGCGGCGACCGTTCGCGCGCCTACATCACGTGCAGATGCGCAATGCGATGTAGGGAAAGATGAAAAGCAACCAGGTGGCGACCTTGTACCCGGCCATGCCGGCGTAGTGGATCGCATCGAAGGTTTCGACGCTCAGCCGAAACCATCGCCTATGCCACGCATACATGCGGTCGTGCAGGGTCAGGAACAGCGTGAACCACACCGTCACCAGCAACAGGTTGAGGATGGCTGACCATCCCAGCACGCTGCGCCATAGTTCGACGGTCATGGCTGTGTCACGTCTCAAGCCTTCGCATCGAGCACGATGCGGTAGCGCGCCTTACCCTCCGCCAGATGCTTGAGGGCGGCATTGATGTCCGACATCGGGAACATCTCTACCTGAGGCCGGACATCGTGGCGTGTGGCGAAGTCGAGCAGGGTGGCGATGTCCTCGGGGGCACCCGTGGGTGAGCTCGAGATCTCACGCTCCGCACCCATCAGCTGAAAGATAGATACCGGAATCGGCTCGACCACGGCGCCAACGACATGCATGCGTCCGCGCGGCGCCAACGTGTTGATCAATGCGCCCCAGTCCAGCGATACGTTCACCGTCACCAGCAGCAGGTCCAGTGAACGCGCGAGGGCTTTGATGGCCGTCGCGTCACGGCTGGACACCACGTTATGCGCGCCAAAGGCGCGGGCTTCGTCGGCTTTGGCTGCGGTGGAGGTGAACGCTGTCACCTCGCAGCCCCAGGCCCTGGCGAGTTTCACGGCCATGTGGCCCAGCCCGCCGATGCCGACCACGCCGACGCGTGCCGTCGGACTGACCTCGTAGGCGAGAAACGGTTTGAGCACCGTAATGCCGCCACAGAGCAGGGGGCCGGCGCTCGGCAGGTCGATGCCTTCGGGCAGCGGGATGGCCCATGCCCAGTGGGCGCGCACCTTGTCGGCGAAGCCGCCATGGCGGCCGCCGATGGTTGCTTCCAATTCGCCACACAGGTTCTGGTGACCGGACAGGCATTGCTTGCAGTGCATGCAACTGCTGGAACTCCAGCCGATGCCCACGCGCTGGCCGATGGTCAGCCCCTTGGCCTGCGGGCCTAGCGCTGTCACGCGGCCGATCACTTCGTGGCCGGGGACGAACGGAAAACGCGCCATGCCCCATTCGTTGTTGATCATCGACAGATCGGAATGGCAGATGCCGCAGTAGTCCACGGCGACTTCCACCTGCTCAGCGCCCAGCGGGCCGAGATCGAACTCCGAAAGCACGAGCGGCTTGCCAGCCTGCTCGGCGGCCCAACCCTTCATCGTTGACATGCGGTCTTGCTCCGGTGCGAAAGCGTGATGGGTGCCAAATCCGGGGAGTCTAGGGCGGCACCCGTTGGTGTCGCGTGTAAACCATGGTGATGGACGAACGACATGCGCTCTTGGCATGCTGATCAGTCACCATTGATCGGAGCGCCCCCATGCAATATCGACGTCTTGGCAAATCCGGCCTGCAACTGTCCGCGCTATCGTTTGGCGCGTGGGTCACGTTCGGCAAGCAGGTGGGGCGTTCGCTGGCGCGCAACCTGTTGGCAACCGCGCACGACAACGGCGTCAATTTTTTCGACAACGCCGAGACCTATAACAACGGCGTGGCCGAGACTCTGATGGGCGACGTGCTGGCCGACCTGCGTTTTCCGCGCGACAGCTACTGCGTGTCGAGCAAGGTGTATTTCGGCGCGGTGGATAACCCGCTGCCCACGCAGCGCGGCCTGTCACGCAAGCATGTCATCGAGGCCTGCAATCAGGCACTCCAGCGGCTGCGCGTGGGGCATCTGGATCTCTACTTCTGCCACCGCCCCGATCCGGATACGCCGATCGCCGAGACAGTGGCGGCGATGGACACGCTGGTGCGTCAGGGCAAGGTGCTTTACTGGGGCACCAGCGAATGGCCGGCAGAGGCCATCGTGGAAGCCCACCGCGTAGCGAAAGAGAACCATATGTACGCGCCGGTGATGGAGCAGCCGCAGTACAACCTGTTGCACCGCGAGCGCGTGGAGCAGGAATACGCACCGCTGTACGACACCTACGGCATGGGCACCACCATCTGGTCACCGCTGGCTTCCGGCTTGTTGAGCGGCAAGTACAACCAGGGCGTGCCGGCGGAGTCGCGGTTGGCGCAGCCAGGCTATGAGTGGTTGAAGGAAGCGGTGCTGGAGCACGATGCCTCGCGACTGGACAAGGTGAAACGCCTTGCACCCATCGCAGCAGAGCTCGGCGTATCGATGGCACAGCTCGCCATTGCGTGGTGCCTGGTCAATCCGCACGTGTCCACCGTGATGCTCGGCGCCAGCAAGCTGGAGCAGTTGGAACATAACCTGGGGGCGCTCGCCTTGTTGCCGAAGTTGGACGCGGATGTGATCAGGCACATCGAGCAAGCGGTGGCCTGAAGCAAGATCCTCAACGAAAGGCGAAGCCGGTGGCGGGTTACCGGCTTTGCCCGCGGCTTGCCAGACTTTGCCCGTACCTCGCCTGATAACGGTCCGTGCCGTTCGCATGCAATCGTCATCATGCGCGAACTCTCCTCAAGGAATGTCACCGCATGAAGCTCCTTCGCCACGCGCTGTTCGGCTGCCTCACTTTGGCGGCCGCCGCCTCGGCTCACGCCGATCACCCGGAATGGACGCAGCCGCAGAAACCCTTCCGCGTCTACGGCAATACCTATTACGTCGGCACCCATGGACTTACTTCCATCCTGATCCGCTCGTCGGATGGCCTGATCCTGATCGACGGCACGCTGCCGGAAAATGCGCCGCAGGTAGAGGCCAACATCAAGGCGTTGGGCTTTCGCTTGACGGACGTAAAGCTGATCCTCAACACGCACGCGCATGCTGATCACGCAGGCGCTATTGCTGCCATCGCGCGCGACAGCGGGGCACGTGTTGCGGCGAGCGAAGTGGGTGCGAAGGAATTGATGGTGGGCGGCCACTTTCCTGACGATCCGCAGTTTGGCGAAGCGCCGGAGTTTCCGCCGATCTCGCACATCGACGTCATTCCAGACAACGGCGTCGCGCGTGTGGGCGACGTAGCGGTGACCGCGCATTACACGCCAGGCCATACGCCGGGCAGTACGAGTTGGACCTGGGAGTCGTGCGAAAGTGGTCGCTGCCTGCACATGGTTTATGCCGACAGCCTTGGGGCTTTTACCGCCGACGGTTCCAGTTATCGCTACAGCGACCCGGCGCATCCGGAGCGCGTGACCAACTACCGGCGTGGCATTGCCGTCATCGCGGCGCTGCCCTGCGACATCTTGATGTCGCCGCATCCGGACCAGAGCGATTTCCTTGAACGCGTGGCTCGCCGCGATGCCGGGGTGAAGCCCAACCCGCTGATCGACACGGGGGCCTGCCGTGCCTATGCGGAGGATGGGACGCGGAAGCTCGACGCCAAGTTGGCGAAGGAGCGGGCAGGGAGGGGTGCGACGCCGTAAATCAGGTGGTTGACACTTAAATGAGAATCATTATCATCAAAAGTGTCACCACACTCTCCTGCGGAGCTCCATCATGACCACGACGGTTTTGTCCCTGCCCCAGGGGGCCGAAGCACTGGCCCGCCCGTTCCGCCTGCTTAGCCTGAAGCCTTCAGCCCCGGACGCATCGACGCGCCGCGTGTCCAGCCATGTGCTGCTCAAGGGTGGCCGGGAGCTGGTCATTCAGCATCAGGGCAGTGAGTACCACCTGCGCCTGACCCGAAACGACAAGTTGATCCTCACCAAGTGAGTGAGGGCGTGGCTCGCGCTACGGCGCGACCACGGACCGTTGCACCGTCCCCCCGAGGGAAGCTTCATGGGCAGGGATGCCTCCATCCTTACCGGCTTCGCGCCGGGCACATTCACCGGGCCTAACGCCACGCGCTTCTTGCCGAACGCCAGCCGGGTCGTCTCCAGGGCTTTCCTCCAAGGAGCAAGATGATGTTTGGCTGGCTTGCGCACGCTTTCACCACGGTTCGGTCCTCTACCGATACCGGGGCTTGGACCATCAGTCGGACGTCGGTCCCGATGTCCGGCACGGACCTCGCTGCGCACCTCCCGTTACTGGGCGGCGTGCTGTATTTGCCGGCCTGTCCGTCGTCGCGCGCCAGCCGCGAGCTTGCGCCGGGTTGGCTGGTGGCGCGTGCGGATCTGGCGCCGTTGCTGCAGACGGAGGAGTTGCGGGCGTCGAGCATGATCGGCGCGGACGGTCCGCGTGAATGGATCGATTGTCTTGATGCGGGTGGCGTGTTCTGCGCTCGCCTGCATCTGTTGCCCGATACGGATTACTTGGCATGGGATGCGTTGCTTGCGTGCGGTACGCCGCTGCCGGCGGCGCCGGTGTGTCCGGGGGAGGTGGCGTGCAAGGCGGCGATTGCTGAATTGCTGTGTTTTCGGACGACGCGGTTGGCGTCGCTGAGGGTGTTGGATACGTTGCCGCTGGGGCGGCTTTCGTCGCTGGGGCGGGGTATTGCGCGCGATGTGGCGCGGGCTGCGGCGGTTGATTTGGCGCCCGGCTCGGGTGCCTGAGAGTTTGTTCGACGCGGGTCGTCATTTCGGCGCGTAACCCCCAGCTCATTTCGAGGCGTAACCCCAGCTCTTCTCCGTCGCCCCTCCGGGGAGAGGGTTGGGGTGAGGGGCGGGTGCTCGCCTCGTGGCTTCATCTTTAGCCGTCATCCCGGCGCACCCCGCAAAAGGGGGCAAGGGCCGGGATCCAGTAGCGATATCGCTTGGCTGTCGCGTTACCGCGATCTGGCCGCCTACGCAGCGGGCGTTTCGACCTTCTGCCGAAGGCCGAGTTACTTTCTCTTGCTTGCCCAAGAGAAAGTAACCAAAGAGAAGGGCCCCCCGGAATCGGCGCCTTCCGGGCTACGCCCTCCAGGTACGCGTGCGGGTTCCGGGCTTTTCGACGGGGCTCCTGCCCCGGCGAAAAGTGGCTGGCATCCTTGCCAGCCACCCCTGCGGGGCCTTTTCTTCACCCGCACGCCGCCTCATACGGGGCCTGGTGGGTCAAAAGCCAAAGCCAAAGCCAAAGCCAAAGCCGAAGCCGAAGCCGAAGCCGAAGCCGAAGCCGAAGCCGAAGCCAAAGCCAAAGCCAAAGCCAAAGCCAAAGCCCGTTGGCCTCGATGAGCGTCCACGGACGCTTGTCCGTCTGTCCGTGGCAGTGTCCGCGGACAATTGTCCGCCTCGGCTGCGCGTTCTCAAGTGGCTGAAAAATAGCGAATAAATTGGGATTTTTGGCTTGGCACGCGGATTGCCTATGTAGGTCAGGGGCCGCATTGTCCGCGGCCAGGGACCAATCGATGATTCGCGATACCTCCGCACAAGACCGCCTGGTCGAGGTCAAATCCAATCCGAAGCGCCGGTTCATGCTGATCGGCATCGGTGTGGCCGTATTGGCGCTGCTGGCGCTGTTCGGTCCGCGCATTGGGCGTCTGTTCTCGGCTGATGCCTCGGTCAGTAGTTCGCGCCTTGCCTTTGCCACCGTCGGGCGAGGCCCCTTCGTGAGAGACATCGCTGCCGAAGGCAAGGTGGTGGCGGCTGTCAGCCCCACGCTTTATGCCGTCTATGGTGGTGCCGTAACGCTGAAAGTGCACGCGGGCGACGCGGTCAAGAAAGGCCTGGTGCTCGCTGTCATCGACAGCCCGGAGCTCACCAACAAGCTTGCGCAGGAACAGAGTGCGGCCGATGCCATGCAGGTGGATTACCTGCGTGCGCAAATCGATGCGCGCAAGACGCGCGGCGAACTGCAGAAGGCCTACGACAACGCCAACATCGACGAGCAGGGCGCGCAACGCGACCTTGCGCGTTATCAGAAGGCGTTCTCTCAGGGTGCCGTCCCCAGCATGGATGTGGACAAGGCCAAGGACACGCTGGAGAAGATGCGCATCACGCTCGAGCACGCCAAGTCCGATCTGGCTACCAACACGGACAGCCTCAATTTCGACATCCAGTCGAAGAAGCTCGCGCACGAACGCCAGCTGCTGTTGGTGAAAGACCTGCAGCGCCAAGTCGAAGACCTCAATGTGAAGTCGCCGGTCGACGGTCAGGTGGGTCAGCTGTTCATCGCCGAGCGCGCCACCGTCGCCAAGGACGCGCAGCTGCTCAGCGTGATCGACCTCAGCGCGCTCGAAGTGGAAATGAAGGTGCCGGAGAGCTTCGCACGTGATCTCGGCATCGGCATGACCGGCGAGATCAGCGGCAACGGCAGCACCTGGAAGGGCCTGGTCAGCGCCATTTCGCCCGAAGTAGTGAATGGTGAAGTCGCCGCCCGCCTGCGCTTCGACGGCACTACGCCCAAGCAACTGCGCCAGAACCAGCGTCTGTCCGTGCGCATCCTGCTCGACAAGCGTGACAACGTGCTCACCGTGCAGCGCGGCTCCTTCGTCGACGAATCGGGCGGCAGCTATGCCTACCTCGTGCGCGATGGCGTGGCGGAGAAGCACACCATCCGCGTCGGCGCGAGCAGCATCGACAAGGTGGAGATCCTCGATGGCCTGAAGGAAGGCGACAACATCGTGATCTCCGGTACCGACAGCTTCAAGGGCGCACAGCGCGTCGCGATTTCTAACTGAAGGGAGTAGGGAGTCGAGAATAGGGAATAGTGAAGAGCTCAGGCTCGCCGCGATGCCCTCCGATTCTCTATTCCCCATTCCCAATTCCCTGGCGAACGAAGGAGCCATTCCATGCTCAAGATGACCCATCTGTCCAAGGTCTACCGCACCGAAGTGGTGGAGACCTATGCGCTGCGCGACTTCAACATCAACGTCAACGAGGGCGAGTTCGTCGCGGTTACCGGCCCCTCCGGCTCGGGCAAGACCACCTTCCTCACCATCGCCGGCCTGCTCGAAACCTTTACCGGCGGTCAGTACCACCTCGACGGCGTGGAGGTGAGCAACCTCAACGACAACGAGCGCTCGCGCATTCGCAACGAGAAGATCGGCTTCATCTTCCAGGCGTTCAATCTGATTCCCGACCTCAACGTCTTCGACAATGTGGAAGTGCCGCTGCGTTATCGCGGTATGAAGACGGCTGAACGCAAGGAGCGCATCATGAATGCGCTGGAGCGCGTTGGCCTGGCCTCGCGCGCCAAGCACTATCCGGCCGAACTGTCCGGTGGTCAGCAGCAGCGCGTTGCTATCGCCCGCGCGCTGGCCGGCTCGCCGCGCCTGCTGCTGGCGGACGAACCCACCGGCAACCTCGATACGCAGATGGCCCGTGGCGTGATGGAGCTGTTGGAAGAGATCCATCGCGAAGGCGCCACCATCGTCATGGTGACGCACGATCCGGAACTGGCCGCTCGCGCCCAGCGCAACGTGCACATCATCGATGGTCAGGTGGTGGATCTTGCGGAAGATCCGCGCTTCCACCACGCCGTGACCTCGGCTCGCGCCGGCAGCCCGGCCTGAGTATCGCCACCGTACCTCCCGCGCGTGCGGGAGGTGGTTTCCGTTGAGTGAAGGACGACCATGTTCGCCTACTATCTACAGCTTGGTTTGCGCAGTCTCAGGAAGAACCCGCTGTTGACGCTGCTGATGGTGTTGGCGATCGGCTGTGGCGTGGCCGCGTCGATGACCACCTATTCGGTGTTCCGCGCGACCTCCAACAACCCTATCCCTGACAAGTCCTCCCAGCTCTTTGTGCCGCAGATCGACAACTGGGGGCCGGAATCCACGCAGCACAACAAGGGCGAGCCGCCCAACGCGATGAGCTACACCGACGCCATCAACCTGATGCGCGACAAGCGTGCAAAGCGGCAGACGGCGCTATATCCAGCGCAGATGTCCATTGTGCCGACCGATCCGTCGATGCTGCCGTTCCGCGAAACCAGCTACGCCTGGTACACGGATGCCTTCGCCATGTTCGATATTCCCATGCTCTACGGCCACCCTTGGACGGCCAACGAAGACGAGTCGCACGCTGCTGTGGTGGTTATCGGCAAAGAGCTCAATGAAAAGATGTTCAACGGCGTCAACAGCGTAGGCAAGAACATCAACCTCAACGGGCGCGACTATCGCATCGTCGGTGTGGCCGACAGGTGGAACCCCGAGCCGGTGTTCTACGACGTCACCAACACCAACGGCTTCGACGATCCCATCGAGGTGTTCATGCCGTTCACACGCGCCGTGGAGTTGCAGACGGCGACCAACGGCAACAACAACTGCAGCCACGACCCGGGTAAGGGTTGGGATTCGTGGATCCGCTCGGAGTGCGTGTGGCTCGGCTTCTGGGCTGAGTTGCCGACGAAGTCCGAAGCCGATGCCTATCGCTCGTACCTCAATGGTTACGCCGCCGAACAGCAGCGCTCCGGCCGCTTCCGCTGGGCGCCCAATAACCGTCTGCGCAATGTCACCGAATGGTTGGAGTACCAGAAGGTCGTGCCGCAGGAGGCCAAGGTCTCGCTGATGGTATCGCTGGGCTTCCTGTTGATCTGCCTGGTGAACACGGTGGGCTTGCTGCTGGCGAAATTCATGCGTCGTTCGTCGGAGATCGGTGTGCGTCGCGCCTTGGGTGCGCCGCGCAAGGAGATCTACCTGCAATTCCTGATCGAAGCGGCTGCTGTTGGTCTGGCGGGTGGCGTGGTGGGGCTGTTGCTTACCGGTCTGGGTGTGATGGGCGTGTCGCTGGTATTCGAGCCGGATGTCGCCAAGCTGGCAAAACTCGATCTGTCCCTGGTGCTGTTGACCATGCTGGTGGCCGTGCTGACGACGGTGCTCGCGGCGTTCTATCCCACATGGCGTGCTGCGCAGGTGCAGCCGGCATGGCAGCTGAAATCTAACTGAGGCGATGATTATGATGCACATCAAGCCTATCCTCGCCGCGCTCAAGCGACACAAGGCCGGCACCATCCTCATCGCGATGCAGATTGCCTTGACGCTGGCGATTGTCTGCAACGCGGTCTTCATCATTCATCAGCGCCTGGAGCGCGTCCAGCGGCCCACCGGCATGGACGAAGCGGATGTGATGGCCATTCACAGCATCTTTGTCGGCCTCGCCGATAATAACGCCGGGCCACTGATTCAGGCGGATCTACAGGCGCTACGCCAACTGCCTGGCGTGCAGGATGCTGTGTCGATCAACTCCTACCCGTTGCGCGGAGGTGGCTGGTCCACTGGCGTGCGCACCGACGTGGATGCGAAGGACTCCAAGGCGCATACCACGCAGTACTTCGCCGATGAACGTGTGTTGGCGACGATGGGGCTTAAGCTCGTAGCAGGCCGCAATTTCCGTGCGGACGAGATTGTGCAGGCCGATCCTCAATCGGTGCCGGACCCGTCCATCGTCATCGTGAGCAAGGCGCTGGCCGACAAGATGTATCCGGACGGCTCCGGGCTGGGCAAGCCCATCTATATCGGCGATACGAAAAAGCCAACCACCATCATCGGTATCGTGGAGCGACTAGGGGTGCCGTGGAATTCTGTGTGGTCGGATGATTTCTACGAGAACTCGCTGATTCAGCCGGTGCAGTTGACCGGCCCCTTCACCAACTACCTGATCCGTTCCAAGCCCGGTCAGCTCGAGAGCGTGATGAAGGCGGCGCCGGCGGCGCTGGTGAAGGCGAATCGCATGCGCGTGATTTCGAAAGAACGCGGTGTTCGCAGCTTTGCCCAGATACGCGATGACGCCTACAAGGGCGACAAGGGTATGGCGATCCTGATGAGCGTGGTGTGTCTGGTCCTGTTGGGCGTCACTGCAGCAGGCATCGTGGGTCTCACCAGCTTCTGGGTGGGTCAGCGCCGCAAACAGATCGGCGTGCGACGCGCACTGGGCGCGACCAAGCGCGACATCCTGAGCTACTTCCTCACCGAGAACCTGTTGATTGGCGTGGTGGGCGTCGTGATTGGTGCGCTGCTCGCCATCGGCATGAATCTGTGGCTGGTGACCCAATTTGAAATGGCGCGCCTGTCGCTGGTCTATGTGTTGATCGGTGTGGTTGCCCTGCTGTTGCTGGGGCAGGGCGCGGTGCTGGCGCCGGCGTTGCGTGCCTCGCGGGTGTCGCCGGTGGAAGCAACGCGTTCGGTGTGATCTCGCAACGCGAGGCATGAAGTGTGCGAGCGGTACGAAATGTTTGGGCGGAAAGAGGTGTTCATGAGCGGCATGTTTGTCCACAACCTGCGACTGGGCGCGGCGAGTCTTCGACGCAACGTCCTGCTGACGGCATTGATGATCATGTCGATCGGTTTTGGCGTCGCGGCGTCGATGGTGACGTTTGCCGTGTTCCGTGCGGTATCGGGCGACCCGATACCGCAGAAGTCGTCCAGGCTTTTCGTGCCGCTGATCGACAACCGGGGGCCGCAATACAACCGTCACGGCGAGCCGCCGTCGGCGCTCAACTACACGGATGCCATGGCTCTGATGCGTGCCCACAAAGCGGTCAAGCAGACCATGCTGTTTCCGGTGGGCCTTTCGGTGATGCCTGACGATCCTCAGCGCATGCCCTTCAAGGCGGTCGGCTATGCCACTTATAGCGACTTCTTCAGCATGTTCGACGTGCCGTTCCTTTACGGCGGCGCGTGGGACAACGGTCAGGACGAATCGCGCGAAGCGGTGATCGTGATCAGTCGCGCTCTCAATCAGAAGCTATTTGGTGGCGCCAACAGCGTAGGACGCCAGATCACGTTGGACGATCGCCAGTTCCGTATCGTGGGCGTGACCGACACCTGGGATCCCAAACCGCGCTTCTTCGACATTTTCGACGGCAACCTCTATGCCGATCCGTCGCAGATCTATATCCCCTTCACCTATGCGGTCGGGCAGCGCATCGACACCTACGGCAGCAACAATTGCGGTAGTGATGGCAAGCGTGGCGATAGCTGGGATAGCTGGTTGAGCGGCGAATGCGTGTGGATCAGCCCATGGGTGCAACTGGAGGACGCCGCACAGGTGCAGGCGTACCGCCAGTTCCTCGACGGCTACGCACGCGAACAGCGCGATGCGGGGCGCTTCAACTGGGCACCGAACAATCGCCTGCGCGATGTGCGCGAGTGGTTGGACTTCCAGCATGCCGTGCCGCCAGAGAGCCGCATCTCGTTGTCGCTGGCGCTGGGCTTCCTGGTGATTTGTCTGGTCAACACCATTGGCCTGCTGCTGGCCAAGTTCATGCGACGCGCACCGGAGATCGGCGTGCGTCGGGCGCTCGGCGCTTCGCGCGCGGATATCTATCGCCAGTTTCTGGCAGAGGCGGCCATGGTGGGGCTGGCCGGCGGCGCGCTGGGGCTGGTCCTTACGGCGGTGGGGATGCTGGGGCTGGGCATGGTGTTCGAACCGCAGATCGCGCGACTGGCTCATCTGGACCTGTCGCTGGTGCTGCTGACCTTGCTGGTGGCGATTGGCGCCACGGTTTTCGCCGCCTTCTATCCCACCTGGCGGGCTGCGCAAGTGCAGCCGGCCTGGCAACTGAAGTCCAACTAAGGGAGGGCCGGACATGCAGATCAAGCCGATTCTCTCCGCACTGCGCCGCCACAAGGCGGGCACCTTCCTGATCGCCATGCAGATCGCGCTGACGCTGGCGATTGTCTGCAACGCGCTTTTCATCATTCACCAGCGGATCGCACATCTGTCCGAGCCCACCGGTATCGATGAGCCCAACATCTTTGTCATCAAGAGCGAGTGGGTAGGTCATCCAGACTCGGCGCGGGTCGATGCCATGATCCGCGAAGACCTGCAGGTGTTACGGCAAGTGGCAGGCGTGCAGAACGTGACGCCCAGCAATTCGTATCCGCTGCGCGGCAGCGGTTGGGACGATTCGGTCAAGCTCAAGCCTGACCAGTTGCAGGACAGCTCGGGCGCGACCATTTATTTCGCTGATCAGAATTTCATCGATACGCTGGGTCTGAAGCTGATCGCTGGCCGCAATTTCCGCGCGGATGAAATCGGCCACATGGATATGCGCTACAGGCTGGCGCCGCCGGTGGTGATCGTGACCAAGGCGTTGGTCCAGAAGCTGTTTCCGGGCGAGGACGCGGTGGGCAAGACCATCTATCTGATCGGTGGCCCGGGCACTATTGTCGGCGTGGTTGATCTGTTGCAGGCGCAGAGCGTCGAACGATGGGCCTCGGACTTCGCGTATCGCTCGGTGATCATTCCCGAGCGGCTGAACATTTCGCTGGGCTCGTTCTACATCGTGCGTGCCCAGCCTGGGCAGCTGGACTCGGCCATGCACGCGGCGGTCAAGGCGCTGTTCGCACAGAACCCGCGTCGCGTGATCAACGATGACGATGGCGTGCTCAGTTTCAGCGACGTGCGCTCCCGCGCTTATGAAAGTGATCGTGGCATGGCCATCCTGATGGGCGTGATCAGTGTGGTGCTGCTGGCGGTTACTGCGGCGGGTATCGTGGGCCTCACCAGCTTCTGGGTGGGCCAGCGCCGCAAGCAGATTGGTGTGCGGCGCGCGCTCGGCGCCACCCGGCGGGACATCCTGCGGTACTTCATGACCGAGAACCTGCTTATCAGCAGTGGCGGTGCGCTGTTTGGCGTGCTGCTCGCCATCGCCATGAACCTGTGGATGGTGACGCGTTTTGAAATGCATCGTCTGTCGCTGACCTACCTGGTCATCGGTGCGGTGATGCTCTTGTTACTGGGGCAGGGTGCGGTGCTCGCACCGGCGTTGCGCGCCTCGCGCGTGCCGCCGGTGGAAGCCACGCGATCAGTGTGATGGCGGAAACGAACGCACAAAGGGGATAACGATGTTCGGCTACTACCTTGACTTGGCGCTACGCAGCCTCAGGCGCAACAAGATGCTCACCGCGCTGATGGTGCTGGCCATCGCGCTGGGTATTGGGGCCAGCATGACGACGCTTACGGTGCTGCATGTGCTGTCCGGCGATCCGCTGCCGGGAACGAGCACCACGCTGTTCTACCCGCAGGTGGATCCGCGCGACATGGATGGCTACGAGGAAGGCAAGCGACCACCCGAGCAGGTCTCGTGGCCGGATGGCCAGAACCTGTTGCAAGCCAAGCGTGCCGACCGTCAGGCGTTGATGACCGGTGGCTCCGTGGCCGTGCAGCCGGCGCAGGCCAACATCGACCCGTTCTTCAGCGACGCGCGTTACACGACGAGCGATTTCTTCCCGATGTTCAAGGTGCCGTTCCTCTACGGACGCCCGTGGAGCGCGCAGGAGGATGAGGCCAAGGCCCGCGTGGTGGTGATCACGCGCACGCTCAACGAGAAGCTTTTCGCTGGCAAGAACAGCGTAGGCCAGACGCTGCGCATCAAGGATGCAGCGCTCCAGGTCATCGGCGTGCTCGACGACTGGCGGCCCACGCCGCGCTTCTACGACCTGAATACGGGTAGTAATTACGGCACGACGGAAGACGTGTTCGTTCCGTTGAGCACCTCCCGCGATGCGCATTTCGCACACGACGGTAGTACCGATTGCTGGGGCAGTGGTGGCGGCGATGACGAACATGCCGAAACCGCGCCCTGTGTGTGGCTGCAGTACTGGGTGCAGTTGGACAGCCCTGCCAAGGTCGCTGCGTATCGTGAATACCTGGTGCACTACTCGCAGGAGCAGAAAGCTTTAGGTCGCTTCCAGCGCCCGCCGAACGTCGATCTGCCCAACTTGATGGAATGGATGGACATCAACAAGGTGGTGCCGGGCGACGTGCGGCTGCAGACCTGGCTGGCCCTGGGCTTCCTGCTGGTGTGCCTGGTCAACACCGTGGGGCTGATGCTCGCCAAGTTTCTGCGTCGCGCTGGCGAGCTCGGCGTGCGCCGCGCGCTGGGTGCATCGAAGCGCGAGGTGTTCATGCAGCTGCTGGTGGAGTCCGGTGTGATCGGCCTGGCGGGTGGCTCCTTCGGGCTGTTGCTCGCCTTTGTTGGGCTATGGCTGGTACGTAAACAGCCGTCCAGCTACGCGGCGCTCGCGCATATGAGCGTGGGCATGTTGATGTTCACCTTCCTGCTGGCGGTAGGAACCACGCTGCTGGCTGGCCTGCTGCCGGCCTGGCGTGCCTGCCAGATCACCCCTGCGCTGCAACTGAAAAGCCAATAAAGGATACGGTGATGGAAATCCTCCCCATTTTGTCGACCTTGCGTCGCCACAAGACCACCGCCTTCCTGGTGATCCTGGAGATCGCGCTGACCTGCGCCATCGTGTGCAACGCCGTCTTCATCATCAATCAGCGTATCGAGCGTATCCACATGCCGAGCGGTGTGGACGAACAACACCTGCTGCACATCGCGTTGGCCAACATCGGCGCGGGCAAGGATGAGAAGGCCCGTGGCGAGGAGGATCTCGCCGCGCTAAGGCAGATCCCTGGCGTCGTCTCGGTGGCATCGGTCAGCCAGGTGCCTTTCGGCAATTCCTCGTCCAATGCGTCCATCAAGATTGATCCCAAGCAACGCATCGCCACGACCAATGCCACCAACTACTTCGGCGTGAACATCACCCAGACCTTGGGTACGCAGCTGATCGCAGGGCGCGAGCTGACGGCTGACGACTACATGGATATGGATGATGTACTCAGCGCGGTGGCTCGGCACGATCCCAAGGCCATACCCAAGACCGTGGTGATCACACAAGCGCTGGCTCAACGCATGTGGCCCGGGCAATCGGCCGTAGGCAAGGAGCTCTTCATGTCCGACTACGGATTCACCGTGGTGGGTGTGGTGAAGGACCTTGTGCGGCCATCCATCTGGGATGACTCGATCGCCGGATACAGCATGGTGTTGCCTATGCGCGTGTCCAACGGCGAGTACGTTGTGCGAGTGGACGATCCGAAGAATCGCGAGCGCGTGCTGAAGGCCGCGGTGGCCAAGCTCAAGGAGATCAACCCGCATCGTGTTGTGCTCAAGCAGCACCTGCTGAGCAATATGCGCGAGGATTTCTTCCGGAACGATAGGGCGATGGCCGGCCTCCTGGTGGGGGTGTGCATTGCGCTGCTGGTCGTCACTGCGCTGGGCATCGTGGGGCTGGGCAGTTTCTGGGTGGCGCAGCGTCGCCGGCAGATCGGTGTGCGCCGCGCGTTGGGCGCCACACGCACGAACATCCTCCATTACTTCCAGACAGAAAACTTTCTGCTGGCCACGATTGGCATCGCTGTGGGCATGGTGCTGGCCTACGGCATCAACCTGTTGCTGATGGTGCACTACGAGTTGCCGCGTCTACCCGGCATCTATTTCCCGGTAGGTGCGTTGTCGTTGTGGATTATTGGGCAGCTGGCGGTGCTGGGCCCCGCCATGCGTGCGGCTGCGGTGCCACCGGTGGTGGCGACCCGATCGGTCTGAACATGGGCAAAGGACAGGGAATGTTCGGTTACTACCTCGATCTGGCCTTCCATAGTTTGCGTCGCAACCGGGTGCTCACGGCGTTGATGGTGTTGGCCATCGCCGTGGGCATCGGCGCCAGCATGACCACGCTGACGGTGGTGCACCTGTTATCAGGCGATCCTTTGCCCGGGCGCAGCCAAACCATCTTCTATCCGCAGGTGGATGCGGATACAAAGAACAAGGACGACCATGAGCCGCTAGACATGCTCGACTACCAGTCGGCCGTTGACCTGTGGAGCGCGGGGCGCGCGGACAAGCAGGCGCTGCTGGTACAGAGCATGGTCAGGCTGAATCCTGGCGAGGCGGGCGCGACGCCGGTGCTGACCATGATGCTGTCGGCCACGACGGACTTCTTCAGCATGTTCGACGTGCCGTTTCGCTACGGCGGGCCCTGGAGTGCACAAGACGACCAGGCTCGCGCTCGTGTGGCGATCATTACCGACGATCTCAACCAGAAACTGTTTCATGGGGAAAACAGCGTCGGTCGAACGCTTCGCCTGCGCGACAGCGATGTGCGCATCGTCGGTGTGCTGAAACCCTGGCGACCATCGCCGCAGTTCTATGCTGTGCGTGGTGGACGCTTTGCTGACGGTGATACGAGCGATTTTTACTCGAAGCCTGAGAACATCATCACGCCGTTCTTTACCGGGCTTGATATCAACGACGGCAACTTTCAGCAGTTCACCTGCTGGCATCTGCCCGATAAGCCGGGGCATCTGCAGAACTCGCCTTGTGCCTGGGTGGCACTGTGGGTACAGCTCAACGACGGAGCAAAAGCGGCCGCTTACCGCCGCTTCATTGCCGACTACGCGGCGCAGCAGCAGACGCTGGGACGGTTCAGCCACTCGGGCAACACGCGCATGCGCGATCTGATGGGGTGGTTGGATTTCAACGGCGTACTGCCGGGCGATGTGCGTTTGCAGGCATGGCTTGCCGTGGCGTTTCTAGTGATCTGCCTGCTCAACATGGTGGGTCTGCTGTTGGCCAAGTTCCTGCGGCGCAGTGGGGAGATTGGCTTGCGGCGTGCGCTGGGTGCGAGCCGCCTGGCGGTGTTTGCGCAATTCATGGTCGAGGCGGGAACGATCGGGCTGCTGGGTGGCGCGTTCGGTTGGGTGCTCACCTTGCTGGGCTTGTGGCTGATACGCCAGCAGCCGGTGGCTTACGCCGATCTGGCGCACCTGGACGTGCCGATGTTCCTCGTGACTTTCTTCGCGGCCATTGGGGCGAGCCTGTTGGCTGGATTCCTGCCAGCGATGCGCGCTTGCCGCGTAGTGCCCGCGTGGCAACTCAAGACCCTGTGAGGCCGACGATGACGAACTTCGGACCGATCCTTTCCGCGCTGCGCCGCCATCGTCTTGCCACGGCGCTGATTGCGTTCGAGATCGCACTGGCATGCGCGGTGCTGTGCAATGCCTGCTTCTTGATCGTAGGGCAGATTCGTTTGCTGCACTTGGAGAGCGGCGTCGATGAATCCTCGCTCGCGCTGATCCACCTCGATTGCGATGGCTGCCATGGCGTCGATCTCAACGCACGTGTCATGGCGGCGTTGCGCGCGGTGCCGGGCGTGCAGGCCGTCGCCGCGGTCAATGCGCTGCCGTTCTCCGACCGTGCCGGCGACAATGGCATCACGCTGGATCGTGAGCATTACGTCGCTGTGCCGCATTTCTATCTCGGCGGCCCCGGCGCGGCGGAGGCGATGGGGTTGAAGCTGATCGCGGGGCGGGCGTTCCAGGCTGACGATTTTCGTCCGGCGGATGTCTGGCTTCCGCCGGACACCCCCGTGTGGATCACCCGCAGCTTCGCTCAACGCCTGTGGCCAGGGCAGGATCCGCTGGGCAAGGAGTTCTGGTCGGACAAGTTCCATTTGCGGGTCGTTGGTGTGCTGGGTCATCTCGCGCGTCCGGATCCCGGTGGGCGCCGCGGTGCCGACGCGGGCGACTGGTCGGTGTTCGCGCCGCTTGCGCCGGGCAACGTGCTCAATAGTGTGTATGTGGTCCGGGCCGCACCGGCTGATCTGGCGCGCGTCCTGCGCGAGGCGAGGGCGGCGGCCCAGAAGGCGGCCCCTGAAGCGGTGCTCAACCTGACGCAGAGCCGTACGG
>NZ_JAELTQ010000403.1 GCF_016428905.1 Dyella sp. ASV24 | reverse complement strand
CCCCCCCCCCCCCCCCCCCCCCCCCCCCCCCCCCCCCCCCCCCCCCCCCCCCCCCCCCCCCCCCCCCCCCCCCCCCCCCCCCCCCCCCCCCCCCCCCCCCCCCCCCCCCCCCCCCCCCCCCTCTCACCCCCCCCCCCCCCCCCCCCACCACCACCATTCCAGCTTCGTCGGCAGCGTCAGATGTGTATAAGAGACAGGCCAAACACCAGTCGGCGCAGGCTGTATTCCACACCGTCACCCGGGCTGGCCACGGCGTAGAGGTCGATCGGCGCGTCCTTGCCGCCCACGTCACGCCAGTTGGTGATCTTGCCCAGGTAGATATC
>NZ_JAELTQ010000402.1 GCF_016428905.1 Dyella sp. ASV24 | reverse complement strand
CCCCCCCCCCCCCCCCCCCCCCCCCCCCCCCCCCCCCCCCCCCCCCCCCCCCCCCCCCCCCCCCCCCCCCCCCCCCCCCCCCCCCCCCCCCCCCCCCCCCCCCCCCCCCCCCCCCCCCCCCTTCTCACCCCCCCCCCCCCCCCCGACACCCCCACCATTCCAGCTTCGTCGGCAGCGTCAGATGTGTATAAGAGACAGCACCAGTGGCGCCATGCGTGAGATCGAGGCGGCCAGCCGCCAGATCACCGACATTGTGCAGCTGATCGATGAGATCGCCTTCCAGACCAACCTGCTGGCGCTCAACGCTGCTGTCGAAGCTGCGCG
>NZ_JAELTQ010000401.1 GCF_016428905.1 Dyella sp. ASV24 | reverse complement strand
CCGGGGAGCGGTTTGGGGATGTGGCGGGGCGCAATCTGGATGCTTATCTGGAGGCGATGCGGGGGTATTACGAAGGGATGGAGAGTTAGGCTTTTTGTCTCCCTCCCCCCTTCGGGCGACCCGAAGGCTGTCTCTTATACACATCTGACGCTGCCGACGAAGCTGGAATGGTGGTGGTGTGGGGGGGGGGGGGGGGGGTGAAAAGGGGGGGGGGGGGGGGGGGGGGGGGGGGGGGGGGGGGGGGGGGGGGGGGGGGGGGGGGGGGGGGGGGGGGGGGGGGGGGGGGGGGGGGGGGGGGGGGGGGGGGGGGGGGGGGGGGGGGGG
>NZ_JAELTQ010000400.1 GCF_016428905.1 Dyella sp. ASV24 | reverse complement strand
CCCCCCCCCCCCCCCCCCCCCCCCCCCCCCCCCCCCCCCCCCCCCCCCCCCCCCCCCCCCCCCCCCCCCCCCCCCCCCCCCCCCCCCCCCCCCCCCCCCCCCCCCCCCCCCCCCCCCCCCCCTCCTCACCCCCCCCCCCCCCCCCCCCACCACCACCATTCCAGCTTCGTCGGCAGCGTCAGATGTGTATAAGAGACAGCTGCTGAAGGTGCTGAAGGAAGGCGGGCTGCATCACGAAGACTGGGCGGCCTTTGGCGTCGGCTTCGTGGTATCGGCCATCGTCGCCTTCGTGGCGGTGAAGTGGCTGCTCGGCTACATCCGTAG
>NZ_JAELTQ010000399.1 GCF_016428905.1 Dyella sp. ASV24 | reverse complement strand
CCCCCCCCCCCCCCCCCCCCCCCCCCCCCCCCCCCCCCCCCCCCCCCCCCCCCCCCCCCCCCCCCCCCCCCCCCCCCCCCCCCCCCCCCCCCCCCCCCCCCCCCCCCCCCCCCCCCCCCCCTCTTCACCCCCCCCCCCCCCCCCCACAACACCACCATTCCAGCTTCGTCGGCAGCGTCAGATGTGTATAAGAGACAGGCTGTGATGGAAGGATCTCCGTCCTTGGACGCCGGCGCGGCGCCGGCCAGCAATCCTGCCTTCTCAGCGTCCGCAAGAGCGCCCGCGCCCCTCCCGAGCACGGCACCGATTGCGATGCACAAGTAG
>NZ_JAELTQ010000398.1 GCF_016428905.1 Dyella sp. ASV24 | reverse complement strand
CCCCCCCCCCCCCCCCCCCCCCCCCCCCCCCCCCCCCCCCCCCCCCCCCCCCCCCCCCCCCCCCCCCCCCCCCCCCCCCCCCCCCCCCCCCCCCCCCCCCCCCCCCCCCCCCCCCCCCCCCTTTCACCCCCCCCCCCCCCCCCCACACCACCACCATTCCAGCTTCGTCGGCAGCGTCAGATGTGTATAAGAGACAGACATAGAACGACACGGGGTCGGCGTAGCCGGCCATGCGCTCGTCGATCTTCCGCTTGGTTTCTGCATCCTGCTTGCCGTATTCCAGCAGCGCCTTCGGATGCACGCCGATGTGGCTGGCAATGATCA
>NZ_JAELTQ010000397.1 GCF_016428905.1 Dyella sp. ASV24 | reverse complement strand
CCCCCCCCCCCCCCCCCCCCCCCCCCCCCCCCCCCCCCCCCCCCCCCCCCCCCCCCCCCCCCCCCCCCCCCCCCCCCCCCCCCCCCCCCCCCCCCCCCCCCCCCCCCCCCCCCCCCCCCCCCCTTCCACCCCCCCCCCCCCCCCCCACACCCCCACCATTCCAGCTTCGTCGGCAGCGTCAGATGTGTATAAGAGACAGCTATTATTCCGCTCCTGCCCAGACGAGAAGCTCTTCCTCACTGGGTTCCGCCGAAAAGGCCTGAAGCAAAAAGATTTCGCTGAAGGTGTTGACGGACAGGAAAAACGATGTAAGATGAGCGGCTC
>NZ_JAELTQ010000396.1 GCF_016428905.1 Dyella sp. ASV24 | reverse complement strand
CCCCCCCCCCCCCCCCCCCCCCCCCCCCCCCCCCCCCCCCCCCCCCCCCCCCCCCCCCCCCCCCCCCCCCCCCCCCCCCCCCCCCCCCCCCCCCCCCCCCCCCCCCCCCCCCCCCCCCCCCCCCTACCCCCCCCCCCCCCCCCCCCACCCCCACCATTCCAGCTTCGTCGGCAGCGTCAGATGTGTATAAGAGACAGCCACAGCCATGCCGGAAATCCGGCAACAGGCACGGAACCTCGCTGATCGATTGATGAAAAGCGAATAAGAAAAAGGGAGCGCTAAGCGCTCCCTTTTTTATGTGCTCGGCTCAACCCAGCCCGAGCT
>NZ_JAELTQ010000045.1 GCF_016428905.1 Dyella sp. ASV24 | reverse complement strand
TGTCGCTGACCACGCCGGCCATGTACGGCCCAAGCGCCACGCCGACCAGGGTGATGAACGCAAGGAATAGCCGCAGCCCGATGTCGCGCACCTGCACGTGCAGCATCAGCGGCAGGCCCGCCAACGCAGCCACTGCTGCGGTGCCGCCAGCCAGTGAAGCAAGCGCGAGCAGCACGCATGCCTGCGTCGCCGACGTGGCCGATGGGATCGCCCACAACATCGGCACCACCGCCATCAAGGCCACCGCCACGATAGACATGGGCGTCATGCGCCGTACGCGCTTATCGACCAGGGCGCCAGCCAAAAGATGTCCCAGGGGCGATGCCACCAGTAGCGCCACGCCAAACACCAGCGCAGCCGTCGCAGGTGATAGCCCCTGCTCCCGATGCAATATCGACGGCGCCCAAGCGCCGATGCCCTGCACCACCAGCACGCTTGCACCTGCGCTACCCAGATACGCGCAAAACGTGCCTGGCCGCTCGCGAAACGCAGCCAGCATCTCGGCCACGACCTTCGTCGACGACGGCGACGCTGGCATGCGCTCCCGCCGGCAGCACAGCAGAACCATCAACAGCAGGTTGGGTGCCGCCATCACCAAAAACAGCAGGCGCCAGTGCGCATGCGCAGACGCCGGCATCCAACGCGCCAGCAACAGCAACGCCGCACCGCCCGCGAGCAACGCAAGGCCGCGCCCTGCAACCGCCGCGGCAGTGAACACCGCCATCGAGCGCCCGCGCTGCCCAGGAGCCGAACACTGCACGATCAAACCGAGCGCGAGCGGTACGAACAACGCCTGTCCAAAGCCCACCAAGGCACGCCCGATCACCAGCACGTCGAAAGTCGGGGCCAGGGCAAAGATCAGCATGCCCACCACCCAGACACCGATACATCCGGCGAGCAAACGCAATCGATGCGGTGAGTTCGCCAGCGGCCAACTCATCAAAATGCCTGCGACATACAGGAGCACGAAAGCCGGCCCGTCGAGGAAACCCAACTGTGTGTCAGTCAGGCCCAGGCTGGTCTTGAGCAGAGGCGCCGCCACGGCAGGAAGGTGGCGATCGGCAAATGCCGCGCAGTGTCCGAGCGCAAGCAAGCCCACCAGAGAGACGGACATCTCCCTCGAGGTTGAGTGAATGTTGGACAGCGGATCCCCCCGGAGCTGTCACCTGCGCCTTGTGCGCCGACGACTATCGCTCAGCCCAATGCTTAAGAATGAAAGAGATTAAGCAAGCTGCATGCCAATCAAAATGATCATGTTGTGATGAGCATCTCATTCAGGCTGCCGCCACCACGCCTTCGCCGCTTGCCATGAAGCCGTCACGCCGGGTCACTTTGTGACAGCAGGCGACGACCGTCAGCGACACCTCAAACCCGAGGCCGGGTCTCGGGCATGGTCAACAGCACCGGCAATACGGCCAGGGCGATCACCGCGATCATGGCCCCAGGTACGGCCGACCAGCCGGTCACCCGGATCAGCAGCTCGGCAAGAAAGGGGGTGACGCCACCGAAGATCGCCGTGGCCACGGTGACCCCAAGGGCCAAGCCACTGAGACGACCTTCGCCAGGGAATTGTTCCGCCGTTGCCGGCGCACCCACCGCACTGACACCACCGGCCACGCAGGCCAGCACCACCGTGGCCACGATGATCTGCCAGCGCGTGCCGTGCGCCATCAGGGTAAACATCGCCAGCGGTAGCGCGGCGCTCAGCACCGCCAGCCATCCCAGCACCGGCTTGCGCCCCACGCGGTCGGAGAGCGAGCCGACCCAGGGCGTAATCAGGATCACCGCCACGGCCGCCAGCGTCGACAAGGTGAGCGACTCACTCTCGCCCAGCGTCCCGGTGGAGCTAAGGAAGGCCGGCACATAAGTGATGCCGACGTAGTAGGTGATCGATCCCAGCGCCGAGATCGCAAAAGTTCTCCAGATGGCAATGCGGTGATTCGCGAGCGTGTCGCGCACCGGTGTCTCGGGCACGCTGCCGCGCGCCTGCTGGCGCTCGAAATCTGGCGACTCCTGCATGGCCGAACGCGCGATCCAGACACTGCCGGCCAAGGCCGCGCCAACGAAGAACGGGATGCGCCAACCCCACGCATCAAGATGCTCACGACTCAACAAGCCCACCGTGAGCGCCGACACGCCCACGGCCAGCAAGGCACCGATCTCGCTGGCTGCTGAGGCCAACGACGTCACCAATCCGCGATGCTGTTTCTCTGAACCTTCGAGAAGATAGGCGACCACGCCGGTGTATTCACCACCGACGGAGAACGCCATCAGGCAGCGCAGCAGCAACAACAGATAGCCCGCGATCACGTCCATGTGCCGATAGTCGGGCAGCAACGCAGTGACCAGCATGGCGACGGTCATCAACGACATCGACAACAACAAGGTATGGCGCCGCCCCAAGCGGTCGCCAATCACACCAAACACCAGTGCACCCAGCGGACGCATCGCATACGAAATCGCGAAGCCCGCCAAGGTAGCGAGCAGGGAATGATCACCACCACCGAAGAACACGCGCGACAACACCGTGGCGAAGTACAGGTAGAGCGTGAAGTCGTACCACTCCACCACGGTGGAGAGCGCAGCGATGACCATCGAGGCACGCGTGATGGGTGACCCGCCCGGCCTCGCATTCGTCATCCGCATCCTCCCTCCAACGTCGTCACGTTCCCTTCGGCGCTTGTGCGAACCGCACTGGGCTCTCGCCATCAAGTGGCGTGTTCCGCCCCGCACCATAGCAGCAAGCGCCCGCTGCTCGCGCAGCGGACGCCCGTGACAAAGGTACGCCGCCTCGTGGTTTACGCCGCCGGCTTATACGCTGCGGCTTCAGTGATCACGCAGCCTTACGCGCTGACCATGGGCTTCCCGCCCTTTGCAACGCGATCGAGCCACTGTGCGTAGGCATCATCGGAACCGGCCTGCCGTTGCACATCCTCCAGCTCATCGTCCATGCCGAAGGCTTTCCAGGCGACGGGCGCCAGTCGCGCCAGCCATGGCTGATCACGGTTCGTACTCCTGATCAGGGCAAGCGTTCGTTCGCGGAACTCCTCCAGCACCGGCGATCCATAGTGCGCTGCATTCGACAGAACCGCCAGATAGGCCATGCGTGGCACCGCCCAGGTTGGCCACTGCAGCGCCATGCGCAGCCACCATTCGAGCATATTGCGCTCGCCCCACAGACCATCCTTGGGCACGAGGCCGTTCGATACCAGCGATAACATCAGGCTCTGGGAGAGCCCGGTGAGATAGACGTCCATCGCCTCGGACGAAGGGCGCGTGTACCAAACGTCCCCAGGCGTTTCGCGCGCCCCGCCCACGGCGGCCAGCAAGCGCTGTTCCAGCGCAAGCACGCCCTGCCCCAGATCATCGGTGGGCACATCGATCTGCTCGTGGGCGATCCAGTCGTTCTTCTCGGCAGACCAGACCCTACAAACGACACGCCAGCGGTCTTCGCTATCGTCAATGGTGCCGCACACGATGATGTCGCCACGCGACTTGAATACCTCGATAGTCGCATCGTCATCATCCGAGGCACCGAACAACACCGGCCCGCCGCCGCGCACCACGGGGATCACCGCTTGTCCCTCGTGCCCGGTCCAAACATGCACGGACTCGGCGAAGTACAGCGGCAAGGCGCGACTCAACCGGCCGATGGCGTTCTCGCGCTCCTGCTGCGCGGCTTCTCCGCCGGTCAGCTTCTTGCTGAGGCACAGAAACAAGACCTTCTTCGCCGTCTCGGGCTTGGGCGCAAGCAACCACTGAGGATCACGCAAGCCATACGTCCAGATCGGTCCACTGTAAGGCACGCCAGCGATATCCATCGCCTGCTCGACGATGGGCGTGGGCTTGGCTTCCTGCGTACGGCGCTGCTGGAACTCCGCCGAGAAGCGGTCCAGGTATTGCTTGAACGGCGGCAAGTTCAGCGCGTACAACTTCGACAGTAATGCTTCGCCTTCATCCAGACGATCCAGTTGCAGATACGCCTGCACCAGGTTCATGCCAGCGCGCGGGTCGTGCCGCTGGAAATCCAACACCGGTGCAATCAGCTCGACCATCAGCGGCACCTGACCGTGGTTGCCAAGGTCACCGGAGATCATCATCAACGACTCGGCATCAAGCGTGTTCGTCGCCAACACCTGTTCGTAAAGCAAGCGCGCATCCGCCACGTCGCCGCGTTCGAGATGGTTGCGCGCCAGCCACAGTTGCGCGCGCCAGCTGCCAGGCAGCGCAGCCACACGCTGCAACGCGCCGACATAGGCTTCGTCACCGCCACGCTCCTTATGGATGCCGGACCACCACATCAGCCCGTTGTCGAGATTGGGCTCACGCTCGATCGCCTTCCACAAGGTCGCTTCGGCCTTCTCGTGCTCGCCACGCTCGGCTTCCACCTTCGCGAGATTGGTGAGCAGCGTGCCGGTCTCGCCAACCTTCTGCATCGTCTCGCGCAGTATCGCTTCGGCGTCGTCGAGCCGGCCGAGCTTGAGCATGACGATGGCGCGCATGGTGCCGCTGCGCTCAGGAATGGGATCGATCGTCAGCAAACGCGCGGACGCTGCCTTGACCTCGTCGACCATGCCGTCGTTGATCCCGTTGAGGATCAGCGAATACAAGGCATCGGGCTGATCCCAGCTCGATTTGAGCTGAGGAAGGAACAGCTTGTCGCGCCAGTCGGCGCGGGTGATCTTCATCTCGCGGCCGTAGGCGTCGTAGACCGTGATGAGTTCTTGTTCGTCCGGCGGCGCCGTCGGGGCTGATGCTGGCGGAGCCGCCTGATCGGCCTTCTTGCCCGAAAGGCGGTCCATGATGCGCTTGAACATCCGTGTTTCCTCGCGTGGATTCAGGCGTGCAGTATGCCGGCCCACGTCGGAACCTTGCCTGACACGCCTGGCGGCGCACCCGACCATCGTTGGCGGGTGCGCCCGTATCGCTCAGGCCGCGGAAACCTGCGACGCCAGTGCATCCAGCTCGGCCAACACATCATTGGGCAGCACTAACGCCGCCGCCTGCATGTTTTCGCGCAGATGGGCGAGCGACGACGTACCAGGAATCAGCAAAATGTTGGGCGCGCGATGAAGCAACCACGCCAGCGCGACCTGCATCGGAGTCGCACCCAGCGATGCCGCCATATCCGACAGGCCCGATGACTGGATCGGCGTAAAGCCGCCCAACGGGAAGAACGGCACATAGGCAATGCCCTGAGTCGCGAGCTCCTCGACCAGCGCATCGTCGGCGCGATGCACCAGGTTGTAGTGGTTCTGCACGCAGACGATCTCGGTGATGCGCTGCGCTTCAGCCACCTGCGCCGAGGTGACGTTGCTCAGGCCGACGTGGCGCACAAGTCCTTTGCGTTGCAGCTCCGCCAACGCTTCCACCTGCCGAGCGATAGAGCCTTCCTTGGGCGCATGCACGTCGCCCATGATGCGGATGTTCACCACATCCAACACATCCAGACCAAGGTTCTTCAGGTTGTCGTGCACACCGCGTTCGAGTTCGGCCGGCTTCTGCGCAGGCAGCCACGATGCGTCGTCGCCACGGGTCGCGCCCACCTTGGTGACGATGACCAGATCATCGCGATATGGATGCAGCGCCTCGCGAATCAGCCGGTTGGTGACGTGCGGGCCGTAGAAGTCGCTGGTGTCGATGTGGTTGACGCCCGCGGCGACGGCTTCGCGCAGTACGGCGAGCGCGCCCTGATGGTCCTTCGGCGGACCGAACACGCCCGGGCCGGCCAGTTGCATGGCGCCGTAGCCCATGCGGTTCACGGCGGCGCCGCCAAAGGGGAAGGTTTTGAGGGGGTGAGTCATGGCGATGTCCTCGATGGGGTGACGCCACTATGCGCACCCGGCGTCTGTTAGAGAATCCATGTCAATTCGCACAGGCTGTGCAAAACTTTGCACAATGGTCATGGAATTCAACGATCTCGCCGCCTTCCTCGCCGTCGCCCGGGCTGGTGGCTTCCGCGACGCCGCACGCGCCAGCGGTGTATCCGCCTCCGGGCTCAGCGTGGCGGTACGCCGGCTGGAGGCCGCGCTGGGCGTGCGCCTGCTCAACCGGACCACCCGCAGCGTAGCGCCCACCGAGGCAGGCCAACGGCTGATCGAACGACTGACGCCGGTACTATCGGAGATGGAAGCAGCGCTGGATGTGCTGAACGCCTTCCGCGACAAACCCACCGGCACGCTGCGGCTCAACGTGCCGGCGGGAGTGGCCCGCGTGGTGCTGCCGACCATTCTCGCGGACTTCCTCAAGGCCTATCCCGACATCCTCGTCGACGTGACGGTGGAGGACAGTTTCGTGGACGTGCTGTCCGCTGGCTGTGACGCCGGCATCCGCTACGACGAGCGGCTGGAACAGGATATGGTGGCCATCCCTATCGGCCCGCGCGTGCAACGCTTCGCGACGGCGGCCACACCCGCTTATCTCGCTGCGCATGGCCGCCCCCTCCACCCGCGCGATCTACTGCAACACGCCTGCCTGCGCGGCCAGTTTGCAAGCGGTGCGATGCCCGTGTGGGAATTCGAACGCGATGGCGAGGTGGTGCGCGTCGAGCCCACGGGGCCGCTGCGCACGCGTCCTGGTGCGGCGCTCGACTTGCTTATTCATGGTGCGCTGGCTGGGCTCGGTGTGGTGCATATGTACGAGGGGCTGTTGCGTCCCCATCTGGATAGCGGCGCGCTCGAGCCCGTCCTGGAATCGTGGTGGCAGGACTTCAGCGGCCCCTTTCTGTATTACCCCGGACGCCAGAACCTGCCGACGCCGTTGCGAGCCTTCGTGGATTTCATCAAGGCACGCAACGCGTCAGGCCATTCATGACATCACGCGGTACGACGCATCTCGCGGAACACGCGCGGCGATGAAGGGGCAAACAGACCATTCGCTTCCGTCACCGTGAGCATATGGTCGCCCATGATGTCGAAACGCCCCTTCACCAACGCTTCTTCGGCAATCCGACCGAGATGCGCGAGCACCGCCTGCATGGTGCCGCAGCCAAGGCTGATGCGGCGCACACCCAGTCCGCGCAGCGTGTTCGCATCCGGTGCGCCCGGGTAACCCACGTAGACGTTGAGCGGCACCGGCAGCGCCATGGCGAAGCGAGCGATCTCCGCCGGATCAGCCAAGCCGGGAACAAAAATGCCGTTGGCACCCGCATCGACAAAAGACAGCGCGCGATCCAGCGCTTCCTTGAAGCGGGCCTCGCCGGAAAGCCCCGGCGTAATGTACGCATCCGTGCGCGCATTGATGAACAAGGGCACGCCGCGATGCTCCGCCACCGCACGGATGCAGGCGATACGCTCACGCAGAATGCGCGGATCGGCCAGCCTACCGGTGGCGGGGTCCTTGCCATCTTCAATATTGATGCCCACCACGCCGAGCTGAATCAGCGCGCCGACCAGTGCACCGGTCTCTTCGGCATCGTGGCCGTAGCCTCGCTCGACATCGACGCTCACCGGCACCGCGACAGCATCGATGATGCGCCGACAGGCGGTAAGCAGGTCGTCGAGCCCGAGCTGTTCGCCATCCGGAGCGCCAAGCGCCCACGCCATGGCGGCGCTGCTGGTGGCCACGGCGGGCGCCCCCGCTTTTTCGATGACGCGGGCGCTGGCCGCATCCCAGACGTTGGGCAGTATCAAGGGTGCGCTACCGGCGTGCAGCTGATGGAACGCGTGGGCGCGGGCTTTCTGCTGTTCAATGCTCATGACAGTGATCTGTGAGGGCGCCCGCACTTCGGGCAGGTCTAGGAGACCATCGCCGGCCCAAGCCTCGCTGTCAGAATCTTTAGCTATCCATCCACCGGCACAGGCCCCGGCCTCAGGTGCCTTGTTATGCTCCGCCCATACCCTGCCCGAGCCGCATCGGCACCAAGCCCATGTCGACCATCACCAGCCACTTTCTGTTGTCGACGGATACCCTGACGCTGCGCGACGTGCACTGCAGCGGCACCTGTCGGCACCGCAGCGCGGAGGAATGCGCGGCGTCGACCCAGTTGGTGTTTCCCTATCGCGGACTGTATCTGCGCCACGTATCGACCGACCAGTCCGTGGCCGATGCCAACCATGTGCTGTTCTTCAACCGACAACAGGGCTATCAGGTCAGCCATCCGCTTGACGGTGGCGATGCCTGCCTGTCGATGAACCTGTCGGAGTCCTTGCTTGCCGAACTCGCGCCGAAAGCACTGATCCACGCGGAAGAAGGCCTGACCTTCCGTTCGCAGTCGCAACGCATCGACGCACGCGCGCAGGCACTGGTGGCCTTGCTGCGCCACAGCCTGCACAACGGCAGCATCGAACCGCTGGAAGCCGAAGCACTCGCGTTGACCCTGGTCTGCCGTAGCCTGGGTCCGCGCACCTCGCGCACGCCCAGTTCTACCCATGCGCGTCGCCGCCTCGCCGACCGCGTGAAGATGCTGCTGGTCAGCGACCTGTCGCGCCGCTGGACGCTCGCCGAGATCGGCGAAGAGATCGGCAGTTCGCCGGTGTATCTCACGCAGGTGTTCAAACAGGTGGAAGGTATGCCGCTGTATCGCTACCAGCTCCAACTACGTCTGGCGCGCGCACTGGACCTGCTGGGCAAGATGGACGATCTCTCGGCCCTCGCCGCTGAACTGGGCTTCTCCAGCCACAGTCATTTCACCAATGCATTCCGGCAAGCTTACGGGCGTTCGCCCGCGGAGTTCCGCCAATCGTCGCGTGGCATGGCCCCACCAGTCACCTGATCCTGGCGGTCCGCTCGACCAGCCGCACGCCCACGGCGTAACCGCAGACCGAACCCGCCGCCAGCGCAACCAACAACATCATCCATACCAGTGGATCGGACACCATCATGCCGAGCCTCCACTCCGCGGAATACGCCATGGAAAGCACGGTCGCGAGCGCGAACATGATGCCGCCTCCACGCGCCCACGCCCGCAACGCAGGCGTGTCGCCGGCGTCGTGAACGTAATCGCTGATGTCACGGGGATCGATGTTGGACACGGGAGCCTGCGCAAGCCATGAAAACCGGTACACAGCTTAAAAAGCGCCCCCGGCCACCGACATAGGACAAGTCCGATTTTTCCTGCCCAGACTGGTCCACCCCACCGTATCGGCCTAGCAGCAAACAACTAAAGAATTCGACAGCGCCTCCGAGTCACCCGTGGTCTCCTGATCACACCCGACATCGGGTGATTACCGGAGAAAATCATGAGCGAGAAGACCTGCGCCGCGTGCGATTACCCGTTGGACGACAACGCCATCAAGGTCACCATCGGCCATCGCGTGGTCGAGGTGTGTTGTGAAGAGTGCGCACAGAAGTTGCGCGAAGCTCAGTCCAAAGCCAGCGGTTGAAACCAGATTGCGTCCGTTCAACGGACGCGCTTGTCATGGGCATCACGAACCGGAGGCAGCCTTGCTGCCTCCGATTGTGTGTCCTGCGCGTGAGGCACTGTCATACTGGTTTGGCATCAAACTAGCCATTCACGGGATATCGACACATGGACGGAACGGTCACGCGCCTACGTGCAGTCATCGCAGCGACACTGCTTGCGTGTACCTCGCTCTCATGGGCTTTACCCGCGCGCGCCGAATCCAATGACGCGAGCCAGCAGGAGATCGCCGCCCTGCTGTCCTTCGTCGCGCACAGCTCCTGCACGTTTGTCCGCAACGGTACGGCTTACCCCGCCGCACAGGCTGAAAGCCATCTCGAAGACAAGCTGCATTACCTGCAAGGAAAGGGCAAAGTGCATTCGGCAGAGGATTTCATCCAGCTCGCCGCCACGGAAAGCAGCATGAGTGGCAAACCCTATCTCGTGCGTTGCGACAGCAAGGAACGGCCATCGGCCGATTGGCTCAACGAGGAATTGCAGCGCTTGCGCCATGCAGGAAGCTAAACAACCAAGCGTGCGCTTCATCATGACAACCCAACGTCCCCAGCAGGAAACAGCATGACCTATCGATGGATCATTCTCGCCGCCTTGTCATTCCTGCTGTGCATCGCCGTGGCGCCAAGCCACGCGCAAGGCGACGTCACCGGTGTCGTCACTGATCCGTGCGCTACGCAAAAGACGCCCGATCAGTTACCAGAGGGACAGTGGGCGGCGTACATTCTCGGCCACGATTTCGGCAAGCTTTGCCAGTACCGCGCGCAGAATGCAGAACTGACACGCGCCGGCAACGCACCCCGCGTCGTCTTTATGGGCGACTCCATTACCGAGTTCTGGGGCAAGCAGAACCCTGCCTTTTTCACCAACGGTTACGTCGATCGCGGCATCAGCGGGCAAACCACCTCGCAGATGCTGTTGCGCTTTCGGCAGGACGTGATCGACCTGCACCCGCAGGCCGTGCATATTCTTGCCGGCACCAACGACGTCGCCGGTAATACAGGGCCGGTCACGCTGGAACAGGTTGAAGGCAACATCGCCTCCATGGCCGAACTGGCCAAGGCGAACGGCATTCGCGTCATTCTTGGTTCCATTCCACCGGCCGCGCGCTTCCCTTGGCGTCCTGAGCTCCACCCGGTCGATACCATCCGAACACTCAACGCGTGGATCAAAAGCTATGCCGCGCGCAACGGATTTGCATACGTGGACTACTACGGTGCATTGGCAACCGCTCAGGGCGGCATGAAGCCGGGACTCGCCGACGATGGCGTGCACCCGACCAAGCAGGGATACGCGGCGATGGAACCACTCGCACGCGCAGCCATCCAGGCCGCCACGCCATCAAAATAAGGATGCCGCGCGCTACAGCCTACGGAGGCCATCCAGGCTTATCCGGTGCCGGAAGCGACGGCTGACACGCAACGCAACACCACCTTTCAGGGTCACCAGGGCATCCCGCGTGGGCAATAAGCTAAAGCCCTGGACCCGATCGACAGCGATGATGGTGGAGCGGTGAATCCGTGCGAAGCGCCTGGGATCCAGCCGCCGCTCCATGCCATCCATGCTCTCGTGGATCATGTGGAGCCGCGCTCCCGCATGCAACGTGACATAGTCGCCGCTGGCCTGAATCCAGTCGATGTCGTCCACGCCAATCCAAACGGTTTGACCGCCACGCTTCGCCTCTAGACGCGCATCCCATGCCACGCGTGCTGGCTCGTCACCCGGTGCTTTCGCCAGAGCCGTGTGCGCCTGTCGCTCCAGCACACGCTGGCGAACTGCACACAGGGCATCGTCGAAACGTCCATCGTCGATGGGTTTCATCACGTAGTCCACCGCATGCACGCCGAATGCCTGCAGCGCATAAGCATCGTGCGCGGTCAGGAACACAATGAAAGGCGGCGTATCACCCTTGATTGCCGACAACAACGCAAAGCCATCCATGGCTGGCATCTGTATGTCGAGGAACACGACATCCGGCCGCAACGCTTGGATCATCCGCAGACCCACCATGCCCGACTCCGCCTCACCCACCACCGTGACATCGGCGGCGCGCCGCAGGCAGACGCGCACACCGCGGCGTGCGAGCGGCTCGTCGTCCACAATCAACGCGCGGATCATGCGGTGTGCTCCAAGGCCAGCTGGTAGGGAATTTCCATCGTCGCGAGCCAGCAGCGCCCATCGTCGCCCGACGCCGAGAACCGGTAAGCATCGCGATAGCGCGCAGCCAATCGTGCCGTCGTGTTGGCGAGACCCACGCCGCCCGCGCCGGAGGCTGCCGCGCAAAATTCGCCGAGACTGTTGCGCACCGCTATGTCCACCACGTCACCGCGGCGGACGATATCGAGCGATAACGTGCCGCCCTCCGGGTTGGGGGCAATGCCGTGGCGAATCGCGTTTTCCACCAGCGGCTGCAGCAACAGGTGAGGCACCAAGGCATGCCGGGCGTCGGGGTCGCAGTGGATGGATACCGCCAGTCGCCTGCCCAACCGGATCTGCTCAATCTCCACGTACTGCTGAACCTGGGCGAGCTCCTGGGCAAGGGTCACATCACCCTGCCGCGCAGGCTCCAGGGTCGCCCGAAGAAAGTTGGCCAGCAGCGCGATCAGGCGCCGTGCCGACCGTGCATCACCCTCGCCCACCAAGGTGGAGATGCCATTGAGCGTGTTGAACAGGAAGTGCGGGGTGATCTGGTAGCGCAATGCCTTCAGCTCCGCCTCGCGCGCCAACGATTCGGCCAGCAGCAACTGCCGTTCGCGCGATCTCGCCGCGTGCCAATGCTGCGCCCCCCAATACAACGCACTCCATGCCACCAGCATGATGGCCGGGCTGAATGCATTGGCAAAACCCACCAGCGCCACGGAACGCCAGTGCGACGCCTCCGGGCCGAGTTGGCCCATTGCTGTTTCCAGCGCCGCGCCCGCTATCGAGCAGGCCACACCGAGCACGTAAGAGCACGCCACGATGACGGCCATAGCCTTCGGCCACGGCAACCGTCCCGCCGCCAGCCCACGGCACAGCGCAAGCATGACGAAGCTCGCCAGGAACGCCGCGACCGTCGTGCCGGCAAAGTAGAGAAGTACGGGATACGCATGGCGATAAGGCAGTGCACCCAGCGCACTGACCAACCCATACGCCAGCCACCCAGCCACGTAGATAAGCCAGGTCTTTGGACGGCCAAACGGACTATGTGTCGATGTCATGTGCGTCGCTCCGGCCTGCGCTTTCCAGACCCTCCGTACCACTTGGCTGGCAAAAGCGGTCCGCCCGTCGAAAACCGGTTTGGCGACGCGCTGCGGCTTTCTAAGCTCTCTTCGGTCCGTCCGGCCAAGGCCGGCGCCATCGCCAACAAAGAGACGCCATGAACCGCATTCCTGAAAAAACGTCGAGCCTGCTGATTCGCGCCACGCTGGTCGCCGGCACGCTCGATCTGCTCTCGGCACTGACGTATGCGCTGCTGGAAGGCAAGAATCCGCTCGCTGTGCCAGTCGGCATCGCGTCGGCAATCTGGCCCGGTGCCATCAAGGCGGGCGCGCCCGCGCTCGTCGTCGGCGTGCTGCTGCACTTCCTCATCATGCTCGTGATGGTCGCGGTGTTCGTCGCAGCGGCGCGCCGGTTGTCCTGGCTTACCGCCAAACCCGTCGCTTCCGGCCTGCTTTACGGCCTGCTGTTGTGGGCGGTGATGAACCTGATCGTATTGCCGTTGCGCTGGCCGTCGATCTTCCCGCACATCACCGCCCTGTCGTTGGCCGAGCAGATCTTCAGCCACACCGTGCTCGTCGGCCTGCCGCTGGCGTGGATGGCGAGCCGGTCGATGCACCATCGGGTGCCTAACGCTGACTGACCAGCAGGCGCACGCCGAGCAGCGCGAAGCCCGCGGCAAAGCCTCGCCGCATCCACGCCAGCACGGCCGGGCGGGACAGGACATGGGTGCGCATGAGCGCCGCGAAGCATCCGTAGATGGCGAAGACTACCCAGGTCATCGCCATGAAGACGGCGCTGAGCTCGAGCATGCGTGCGATGGGCGACGGATCGTCCGCCCCCACGAACTGCGGGAGAAACGCCAGGAAGAACACCGGCAACTTGGGATTAAGCAGGTTGACCAGCACGGCGGAGGCGATGATCTTCGCCGCACCGTGCGGCTTCGCCGAATCCTGTGCCTGCAGCAGGCTCGTATCCCTAAGCGCACGCCAGGCCATGTAGAGCAGATAGGCCGCGCCGACCATCTTCAGCACTTCGAAGGCCAACGCGCTCGTGCGGAACACCGTGGCCAGGCCAAGCACCGCCGCAAGCATGTGGGGAACGATGCCCAAGGTGCAGCCAAGCGCCGCGACGAGGCCGGCACGCACGCCGTGCGACAGACTGGACGAGATGGTGTAGAGAGCGCCCGTGCCGGGTGACGCCACCACCAGCAGGGAGGTGATCAGGAAAGCGATGCTCATGACGATGCCGCTTCCGCGGCGGCGGCGTGGGTCACGGGCTGCGCGCTTTCCGGCCGAAGCTGCGCGGGGTCATAGTAGAAGCGCTCATGGATGATCTTGCCGTCGGCCCATTGCTGCACGGCCATCTCATCCAGTGACATATGCGCCGCATCATTCGCAAACTCGAAATGCCACTGGATGGCGACGTGATCGCCATTGACCATAACCAGCCTCGCGCGAGCGCTCACCGCCGTGAAGGTGTTCAGCACCAACTGCTCGTTCTCGATCAACGCATCGAGCCCGATGCGCGATTTCTGCTGGTTCTCCCAGACGACGGCGGAGGGATGGTAGTAACGCTGCAGCGCCTCGATAAAGCGGCCGCTCTCCACCAACGTAACAAACGTATCGACGACATGACGCTCAAGCATGGGAACTCCGGCGAGCAAGCAAAGGGGTGGGGATTGCAGGGACGGGGCGACGCCCTTCCCGGTCGCTGAGCAGCCTAGGTTGGCGGTCCTGCCCGGTCACCGGGTGCCGGCGACAGATCCATGGGCGATCCCGCCGCCCATTCGTGATGGGTGTGTGCAATATCGCCAATCTTGACGCCTCGCCCGCCATTGAAAGTGTCGGCACAAGCGGAAAGGACCACCACATGACACTGATAAACCTGATGATTCTTGGAATCCTATGGTTTGCTGACGCACGGCTACCCGTGCAAAGTGGCGCTTGACGCACAGGGCAAAATCGCCACGCTTGGCGTATTGCCGTAAATGAAGGGAACCGACGTGCGGGTCGCCATTCTTGCCTACGACGGATGCATGGGCGCCGAAGTTCTCGGCCTGTCGGACGTACTACTCGTCGCCAACCGCATCAGCCTGTTACGCGCGCCGGATGCACCGGTGCCGTTTGCCATCTCCATCATCGGTACACACGCCGGACAGGTGCGGCTGGCCGGTGGCTCACTACTCACCGTGGCTGCGCCGGCGCCGTTCGACCTGCTCGTGGTGCCTGCCTTCGACTTCAACAGCGCGGAAGACATCAGTACGGCACTCACCGGTCTGGACGAGGAGAAGCAGCTTATCCGTCGCGCGGCGGAACAACGCAAGGTTGCCTCCATCTGCGGTGGCAGCCTGTTGCTCGCGGAGGCGGGCGTTCTGGATGGACGTCAGGCGACCACGGCATGGGCGCTGGCTGGAGAAATGGCGCGGCGCTATCCCAGGGTCGACGTCGTACCCGACGCCCTGCTGATCCGCGACGGGGAGATCGTCACCTCAGGCGCATTCACGGCCTATGGCGATCTCGCACTTCAACTCATCCGCGATTGCGCCGGCACGAGCCTTGCGCGCGCGGTGGGCAGGTTCAGCCTGATCGATCACAGCCGACGCAGTCAGGCCGCGTATCTGGATCATCGCTTCAGCCACAAGCGGAAGGAATCGTTCGCGCGCGCCGTGAGCACGTGGTTCGAGCAGCGTCTGGCGGAGCGCTACAAGCTGGATGCGCTGGCCGATGCGTTCAATCTCTCCAGTCGCACCTTGCTGCGAAAGTTCCACGCCGAAACCGGGCGCTCGCCACTCGACCTGCTGCACGACCTGCGCGTGGAGAAAGCCAAGCTGCTGCTGGAGAACACCACGCTGAGCGTCGCGCAGATCGCCGGCGAGGTAGGCTATCTCGACGTGGCGACGTTCTCGCGATTGTTCACGCGCCGCACGCAACTGACGCCCGCTGTCTTCCGCAAACGCTTCCATACCGCTGACATCACGGTGTTCTGACGCGTAGCTGCGCGATGGCGAACGCGCCCATCAATCTGGCCGTGATGCCCGCTGTCTCGCGTGAAAGCGATTGCTAACGTCCTACCTGCCTTGAACACCACGAGCAGGACACATGGACAGCATGACGCTGCAAACATCGTCGAGTGCATCGACACCACGCGCGGCAACACCCACCCGGATCTCTCCAGGCCAACGCCTGCTGCAAGCCGGCATGCGTCTGCTGGGTTCGATCCATCCATCGTCCGCGGCCACGCTTATGAAGCGGCTATGGTTCTCCGCACCACGATCCACGCCCCGCGCGACAGAACAAGCCGTGCTGGACAGCGGCACTCGCCTGTCGTTCGACGTGCACGGCCGAAAAGTGGCGGCATGGGTCTGGGACAACCAGGGGCCGACCATCCTGTTGCTGCATGGCTGGGGCGGCTATGCCGGCCAGTTGCACGCCTTCGTCGAGCCGCTGCATGCGGCAGGCTTCCGCGTGGTCGCCTTTGACGCGCCCGCCCATGGCGCGTCCGCTGCCAGCCGGCATGGCGGCCGCCGAGTGACTTTCTTCGAGTTCGCCGATGCGTTGGAAACGGTGGCGGCCGCTGAAACCTCCGTGGCCGGGATCATCGCCCACTCGGGTGGATGCACCGCGCTCTCGCTGGCATTGCGCGCAGGGTGGAACGCTCCAGAGAACATCGTGTTTGTTGCACCGTTCGCCCAACCATCCGCTGCCATCGGCGGTTTCGCGCGCGCCATCGGTGCGAATCAGCGCGTGGTTGCCGCGTTCAGTGCGGATGTCGAGCGCTGGCTGGGACACCCATGGTCGTATCTGGACATCGCCACGCTGGAGGACATACACAAGTGGCGGCGTCTGCTCGTGATCCATGATGAGGAAGATCGCGAAGTGCCGCTGTCGCAGGCGCGCGCGGTGGCGGCATCCTGGCCGTCAGCGCAACTGATAGAGACGCAAGGCCTTGGACATCGGCGCCTGCTGCGCGAACCTGCAGTGATTGAGCGAGTGCTCGCCTTCTTCGCAAAATCTGCGCTGGCCACGCCTCGCCTCGGTGGCGATTACCTTCCCCGTGACTCACGGGCCACGCTGGATGCAGCGTATGAAGGTTTCGTATCCCGCACGCCTATCACCTGTGCGCATCGCTGAAGCGGTACACGCCTCAAGGACGCGAAAGCCTCAGCGCACGACCTTTATGCGCTGCGATGTGATCGGTCTTGTCGCTCTTGATCTCGTACTGCGGATCGCCGTCGGTCGCGTGGTGGGTATAACCCTTGTAGTCGAAGTCACGGGTGTGCACCCTGATGATGGTGCCGCTCACCCAGCCCGCCTCGGAGTTCCAACTGACGTGGTCACCCACCTTGAAGGTCTTGGTCATCACGCAACTCCTTCCACATGTACGAGAACCGGCGCTCAGGCTACCCGCATCACACGCACCGGCACCGATTTGTAGGATGGTGTTCCGCTGACCTTGTCGTGATAGTCCAGCGGCACCAGGCAATTGCCTTCGGGGTAATACGTGGCCACGGCGCCACGCGCGATGTCATAGGCCACCGCGATGACCTTCTCCAGACGACGCTCACTACCCTTCCCGAACGCGGTTTCCACCCGCACCGCATCGCCTTCGCGGATGCCGAGCTCGGCAAGATCGTCCTTGTTCATGAACACCACGTCGCGCCGACCGAACACACCGCGGTAGCGATCGTCGTAACCGTAGATGGTGGTGTTGTACTGATCGTGGCTGCGGACAGTGGTGAGCTTGAGAACGCCCGCACCATCAACAACGGGATCTTCCTCCACACCGTGGAACAGCAGGAACTGCGCCTTGCCCGACGGCGTCTTCCACACGCGCTCCGTCGGCGGCAGTGGCAAGCGGAAACCACCCGGCACGCGGATGCGCTCGTTGTAGTTGCCGAAATCGGGAAAGACTGAGGCAATGGCATCGCGAATGCGATCGTAGTCGGCGATCAGCTCCATCCACGGCACGCGTGTCTGCGGCAACGTCGCCTTTGCCAGCCCCGCGACGATGGCCGGCTCCGAGCGCAGCGCTTCAGACGCCGGCGCGAGCTTGCCGCGCGAGGCGTGCACCATGGACATGGAATCCTCCACCGTCACCGACTGCGGCCCGGCCGCCTGCATGTCGCGTTCGGTGCGGCCCAGGCACGGGAGCAGGAAGGTGTGCTTACCGGTGAGCAGGTGCGAGCGATTGAGCTTGGTCGCCACATGCACCTGCAGCTCCAGGCGGCGCATGGCAGGCAGGCACGCTTCTGGATCAGGCAAGGCCATGGCCAGATTGCCACCCAGACAGAGCAGTGCTTTCGAGCGACCATCGATGATGGCCTGCATGGCCGCGACCGCATCGTGGCCGTGCGTGGCCGGAGGGCGAAAGCCAAAGGTCTGTTCGATGCGGTCCAGCAAGACGGCTGTGGGCTTCTCGGTAATGCCCACCGTGCGGTCGCCCTGCACGTTCGAGTGCCCACGCAACGGGCAGATACCCGCACCCGGTTTACCGAAGTTGCCGCGCAACAGCAGCAGGTTCGCGACCTGCTGCACGTTCTGCGTACCGGTACGGTGCTGGGTCATGCCCATGCCGTAGGTGATGATGGTGGCGTTGGACTTGGCATACGCCACAGCCACGGCACGAAGATCGCTTTCGGCAAGGCCGGCGGTCGCTTCGATCTCTTGCCAGGTGGTGGCGCGCAGATCGTCCGCCAGCGCGTCGAAACCCTGGGTATGTTCGCGGATAAAGGCGTGATCGAGCACGCTCGAATCCGGACCGGCCGCGGCATCCATCTCCAGCAGCGCTTTCATGATGCCTTTGAGCGCGGCCGCATCACCGCCGATCTTTACTTGCAGATACGTCGATGCAATCGGCGTCGAGCCTAGCGTCGCCATCTCCAGCGGATCCTGCGGATCAGCGAAGCGCTCCAGCGCGCGCTCTTTCAGCGGATTGAACACGATGATGGGCGCACCGCGACGTGCCACCTCATGCAGCGTGCCCATCATGCGCGGGTGGTTGGTGCCCGGGTTGTGACCCATCGCGATGATCAGTTCGCAATGGTCGAAGTCGTCCAGCGACACCGTGCCCTTGCCAATGCCAATAGCGGACGGCAGGCCCACACTGGTGGCTTCGTGACACATGTTGGAGCAGTCAGGGAAATTGTTGGTGCCAAATTCCCGCGCGAACAACTGGTAAAGGAAAGCCGCCTCGTTCGAGGCCCGGCCCGAGGTGTAGAACTCCACCGTATCCGGGTCGTCCATGCCGCGCAGGATCTCGCCGATGCGCGCAAAGGCCTCATCCCAGCCAATGGCTTCGTAGATGTCCTTGTCCGCGTTGTAGACCATGGGGTGCGTCAAGCGCCCCTCGTCTTCCAGTTCGTAGTCGCTCCAGTGCCATAACGAACTCACCGTATTGGCGGCGAAGAAGGTCGGCGGCACGCGCTTGTGCGTGGCTTCCCAGGTGACGGCTTTCGCGCCGTTCTCGCAGAACTGAAAGGTCGACGTGTGCTTCTTGTCCGGCCATGCGCAACCGGGGCAGTCGAAACCCTCGGGCTTGTTGGTGCGCAGCAGGGTGACGGTCGCGTCGGCGGCATCCATCTGATCGCGCACGGCGCGCGCCGTGGCGCGCAACGCGCCCCATCCGCCCGCCGGCTTGTCATAGGTGCGGATGCCGGGAATATCTTGGTCAGCCATGAAACAACGTCCTGCAAAGCCTGATGCGTATCGCGGATCAGGCCTTTATACACAAAACGCAGTGACCGCACGGCGAACCCACGTGCTGCGGCTTGCCCGACACGGGAACTCGTCAGCACACCTTCAGGTGCTCAGATTGTTTTCTGACTCATCGACATAGCGCGAATAAGCCAGCGCGATGGTGCCATCGGGCTGCACCGTCGCCGTTACGGTCAGCTTGAACTCGGGTGGCGCCGATGCGCGGAACACCTGCGGCTGTCCGGGCACCGGACTGAAGTCCGCGCCATGGATCTCGACACCGCACGGCGTGGAATCCGTCACATCCCACGCGGCCATATCCTGATCACCCGGCGGCGGGGGCATGGGTACCGCCACGTTCACGCTGCCTTTGAGCATCGCCTTGTCCTCGCCCTCGGAGTCAGCCGCCCAGTTCCTGAAAGGCATGCCCGTTGGCTTCCAGACCCTGAAGGATCGCCGACGGCAGCTCGTTGGCCCATACATGGCCTTCGAGCTGCCATTGGCTGGCATCCGCCAGATCGGGAAGCCCGGCACCCTTCCTGACGTAGAGTCCGAGCGTCGGCTTCTTCGGGTTGATGTAGAGATCGAACTCATCCATACAGAGCCCTCCTCGACAACCTGCGCTAGGTCTTACTTGCTGCTTGGGGACAACATCACCGCAGCCTCAGCCGTCAGCTGCAGGAAGGTGAACGACACCTGCAGATAGAGCTGCACCGTGTTTTCGTTGTGGCTGAGGTAGCCGATGGAGATGTCCTGCCCCAGGTGGAGCTCGAAATCACCACCACGCGTGCTCAGCACCACACCACCACTGATGGCCGGCGCCCAGATGATGTCGCCATCCACCAGATTGCGCATATCGCGCGCCACCGGATAACCGTGCTGGGTCGCTGCACTCACTGCGGTATACGACTGCTCGCCCAGCAACAGCGTGTACGGCCCATTGACGCCCGCCTCGCGCAGCTGGCTTACCGCCTGTGCGACCACGGCCGGATAGCCGGTGACGTCCTTCGGTAATGCAATGGCCTTATTGCTGCTGCCCTTGCGGATACCTTCGATGTGGGCCTGCTCATAACCCTCGAACACGGCGCGATCTTCGGCAAACGCGATTTTGCGCGCGGCGTCCTTGAGCGGCTGCAGATCGGGATCATTCGCACCGCGCTCCACCGAGTCCAGCGCCTTGCGCGACAGCTCGAACGGCACACGCAGTTCCACCACCGGCTTCACTTCGCGCAGATGCGCTTCGATGCCACCGTCCGGCGACTTGATTTTCTCTTGATGCCCGGTGCCCACCGACGAGAACTCCGTGCCCTTGGGACCCAACACATCCACCACGCGACGCGCGGCCAGATGGCGCTTCAGGGTGCGTGCCGCTTCCTGCTCGATCTGTTCCCACGCCCCGGTGGAGATGGGAGCAAGCTTCCGGTGAAGATTATTCATGTGCAGGCTCTCCTTTGAGCGAACCAATACCGAGCGAACCGTCAGGCGAAGGCGCGGACGCGTTCGCTGCAGGGGAGGCGTCCTCGACCGCTGCGGCCGGCGACGGCGCGCCTTCCGGATCCACATCATCGAGGAAACTGGCGGTCGGAACGAAAAACAGCGATCCCGTCACCGCCTTGCTGAAGTCCAGCAGGCGATCGTAATTGCCAGGCGGGTTGCCGATGAACATGTTGTTGAGCATCTTCTCGGTACGCGACGGCGAGCGTGCGTAACCGATGAAGTAGGTGCCGAACTCGCCCTTGGAGACATCGCCGAACGGCATGTTGTCGCGCAGGATCTGCAACTGCTCGCCGTTCTCTTCGATGTTGGTAAGCACGTTATGCGCGTAGCTCGCCTTGGCATCCTCCGCCTGCTCGATATCCGACAGCTTGTGCCGCCCGATGATGCGCTCCTGCTGCTCGACGGGCAGCTTGTTCCACGCGCTCAGATCGTGCAGGTACTTCTGCACGATGACATAGCTGCCACCCGCGAAGTCCGCATCTTCGTCACCGATGAGGATGGCATCCAGCGCCGCCTGATCCACCGGGTTCTCGGTGCCATCGACAAAACCCAGCAGGTCGCGTTCGTCGAAGTACTTGAAGCCATGCACTTCGTCCGCGGAAGTAACACCATCACCGATGCGGGACATGATCTGGGACGCCAGTTCGAAGCACAGGTCCATATGCGTGGCACGGATATGGAAGAGTAAGTCGCCCGGCGTCGACGGCGCGTGGTGTTCGCCCTTGATCTCGATGAACGGATGCAGCTCGGCGGGACGCGGCTGCCCGAACAGGCGACCCCATGTCTCCGAGCCAAAACCCATGATGCACGTCAGGCGTCGCGTGGGATGGCGGAAGCCGATGCCGCGCAGCAGCGACGACATATCCGCACAGAGCGCGCGCACCGCCAGATCGGTCTGCGGCTGTGGCGACAACGTCACCACGAGAAAAATGGCCGACTGCGTGAGCTTCTCTGCAACCGGTTGCGAAACGATGGAAGGCACAATCCACTCCTTTATGGCCTGATCTTTGATACTTGGCCGTCGCGCCATGAAGCACCCAAGCGGGCCGACAATCAACCCCTACGAAGGATTCGTTGGCGAGTTACCCGACGGGCGATTTTCGCGAACGGCTCGTCAACAAGCTGTCACACAACGTCCACACATCACGGGCCTTCGCCCAGTGTGTCTTCTGGGGCCGTGATGTGGGCACGCTCAATCCCATGCATCGATACCCTGCAACAACTTCTTGGCCAGCCGTGGCTGCCGCAGTTGTTCCAGCCACCAGTCCAGCGCGCGGCCATGATGATCGCCACGCCAGCCGACAAAGAGTCGATTCGGTTCACGCGGCGCCGCCATGCGTTTCTCCACCAGCTCGCCACGCTTGAGCAGCGACTGCACGCGCTGGAGTGGCAGCCAGCCCACGCCCAGGCCATCGCGCTGGGCGAGTACCTTCGCGCGCATGCTCGGTACGGCCAGCGTGGTCTGACCACCGAGAATGCCGAAGCTGCGGCTATCCAGGCCCCGTGCGGTATCGGCCACCACCACGGCGCGATACGGCAGCAGCTGTTCCTGTTCCAGCGGCTCGGTGATCTTGGCCAGCGGATGACGCGGCGACACTGCGAATACCCACTCCATCACACCCAGTTCCGCCCAGCGCAGGTTGGGGATCGCGGGCGGCGCATTGGTAGCGCCAACCACCAGATCCGCACGGCCGTCGCGTAGCGCCTCCCAGGTGCCGTTGAGCACCTCGTGCGTGATACGCAGCAACACGCCGGACTTGAGCGCGTCGAACGCGCGGATTACGGGCAACAACGTTTCGAATTCCAGTACCTCGTCCGTCACCACCCACAGCCGGTCTTCCCAACCACCGGCCACCTGTTTCACGCGCTGTGCCACGCGCGAAACGTCCTGGGCGAGCCGGGCGGATTCCTGCGCCAGCAATTGACCCGCGGGCGTGAGCTGAAGGCGGTAGCGGCGGCGATCGAACAGCAAGGCGTCGAAACGCGCCTCCAACTGCCGCGCCGCATGCGAAACGGTGGAGGGCGCCTTGTCCAGCAAAGCCGCCGCACGGGTAAGGCTGCCACTGCTATGGATGGCCTGCAGCAACGCCAATTCGTCGTCTGACAACATGTTCGATACCTTCGAACGTTTGCGCTCACTCCATCGTACGGCAAAGCCCCGGCCGACGCGCAGGATGGCAACCGTTCCCACCATCCTTTGGAGTCACCACCATGAAACGTTTTGCAGACAAGACCGTACTCGTCACCGGCGGCAGCAGCGGCATCGGCCTGGCAGCCGCCAAGGCCTACGCCGCCGAAGGCGCTCGCGTGGTCATCACCGGTCGCGATACGGCCGCACTGGCGCAGGCGGCCAGCGCCATCGGCCCGCATACCGTTGCCCTGGCAAACGACGCGGGTTCGCTGCCGGCCGCCAAAGCGCTGGCCGATGAGCTGGCCCAGCGCGGCGTGCGCCTAGATGCCGTCTTCGTCAACGCGGGCATCGCCAAATTCGCCTCGCTGGAAAATGCGACCGAGGCGTTGTGGGACCAGATCTTCGATACCAACGTGAAAGGGCCGTACTTCCAGTTGCAGGCCTTGCTCCCCTTGCTCAACCAGGGTGCGGCCATTGTGATCAACGGCTCCATCAACGCACATATCGGCATGCCTGATACGTCGATCTATGCCGCGAGCAAGGCCGCGTTGGTGAGCATGGCCCGCACGCTATCCGCCGAACTGCTGCCGCGCGGCGTGCGCGTGAACGTGGTCAGCCCGGGCCCGGTGAGCACGCCGATCTACAACAAGCTCGGCGTCGATGCTGCCGCGCTGGATGCCGTGGCCGCGCAGATCCAGGCACAGGTTCCGCTGGGCCGTTTTGGCAACCCGGAAGAGATCGCCGCGACAGTGCTGCACCTCACTGCACGCGAGTCGGCCTTTATCGTCGGCACCGAAGTGATCGCCGATGGCGGTATGAGTCAGCTGTAAAACAGGGGGATGGTGGCGGGCTCCCTCCCCGCCACGATCACCGCTTGAAAAGAACGTCACCCGCCAACACAGAATCGGACACGACGCCTTACCACGTATCCCATTCGCCACCGCTTTGGAGAAACCCCATGAGTCAACGCCTCGACTACTACAAGGCCAACCCCGCCGCCATCAAGGCCATGGTTGGTCTGGAACAGCGCATCGCGCAGAGCGCGCTGGAGAAGCCGCTGATCGAACTGGTACGCCTGCGCGCATCACAGATCAACGGCTGCGCCTATTGCATGGATCTGCACTCAAGCGATGCCCTGAAGGCCGGCGAGAACCCGCGCCGTCTGGCCACCCTGCCCGGCTGGCGCGAAACACCGTTCTTCACCGAACGCGAACGCGCCGCGCTGGCCTGGACCGAAGCGCTGACCCTGGTCAGCGAGAACCACGTGCCGGATGATGTGTGGGACGCCGTGCGCCCCCATTTCTCGGACGAAGAGCTCACCGACCTCTCTCTGCTGGTGGTGGCGATCAACGGCTGGAACCGCATTGCCATTGGCTTCCGCAAAATGCCCGCCTGAACCCAGGAACGCACCGCCTATGCGCGACCACGCTCACCCGCCCGTCGATACCGCTTTCCTGCAGCAGGTATTGGAGGACTTCGGCGTTCCGCGGGGAGGCGTGGTCATTGTGCATTCGTCGCTATCCGCCTTCGGCAACGTGACCGGCGGCGGCAGAACCGTAGTGGAGGCATTGCTGGCTTGCCTGGGCGACACGGGAACGCTGGTGGTGCCCACGTTTACGCCGCAGATCTCCGACCCGCATCCTCACGACGGCGAATCGAGTGGCCGACCGGGCGATTCGCTCCGGTCGCAGGTGCCGCTTTTCCACCGAGCCACACCGACACTGATGGGCGCGGTGCCCAATGCCGTGCTTGCTGACGTGCGTCATCGGCGCAGCACTCATCCACAGGCGTCGGTCGCCGCCATCGGGCCTCACGCTGAAGCCATCACAGCTGATCATCCCCTCGCCTATGCGTTGGGCAAGCAGTCACCGTTCGAGCGGATGTACGAACTGGGTGCCCATATCCTGCTGCTCGGCGTAGGTCACAACCGCAACACGTTCCTTCACTACGCGGAATCACTGACGCCACGCCATCGCACCAAGCTCCGCCGCTTTCCCTGTGAAAACGCGGGTAAACGCGCATGGATGGAGGTGCCCGATGTCGGCGACGACAACGGGCGTTTCTTTCCTCAAGTCGGTGCGGATGCCGACGCAGCCGGCCTGATTCGTCACCAGACCATCGCGTCCGCACCTTGCCAGCTCATGGCCAGCGTACCGTTCGTCGATTTCACAAAGAAACGCCTCGATGCGTTGCTTGCCGATGCGGAACAGATGGCACTGCGCTAGCGGCGCCACTCGCTAACGGCTCAACTCGCAGATCCAATTCACTTCCCAGTGCTGGCCACCGTCGGGAGAGAACGACTGCTCCATCCGCGCGGCCTTGGGTGAAATGTTCTGCCACATCCAGCGCACCAGAATCGTTCGACCCTTCCACGTCTGGTGGTTGTAGAACTCACCGCGGTTGCCGTGGAACTCGCCGATCACCGGCGCATCGAGCTCGCCCTTGTCCAGATCCAGGCCGTAGATGCTCCATTGATGCGTGTCCGGGTTGTACATGCGCATGGTCTGCGCCTTGATATGCAGCTTCTTGTCCGGGCTGGTCACCTCGAACTGCTCGAAGTTGGCATTCGTGTCGAGCAGCTTGTGATGATTGGAGATGCCGTAATACTCATCCCAGGCCGTGGAGTTGTTGAGGCGATCGGGCAATCGGCGAACATGGGCTTTCCAGTCGCCGATAAGAAAATCGAAATCGTGGGAACCGTCACGCGGTGGCGTGATAAAGACCGCCGTTGGATTCGCGGGAGCGTCAGCCGCCACGCCCGACGATAACCACCCGACGAATGACACCACCCCGATAAGCAAGGAAAGAACGAGCCTTGATGCTTGCCATTTCATGCGATGCACGCTGACCTCCCGTTGAGTTCATGCTGTGACGTGATGAAATACTGCCGTGCTCCCGATCCGCACCTTGCTCACGGCCTTCGTGTGAAGTCCATTTCACGCTGTTGCACACCTGCGATGACTGGGCGTGCCGATGGTTCGCACACGCCTCGCGCTCCGCAATGGCCGCTTTACCTCGAAAGTCCACATTCACCCCAACCACCGTAAGCTAACGCGTGTCCCTCGTGACTTGTCACTGTTTCCGTACACGCCTGATGCCCTTGGCAAGGGCGCTGACGAAGGAAGCTCCAGATGGCTGACCTGACCCTCACCACCTTCGATTGGGTACCCGAGATGCCGCGCGGCTATGTGCGCGACCTGCGCATACGCTGGGCGCTGGAAGAGGCCGCGCTGCCCTACCGCGTGGAAAGCACGCCCTTTCGTCCGCGGAGTGCCACGCATTTTTCACACCAGCCTTTTGGCCAGGTGCCATGGCTGACCGATGGCGAGCTTTCCATGTTTGAAAGCGGCGCGATCCTGCTTCATCTAGGGGAGCGCAGCGAGGCGCTGATGCCAGCCGACCCGCGCGGTCGCAACGAAGTCACGGAATGGCTGTTCGCAGCACTCAACTCCGTCGAGATGGCCAGCCTGCCGTGGGCACTCTTCCTTTTCACGGGCGACACCAGCGACACGCCAGGGAAGCAGCAACTGGATGCCTTCCTCAAGATACGACTCGAGCATATGGAGACGATACTGGCCGCACGGGAATGGCTGACCAGCCGTTTCTCCATCGCCGATATCGCCATGTCCGACGCGCTGCGTCTCGTCGATCGGTTCGACGGCCTGACGGAATACCCGGCTTGCCGCGCGTATGTCGCGCGCGCCATCGCGCGTCCGGCATTCGCCAAAGCACTGGCGGACCAGATGGCGCACTTTGCAGCGGCAGACTGAGCGCCGACGTGGGCCACAATCACGATTGACGTTCCTACGCCCCGTGCCACACGCGAGGGATAAGGCACAACGAAGCGCAGGGTCAGCTCGCACCATCGGCCGTGTAGGTGAAAACGTACACGAGTGACGACGATCGCCAGGTGCGGCGTACCGGGAAGGAAACCGGCACGCCGCGGGTTGCGATCATCGGACTCGCTTACGCGCCCGCATCCGGCTTACGTCCCAGCGTCTCGGCGTACTGCTCCAGACACCGAATCGCCAAGGTCATACCCTCCACAAACAGCGGTGAAAAAGGCCTGGTCACCAGCCCATCGGGCCGGAACCACTTCCCTTTTCGGAAACATTCGCTGCATTCGAGCACTTTCGACACGGTAAACACCGCGATCGTGATCTCGTCAAGCGTAGAGAGATAAGGCGAAGGTGCCTGTTCGCAGGCCGCAGAAAGCGGGGCCTCAGGCGGAGTAGCGGGCGTGGTACCACCCGGTGGAGCGGGCAGCCGTGCGGGTGCCGTATGATCGCGGACAGCCATGATCAACTCCTAGTGTTGGTGATGGTCAGCGGGTCGTTTGAGTGACAGCTCAGGCGACCCGCGCTTCACGACAAAGCGCCGTGGTCACTCGCAGGGAACGGGTAAGGCACACCGCGAGTGACGGCACGACAGTAGCAAAACCGCAACAGCAAAAATGTCGGGGATTGCCTCGTTGGGGTATGCGGGAATGGTGTGGGGGTGTCGGACGAGGCGACAGCGTCGAACTCGTCAATCCACGATCACGATTGACGAGCAGGACAACGACTCGACCTCACCCGCCTTGGTCAATCGGTAGCAATCCTTGATCGCCTCATAGGCGATGCCCTTCTTCTCGTACCGCCCCGAATTAATCTTGAACACCACATCGCCCGACACCGTGCGAGTCACCTCGCTTGGTGCGCCCGCGAGCGAGCGGAACGGCGCCACCGTCGGCGCAGCATTCGGGGCCGAAGACACCAAGTAAATCTGGCCCTTGTCCATGCTCATATGCGCCAACCCAGTAAACACCACCACGCCAAACGGCATCTGAAAGATGCCATGCACGTTCTCACCAACCGGAGAAGCACGTGCGCGAAGAAACTCATGCCGTCACCCCGCTCAGGGTGGCCCGCTGACGGGCGGCAAGATCACGGAGGGGTCGAACGACCCGAAGGATGCTCAATGCGGCCACAAGACCGCAGACGACGGCTACGCCCATAATCCCTGCCCCTTCGTTAGTCCAAACTAACGCGTTAAGGCAAACTACCAAGGGCGCATGATAGTGTCAACTCAAACTAACAGGAGGCATCCCATGGACGCCGCACAGCTCGTCTCTCTCGCGATGAAAAAAACAGGGCACACCACTTCGCGCAAGCTTGGCGAGGCGCTGGGCGTGTCTCATGTGTCAGTCACACAGTGGATCAACGGAACCACTTGCCCGACTTTCGAGTACGCCGCCGAGCTGGCATTGATGGCTGGTCTTCCGCCCGTAAAAACAGCCGCTGAAGTGCGCATGGGATCGAAAGATGGCGCACGTCACAAGGCATTGCTTCGACGTATGGCGTCACTCGCCGCGATGGTCACGCTCACCGTGATGGTGATGCCATCTCACGCAGATGGTGGGCCCAGTAGGATTCGAACCTACAACCAAGGGATTATGAGTTCGCTTTAGATGCCGAATCTCTTTAGTAGCCTGCGTAAACGCAGCGAAGTCCTCCGTAACCAGCATTTCCGTAAATTCAGTAACTTAGCGTTACTTGCCGTAACTCGACGATCCTAGGAGTTGTACCGCCAGTGTACCGATTGCGGTGCACCGTAACGTTGGCAAGAAGGGGCGAGGCCGTCGAAGTTCCTGACGTGCATGCCGAGGGGTGGTGAGATGCCGCCGGCATCTGAGAAAGACAAGCGGGGGATATCATGGCGAAGCAAGTTCCGCCACGGAACACATGGACGCGCCAATGAGCATCACCGAGCGGTTATCAAATGACTGGCTACGCGACCTAATCGCCGATGCCTTGCGCACCTCCAAGTCCTACGACCTGCCAGCGTTGTGCGTCGAACTAGGTATTCAGTCCGAAGTGAAATCCGAGGACGAGTCCGAGGCATTTGCCAGCAAGCGCTCTTATGTGAAGCGGCGTATCGCTTCGTGGAAACTCCCAGAGCTGACTGATCTCGCAGAGCGCGTATTTCACATCTTCCCGTCAGACGCACTGGAGGACGCGATCACCCAATTAGCGTCATCGCCAACACATCGCCTCAGCGAGATTGTTCGGCGCGACATCCTCAAAGAGCTCAATTTTCTCGGCCCCCTCTTTGGCGATCTAGATTTGGTCGATACCTTGCAGGAGATTTTTGGATCCCAACCTTTCGTCGACAAGTTTCAGTTCCTAGTGCCCGGAAAGGGCCTGGCCGACCAAATAGTTAAACATGCAATCCATAACGACGACTGGTCACATGAAGTTCTTCTAATTGAGTGCGGTGCATTAACCTGCACGCAATCTCGCTTCATCGCTTTGATCGAGAAGCTTCTGCATCCTGTGGCTCGCCGCGACAAGGAACAAGCGGAGCTCGCGACACGCCTAAATCCATTGTTACAGCGTGAAGGGTTTCAGGTCGTCATCACGGGTTATGCGTCGACATTTCCCGTTTATGGTGTAGTTCGCTCACAAGGCGGAACGGTGGGCGCCATGAAGAACCTGATCTTCGCCTCTATAGGCGAAAAGCCCGAGCTGGTGTTTCGTGATGCCATCAACAACGATGTCGAGATCGTCAAGCACGCAGACAAGGTGCTGACCTATGAAGACCCGCTGCCACCGACCGGCTTACGCTGGAGAGATCTCCTTGCATGGTGGATCGCCGGCCCCGGTGCGAAGGAGGTGAGGCCAGCAAAATCTCTTTACCTCCGACTTCTGTCAGCCGTCATCAAGTCCGAGTCTCCCGGCGAATTGGCGATATTCAAGTGTTACTACAAACTTTACAAAGAGGACCTTGGCGATCGACTGCCAGCGTTGATTCCCCAGGTTTACCTGCATTACGACCCAATGACACAGCGGCAACGCGGTGATGAGAAGTATCTTGCAAGGCAGCGCATGGACTTTCTACTCATGCTCGACCGTGGAGTCCGTATCGTTATTGAGGTTGATGGACAGCAGCACTACGCCGTCCCGGATTCGTCCGGTACCGCGTATCGAGCCAGCCCAGAACGCTACGCGGAGATGGTGCGCGAAGATCGACGTCTCAAGCTACGCGGCTATCAGGTATTTCGATTTGGCGGCCACGAGTTTCGGGACGTAGACCTGAAGAAAGGGACCATTGGACCGGCCTCTCAGGCGTGCGTAGCCGAGTTCTTTCGCACACTATTCGTCCGCTATGACATCCTTCAAGAGCGCATGCCGCCATAGTCAGATCTAGAGGACCTGTCTGGCACGAAAGGCGAACACTCGCATTGTGGTTTGGTCCGGCGGCCACAAACTTCGTCCAGCCCTTCAATATCGCCCTAGCGAAGTGGTGTGAGCGTGCGCAACAGCCGAAGGTGCTCTCTTAAGCTATGCCCTTGCGAGCATCTCACGCTGCCACCAACTCAGATCAGTAGGGTCACTACAGATCAAGTCGCCTCTTGTATGGAATCTTGAGCAGCTCTTTGGTGAGTCGGTTAGCAGCTTCGTCCACTATTCTTTTAATTTCTTCCTGGGACGCGCCTTCAGGAATCCTCGCCTTGACCTCCTCTATCACACCCATGATGAGCTTCGTTCGCTGGCGTTCCTGGAGTTCACCAATGAGCGCTCCGATATCGGCACCAAGATCTGCGTCGCAAGGAATCTCAGACTGTGGGAAAGATTGCGCTAAAGTCTCACCATCAATCCGATCAGTGTCGTGATGACCACTGCACGGATCAACGCAGTATCGGACACCCAGGGCTGGACCCGACCATGAATCCGACAACAACACCGTGACTTTGAACGTCCCAAAGAGGAGCAGTACACCCACAAGCTGCTTGAGCTCTGCGCTCGCGACAACCAACGCTACGTGACCAAACCTATACTCTTCCTTGGTCGCAGGCATGGCGATGTTCAACCAAGGCTGCACGCGATGGCCGATGTTTATCTCGCCGTTGATGTACCTGACGATATCCCGAAGCTCATCTGAGCGGATCCGATCCGGATGTACGCTGGTAGCCAATAACGTCAGAAGCATCTTCGCGGAGCTGCGCTTCTCAGCATCTCCGAATTTGAGCTCGAAAGCGTGCAGTGGCGCTGGGGTGGAAGTGGCGAAGTACTCAGTGGTTGTTTGAGCATTGGGGCCGAACTTCTTCAAGTAGCTGCCACGAAGGCGATCCGCTTCCTCCAGATTGTTCGCTTGAACGTAGAAGCTTGGCCTGCCATCGGCAGTTTCTGATTCCGTGACTGTCGCCTTCTTCAGTCGATACTGCCCGCCTGGACCCACCTCAAGTTGCGCCCCATCGAGTGTTTCTTTACTGGCAATGATCGGGGCAGCGCCTCTTCGATCTCTCTGTATGTTGAACTGATTCGCTAACGGCGCAAACGTTCTCGCGAGCACGTCATCGATCTCGAGTCCTAGGCGGTTATTGCAATCCATGCAGCAGATGTTGCGGCTACCTTTTCGTCCGCCCAGCGCGGATAGGATTACGTGCTCGAGTGACCCTTTTTTTGGAGGGAACGTCTTCTTACCATCCTCCGGACAGTAGACGCAGGCAATCTGTTGTTCCGATGTATCGCTATCCATCATCCCTTCCAATTCAAGTTATGGGCAACGCTTAGACGCGCCCAAGTCTCAAGCGCCTTTCCCGTTCTTCCGTCAGCGCGCGCCGAGGCGCGTCCGGTTATCGGGTTTCAATCCAAGAACTCCGACCCTCCGCTAGCCACAGGCTGCTCACCGCGCCGACTGTCGCTTGCTTCGAGAAAGGCGAAATCGATGGTCTGCTTCACGATGCGGACAGTCCCTTCGTAGGAAACGGCACCGACGCCGAAGAAGAGAAAAACAAGCAACCCACCAAAGATATCGGTCGTTGCCTCCCGCCGTGTCATGTCGGAGATCCCTGCTGCAAACACCCAGTGCGATGTAGCCCAAGCAAGCCCTGCCCAACACAGCCCCAAGAGCCATTGGATGCGTGTAATACGCTGCGTAGCGTTGGCATCCAACGTCGCGACACCCGCTTGAAGCAACTTCATGGTCGCTTCATCGGGTGCAATGGATTTGATGTGCGCCGCCAGTGCTGCAACCTGCGGCGGGCGAATCCCCAAGCGCGTGGAGCGACTCGGAAGGCGAAAGAGAACCGAGCCAGTCGCCATCAACCCAGCGACAACCCAACCCTGTGAAGTGTGAAGGCTTACGGCAGAGCCACCGCCGGTCGCCCACATCAGAGCCGCGATGAGGCACCACCAGACGGGCACCAGGAACAGCGCGAGAACGAACGTCGCGAGGCGCTCTTGAACACCAACAAGGACAAACCAAGGTGCATGCACGATGGTATCCAACGCGGATTCCACGTGCCGCCATCGAGCCTTAAAGCGAGTCCCAATAACAAGGTGCTCGGCCTCGCGCACGATAGAAACCGCATCCTCAAAAATCGACATTTCCCTTCCCCCAAAGCTGTCATCCCAGACATTCAACCTGTTTATCTCGATGCACGACAAGACGAATGTCGACGGATGTCAGCCCCGTCTTGCCCCGGGGCTGACACCTTTTCGGCTTACTTCTTCTTCGACCCACCCTTGTGCTTCGCTTGTGCCAGGTCGGAGCCAGCGACCGATTTCACGGTCTTGCTGGTCTTGGGGCTGCTAAGCAACTTGCTCGCCTTGGTGGCGTCTTTCTTACTGGTCGTCATACGTTCTTTCCCTTCGGCCATGTGGGCCGGTCATTCAGCAAAGGATTTGGGCGCATGCCGACCACGTGTTATAGATAGCCCTCTGACCGAGGGCCATCTCTTGGTCAGTGCACCCGAGTTGGGTGCCCACCATGGCCTTTGGTCAGTCCGGCCTCGAAAACGGGGCTGACCAAGGGCCTTCTTTTTTTACGGCATCCCGCGGGTAGGCGTGCACGGGATGCCGGCGACTAATGTCATACGCATGGTTTCCTCCGTCCTTATCAAGTGGCCTGTTCTATTGCGACAGGTGGAGGAGGCACGCTTACGTTTCCTTCTCCTCCGGAAGCGGCCGCCTGTTGCGCGGCGAGTTGGGCAGTCTGCTCCGCAGCCCAATGGGCCCAGATTGCATCGATTTCGCCACTAGCCCCTACTTCCGCGATACGGTCCCGAAAGCGGCCATAGAGACCGTCTTGAACCAATTTGCTGCCGCGCATCCACTCGACCGCAGCGTTGGGATTCAGCAGCAACACGTAATGGAAGTCGCCCGAAGGCCCAGGCTTCGAAAGCAGGAACTGGTGGTCCCGCAAAAACTTCATGCGCCGGCGCCACGTATCCGTAGCCCGTGCGCCCGTAAAGCCCGCCTCGGCCGCAAACGTCGCAGGGTTCTCGATAACCACCAACGGACCATCGGGGGACCGTGCCCAGAGGCAAAAGAGCGTATGGCCCGCTGGCTGCCCCT
>NZ_JAELTQ010000395.1 GCF_016428905.1 Dyella sp. ASV24 | reverse complement strand
CCCCCCCCCCCCCCCCCCCCCCCCCCCCCCCCCCCCCCCCCCCCCCCCCCCCCCCCCCCCCCCCCCCCCCCCCCCCCCCCCCCCCCCCCCCCCCCCCCCCCCCCCCCCCCCCCCCCCCCCCCCCGCCTTTTCAAGCAGAAGACGGCATACGCGATGGCCTGTCCTGTCTCGTGGGCTCGGAGATGTGTATAAGAGACAGGGCCAGATCCAGTCGTTGCCGTTGATTGTCATCGGCCTGGTGTTGCTGGTCATGTCGCGCAAAGCACCGACCATGCGCCTGTACAACGTCTCCATGCCGACCAAGGAGTAATCCGTGCGCGCCTAT
>NZ_JAELTQ010000394.1 GCF_016428905.1 Dyella sp. ASV24 | reverse complement strand
CCCCCCCCCCCCCCCCCCCCCCCCCCCCCCCCCCCCCCCCCCCCCCCCCCCCCCCCCCCCCCCCCCCCCCCCCCCCCCCCCCCCCCCCCCCCCCCCCCCCCCCCCCCCCCCCCCCCCCCCCCCTTACACCCCCCCCCCCCCCCCCCACACCCCCACCATTCCAGCTTCGTCGGCAGCGTCAGATGTGTATAAGAGACAGTCATCATGGGCCTGCTGCCCGAGGTGGCCTCGGACCTGCATGTCAGCATCCCCTCCGCCGGCTTGCTGGTCTCTGGCTACGCGCTGGGCGTGGCGGCGGGCGCGCCGCTGCTGGCGGCGCTCACCG
>NZ_JAELTQ010000393.1 GCF_016428905.1 Dyella sp. ASV24 | reverse complement strand
CAGCACACGCTGGCGAACTGCACACAGGGCATCGTCGAAACGTCCATCGTCGATGGGTTTCATCACGTAGTCCACCGCATGCACGCCGAATGCCTGCAGCGCATAAGCATCGTGCGCGGTCAGGAACCTGTCTCTTATACACATCTGACGCTGCCGACGAAGCTGGAATGGTGGGGGTGGGGGGGGGGGGGGGGGGGTGGGAGAGGGGGGGGGGGGGGGGGGGGGGGGGGGGGGGGGGGGGGGGGGGGGGGGGGGGGGGGGGGGGGGGGGGGGGGGGGGGGGGGGGGGGGGGGGGGGGGGGGGGGGGGGGGGGGGGGGGGGGGGG
>NZ_JAELTQ010000392.1 GCF_016428905.1 Dyella sp. ASV24 | reverse complement strand
TGCCGAGCTGAGGCGCACACCGTGCGAGCTATTGATCATGGATTTCAACATGCCGGGAGGACCTACGGAGGACGGCCTTCCGCTGCTTGACTGCGTCCTGGCGCACCATCTCGCGTTATCCATCATCTGTCTCTTATACACATCTGACGCTGCCGACGAAGCTGGAATGGTGGTGGTGGGGGGGGGGGGGGGGGGGGGGTAAGGGGGGGGGGGGGGGGGGGGGGGGGGGGGGGGGGGGGGGGGGGGGGGGGGGGGGGGGGGGGGGGGGGGGGGGGGGGGGGGGGGGGGGGGGGGGGGGGGGGGGGGGGGGGGGGGGGGGGGGGGG
>NZ_JAELTQ010000391.1 GCF_016428905.1 Dyella sp. ASV24 | reverse complement strand
CCCCCCCCCCCCCCCCCCCCCCCCCCCCCCCCCCCCCCCCCCCCCCCCCCCCCCCCCCCCCCCCCCCCCCCCCCCCCCCCCCCCCCCCCCCCCCCCCCCCCCCCCCCCCCCCCCCCCCCCCCCTCCAACCCCCCCCCCCCCCCCCACACCACCACCATTCCAGCTTCGTCGGCAGCGTCAGATGTGTATAAGAGACAGGGACTTGTCCGAGCGCATCGCGCTTGGCTTCGGTTTCGCTAGCGAGCTGCTGCTGCAGTTCGGCGCGTTGCTCGTGCAGTCGGCTCACCTCGTGCCTTAGCTGATCGACGGCGGTCAACGCCGCGTC
>NZ_JAELTQ010000390.1 GCF_016428905.1 Dyella sp. ASV24 | reverse complement strand
CCCCCCCCCCCCCCCCCCCCCCCCCCCCCCCCCCCCCCCCCCCCCCCCCCCCCCCCCCCCCCCCCCCCCCCCCCCCCCCCCCCCCCCCCCCCCCCCCCCCCCCCCCCCCCCCCCCCCCCCCCCCTTCACCCCCCCCCCCCCCCCCCCCCCCCCCACCATTCCAGCTTCGTCGGCAGCGTCAGATGTGTATAAGAGACAGGCGATGGGCAGTGAACTACGTCGGCGCAGGCACGGTGGAATTCATCGTTGGCCAGAACGGCGAATTCTTCTTCATGGAGATGAACACGCGCCTGCAAGTG
>NZ_JAELTQ010000389.1 GCF_016428905.1 Dyella sp. ASV24 | reverse complement strand
TTGAAGGAGGCTTGCACGTGGGCCACGGCATCCGTGACAACGCGCTTGATCTTCTTCTTGGTCTTGACAGGCTTAGCCATGTTCGGAATCCGTTACTTCTTGATGGCGCGACGCGGGCCCTTACGGGCTGTCTCTTATACACATCTGACGCTGCCGACGAAGCTGGAATGGTGGGGGGGGGGGGGGGGGGGGGGGGGGGTGAGGGGGGGGGGGGGGGGGGGGGGGGGGGGGGGGGGGGGGGGGGGGGGGGGGGGGGGGGGGGGGGGGGGGGGGGGGGGGGGGGGGGGGGGGGGGGGGGGGGGGGGGGGGGGGGGGGGGGGGGGGG
>NZ_JAELTQ010000044.1 GCF_016428905.1 Dyella sp. ASV24 | reverse complement strand
CCATAGCACCGCCCGCTTCAGCGACCCCGTTGTGGGAACAACGCGCTGATCAGAGGCGCCATACGTTGCTCACCCAGATCAGTCAGTTGATCGAGCTGCAAGAGCGATTGACGTCTACCCATCCCGAGCCTCCCTCGACGCAAACGTAGCCATCACCCGTCGGCAAGCAGGACGCCTGACCGCTGCACGGGCCATCCCGGATCCACCGCATGGCATAGGCCAGGAGGGAGCTCCACCCGGGTCAACCGCTGCCCAAAAAAATCGAACTATTTGGATTCCCGTTCGGGCCACCGTTCTCTACATTCATGGGCGTGAGATGAAGCACCGGCATCTGCCTGGCGTGACGCCACGCTAGACCGGTACGGATTCGATCAAGTCCGCAGGCAAGGGATTGTGTGTTCCCGCGAGCACGTGGGACGGCAGGTAAGAGCTCCCCTACTTCAACTGTTACCTGCCGGGATGCTCTGTTCAACGCGTGGATCGCGAGCAGAAAGGGTTCGCGATCTGCGGTGCGCTTGTGTTTATCCATCCGGTCGCCTGCATCAGCAAGCCATCCCGCGGATTCATTGCTTGTCGCAACCCATGACTGACATTGGAATCTACGAGATGGATACGAACGACAACAACCCTGCCATTGTGTTGGTGCACGGCTTCTGGGGTGGACCCGCGCACTGGCATAAGGTCATTATCGAACTCGCCCGCAGGGGCCATCGGTCGATACACGCCGTCGATCTGCCATTGACATCACTGGCGCACGACATCGAACGAACGCGCCAGATGATCGATCAACGGCCTGGGCCCGTACTCCTCGTCGGCCACTCGTATGGTGGTGCTGTCATTACCGCGGCGGGTAACAACGACAAGGTCAAAGGGCTGGTTTTCATTGCCGCGTTTGCACCCGACGCAGGTGAAAGCCCACAGTTGATCTCGCAACAACGCATGCCAATCGCTGCGGACAACCTAGTGCGGGATAGCGATGGCTATCTATGGATCAAGCAAAACGACTTTCATCTCAGCTTTTGCCAGGATTTACCCCAAGACGAGGGCTATGCGCTTAGCGTCACGCAGAAAGCACCACTTGCCGCAACGTTTCGCGATGTGATGCGGCGACCCGCCTGGCGTTTCAAGCCTTCGTGGTATCAGATATCGACGGAGGATCGGATGATCTCGCCGCGGAATCAGCAGGAGATGGCGGTTCGCATGGCGCCGGAGAAGCTTATCGCGCTTCGGGCAAGCCATGCCTCACTGCTGTCGCAACCAGAGGAAGTGGCCACGTTTATCAGCGAAGCAGCCTCCCGGCTCGTCGTCATGAATGAAGCGGCCGAGCGATCAACGCATCATCGATACTACTGAACCACTCGACGAATCTCCGCCAGCGATCCTCCCAAGCCTTGGTCATCCGTTGCGGCTAATCGCGCTCGATGACGTACGCCACATGCAGGCTCGCTGGGTGGTCTCGCCCGCCGGCCTCTACGCGAAAACGCTACGGCGCCACGCTGGCACATCGCGCGATATTCCGACTCATTTCTAGAACTTCTTCGATATCTCTGCGCCACGCGGATGTCTAGGATTTGTCAAAAGGGCGCGACGCGCCCGATCACTGCCCCATTGAGGCATCGATGCTGAAAGCCCTCTAGGCACCTGCTCGATGCGCTTGTAATCAGGGCATCACATGCGTTGCGCGCTCATGCGCGTGCTGAAAGAGGGGAGGTTGGCGTATGCGTTCCAATCATTTGCGTCAGGTGCCGCTGGCAGCGGCTTGTCTGTTGGCCTTGTATCAGCCGATATCGCACGCGCAGGACACCAATGGGCAGGGCGGAAGCACCACGCCCTATGAGATTCCGATCTCTATCCAGGTTTTCCCCCTCCCCACCCTCGATCAGCACCCGACCAATCCCTTGTGGACACCGGTGCAACCGCTCAACCCCTATCCGGATCAGAGTTATCAGTTTGCGAATCTGTACATCACCATCAGCCTGAATGGTGGTGCGCCTGAGTCCTTGCTACTCGACACGGGATCTACTGCATTGAACATCGATGCAGGAAAAAACTACAAGAGCGTCCCATGGCTTCCCGCGTCACTTATCAGCACCATCACGCCCGGTAAGCAGCTGGCATATGGAGATGGCAGTTACGGTAACGATACATTGACAGTCACCGCCAACAGCATTCAGTTCTATAAGCCAGGAGCAGACCAAGGCACTACAACTTTGGTCGATAGCTATTCTCCAAACAAGAAAGGCTTATCTGTTTCGCTTAATACACAGCGATACTCAACCGGAGAAAGCCTGGGTTCTCAAGGAAAGGCAGGAGAGCTCTACGCATACTACATTGGCCCTGGCTACCGTTGGTACAGTCCAGCGGGCTATGCGCAGCTGCAGGCGGAAGCGGCGGCCGGTGACCTGTCCCCCCAAGGAGTCTCACTAGTTAAAAATGCGCAGCCGTTGTTTCTGGACCAAGGCTGGCAAACAACAATCGACAGCGGTCAACCGAGCGGTATTTTCGGCGCCGGACCTTTCGACGCTGGCAACCTGAGCGTCCTTGGCCAGATGACCACCAGCGGCTATGTCGTTGCCGCCAATAGCGAGTTGGGTGCTCGTACCGGCCCATCGACATCGTGCGGCAGTTGCGCACACGTCATCATGAACCTTGATCCCGCGATCCGTGCGCAGTTCACTTCGATCGTGCCCTGGTCCGGTTCGTCGGAAACCTTCCCCGGATCGGGCGCGCCGGTGCAGGGTGGCCCAGGGCACGGCGAATTTGGCGTGCTGTTCACCTACGTCCTCAACCACAGCGGCCCTGGCGTGACGCTACCGACGTTGCTCGATTCGGGCACGCCTGAGATGACCAACATATTCAGCGACACGGCACTTGCAACTCAGACAGCTGCAGGGATTGTTGATCCGAACGCGCAGCCTCTCGCTTCGGGAAGCGGAAATGCCCAAGGCAACATAGTCGCCAACACGTCGCTGACCATGACGGGTGCCGTGCCTGGAGCTCAGGCCACCACCATGACCACAGTGAGCCCCTACTACGGCAATGCTGCGCAAATGCTGAGCATTCAGCCTACAAACATGGGTGGCGACGCCCCCTTAGCGATCGTTGGCTACCAATTCTTCATGGTCAACAGCGTGATGTACGACCTGCAGAACGAAAGCACGGGCTATACGCCGTTCTTTGTTTCGGTAGACCCCATCTCGACCGGCAAGGGTTACGCGATCACCGGAGATATGGCGCCACAAGGCATTGCCGGCGTGATCTCCGGCGCGGGCGCATTCACCATTGCCAATGGCGGCTCCGCGCAGTTGACGAACATCAATACGTATACCGGCGCCACCGTCATCAATAAAGGGGGCTGGCTGGGGCTTGCCGTCCCCGGCAGCATCGCTACGTCGTCGGGCCTGCAGGCCGATGGCACGTTCGACATTTCGCGTGTGGATCCCACCGCTTATGTCACGTCGCTCTCGGGCGCAGGCACGGTGGCGCTAGGCGCCAACACGCTGGAGCTCACCAACGCTGCTGGCACGTTCAGTGGCCAACTTACCGATGGCGGTTACGGTGGTGGCACAGGCGGCGGCGTCATCATTGCGGGGGGTACGGAAACACTGTCGGGCGCCAATACCTTTACGGGTAGCACCGGTATCGGTCCAAAGGCTGCGTTGCAGTTGACGGGCTCGCTCGCTGGCAGCGTGCTCGATGCGGGTGTGCTCACGGGCAACGGCAAGATGGGTAGCCTCGCTGTCACCGGCACCGTCGCACCGGGAAACGGGCTGGGCATGTACCAGACGCTGACCGTCAACGGAACGTACCACCAGCAGAGCGGCTCAACCTATATCGCGCAGATCAATCCGCATGCATCGAGCCAGTTGTCCGTGCTGGGCTCGGCCAAGATCGATGCGGACAGCAACCTGCAAGTCATCGCCGCGGTGGCCAGTCCCAGCCAGCCTTATGTCCGTGGCACGCAGTACACGTTGCTCAGTGCAAAGGGTGGGCTCAACGGCACCTATTCCACGGTGGCGACACCGACCTTGAGCGCAGTGCTGGCGCTGGCGCCGAGCTACGACGCGCAGAACGTTTACCTGCGCGTGGTGCAGACCGCGGCACTGAATTTGCTGGGTGGCACACACAACGAGGTAGCAACGCTCGCTGGCGTGCAAAGCCTGCCTGCGGACAATCCCTTGTTCGTCGCGGTTTCCAGCCTGCCAAACAACCGCATGATTCTCGCCGCGGCCGATCGCCTCTCCGGGGACATCCATGCCAGCACGCAAGCGGCCTTCCTTGATGACAGCCGCTTCATCCGCGATGCCGTGACCAGCCGCCTCTATCAGGCCGCAAACGAGAACTCCGACGCGTCGGCCAGCGTGCCAGGTCCCACCGTGCAGACCCACGCGAACGGCATCGCCGTGTGGGGCAAGTTTGTTGGTTCGTGGGATCGCCTCGACAGCGATGGCAATGCGGCGCGTCTGACCGATTCGGTCGGAGGCTTCCTGGTCGGTGCTGATATGGGGCTGGGCGAGCATACGCGCGTCGGTGTGGCCGGCGGTTACACGCAAACGGCCTTCCAGTCCGCATACAGCTCACACAGCTCCAGCAACGATGGCTATCTCGGCCTGTATGCCGGCGGCCGTTGGAACCGTTGGGATGTGAACGGCGGCCTTGCCTTCACCCAACACAATCTGACAGTCAGCCGCAGCGAAGTGTTTCCCGGCTTCACCGACGCCACATCAAGTCGCAACAAGGCCTATAACAGCGAGGCTTTTGGCGAAGTCGGCTACCGTTTGGACTTCCATACGACCACGCTCGAGCCGTTTGCCCAGGCCGCCTATGTGCAACTCCGTGAGAATGGTTTTGACGAGCATGACGGCCCGGCGGCACTCACCGGGCACGGAACAAGCCATGGGGTGACCTACGCCACACTCGGTGCTCATGCTGCCAGCCAGTTCGTAGTGCAGGGCGACACATTCACGGCGTTCGGCACGCTGGGCTGGCGCCATGCGTCCGGTTATGTCGACCCAGCGAGCGTCCAGCATTTCCAGGGCGGTACTGACTTTGTAGTCAACGGTGCACCGATGGCAAAGAACGCAGCCGTTGTCGATGCCGGCATGCAAGTCAAGGTGCTTAAAGACGTGTCGCTGAGCTTGTCCTACAACGGCCAGATCGCAAGCCATGCCGTGGATAGCGGGTTCAACGGCAGTTTCACCTGGCAGTTCTGACGCCCTAACGACACCCCGATCGTTACTGCAACACCGGAGCTCCATTTCTGCCGGCTTGGCTGGCTCCGTCGATTCATCGAACCAGCCGGCTATCCAACATCGTTGGATCACACCTACCACTGCACGCGCCGCTCCAGCGCGTGGCAGGAACACGAAAAGTTAGCCAAGGAATCGCCATGAACAAGACCCTTTCTCTCGTTGTATCCGCCGCATTGGCCAGTGCCGCCGCGCTGGGGGCCCGGCATGCATACGCCGCTGATGGAACCATTACGTTCAACGGCCAGATCGTAGGCGCGACATGCACCATCACCGGCAGCGGCGCTGCCAACGGCACCGGCACCATCACCGTGACGCTGCCAGAAGTCAGCGCTTCCGCGCTGCAGGCGAAAGGCAGTACAGCGGGCGACACCACGTTCCAATTGACACTCGGTGGTGGAACAAACTGCGCCAACGGAAAGACCGCCGCGCTTTGGGTAGAAGCGTCGCAGACGCCGACACTCGATACCGTTACCGGTGCACTGAAGAATAACGGCACTGCGACAGGTGTAGAGGTACGCATGGTCAATCCGGCCAACGGGCAAGCCATCAATCTTGCCGTCAACAGCCCAGTGACCAACTTGGCCACTTCGATATCCGCAAACAATCAGCCTGCTGCGACCATTGCAGGCAATACGGCGACGCTCAATTACCTCGCACAGTACTTCAACCCGCCGACTGGTGGCGCGGTAAGCGCCGGCTCGGTGATTACGAGCCTCACCTATTCCATGCAGTACAACTGATCGGCCCTGCGGTAATCCCGCTGACAAGGCTGGCCTTTGGGCCACACCATCGTTCGACGAAGACGCAATGAAACGAAGTCACATGATCATCTACCGCTCCATGTTCGCGCTGACCTCGGCCGTTGTAGGTCTTGGAACAGCCCACGCAGGCATCGTCATCAATGGCACGCGCGTGGTCTATCCGGCCGGACATCGCGAGGTGGCGCTGAGTATGGTCAACAACGACAAGGAGGCGCGCCTCGTCCAGGCGTGGGTGGATGACGGTGACGCAAAGGAGGAACCCGAGAAAAGCAATGCGCCTTTCATCATCACGCCACCCATGGCACGCGTGGATCCAGGCAAGGGTCAAACACTGCGCATTGTGTTTACCGGCGCCACAGTGCCGGCGGACCGGGAGAGCGTGTTCTATCTGAACGTCCTGGAGATTCCACCCAAGCCGACGGGTCATGCCGATGGCGATATGAATTACTTGCAGATGGCCGTCCGTTCGCGATTGAAGATCTTCTTTCGCCCAGAAGGCCTTCCCGGTTCGCCGGATGGCGCTGTCGGCCAACTTCATTGGCGTCTCCTGAAGCGAGACTCTGGATACGCCATGGAGTGCACCAATGATAGCGCTTACAACGTGTCCTTCAGCGATGTCTCCTTCAAGAACGCCAAGCCTGATGACCTGGTGGCGAAAGGCGGTATGTGTCCCGCCAAAGGCAAAGAGATCTTCGCGATGGTTGGCAGCCCCGCTGATTCGAACAACACGCTGGAACTGACCACGGTCAATGACTTCGGCGGCTTTGACCCGCACGAAGCGAGCTTCACGCTTTGAAGAACGTCTAACGCTCGGCAATCACCGGGTCCCGCACCAGCGGTGACATGGCGAATGCCACACCCAAAGGCTAAGGCCAATGGCCACAGAGCCCGCACGTTTTGCGTCGGGCGCAGGGACGCATGTGGCCTGCCGCCAGAAACGGAACCCTCAGGAGGTCCGCACAACGATGTCCTAGTGACATGGGAAGCAGTATGTTCAAAGGTCGTGGTCCAACATCTTCAAGTCGTTCCTCTGCGCACGGTCCGCCACGCAAGCGTCTGCCTTGGCTGATCGCAACAACGCTGGGCATAGCACCCGCTTGCTCGTTGGCGGCAACGGCCGCCAGCACGGCTGCGCCATCCGTTGACCCTGGCTCGGGTCCGGTGGAGTTCAACAACACGTTCACTTCTCAGCGCCAAAGCGTAGATATATCCCGCTTCGAGAAGGGCAACGTCATCTTGCCCGGAACGTATCGCGTCGATATTTTCGTCAACGACAACCGATTGGCGATCGACGATGTAACGTTTCGCGCCGAGGATGGCAGTGCCCAGGCACGCCCCTGCTTCACGTCTGCACTGCTTCAGCAGATGGGGGTGGATATCGCCAAGCTGGATCCGACTATTGTTACCCCGCAGAACACTTGCATCGACATCCAGCAGGTGAGCGATGAAGCGAGCGCTCGCATGGATCTGAGCGCGTTGAGGCTGGATGTTTCCATTCCGCAGGCCTCGCTGACGCACGCAGCGCGAGGCTATGTGAGTTCGAATTTGTGGGAGCAGGGCGAAACGGCCTTCCTGCTCGGGTACTCATTCAATGCTTACGCCTTGCAGCAGACCCATGATGTTGCACATGCGTCGTACGGACAGGCCATGGGTCTGGACGGCACATATGTGCCGGTGCAGAACGGTACGTATTACGCGCTGGCACCCAATGGTACTTACGTACCGAGTACCAGCGGAAACTATGCGCTTAGCCCCAATGGCAGCTATCAAGCTGTGCGAAACGGCACCTATCAGCCCCCCGGTGGCGGCTCGCGTGAAAGCACTGACGTTAACGCGTTCCTTGGGCTCGATCTTGGCCTGAACGTGGGCGGCTGGCGTATTCGTAGCCAGGAAACGGCTATGTGGGACCAGCACACCGGCACCACGCAATGGCACAACATTGGCACCACGGCCAACCATGACATTACGGCATGGAAGGCGCAGTTCACGGCGGGTGATGGCTACACGCAGGGCATTCTGTTCGACACCACGCCATACCGCGGTATCAGCGTATATACCGACGACCGCATGCTGCCCGACTCGCAAACCGGCTATGCGCCAGTCGTCCGCGGGGTTGCCAATACGCAGGCGCGCGTGGAGGTACGCCAGGGTGGCAATGTGCTGTACGAGACCACGGTTGCACCTGGGCCGTTCGTTATCTCCGACCTGTATGCCACGGGCTACGGTGGCGACCTGACGGTCACCATCCATGAAGCCGATGGCAGCGCTCACGCATTCTCTGTTCCGTACTCGGCCGTTCCCATGCTGCTGCGCCCGGGCGTCGACCGATGGGCGCTCACCAGCGGCCAGGTGCACGAGACATTGCTGGCAAGCAGCCAGCCTTATTTCTTCGAGGGCACCTACCAGCGCGGCTTGAACAACTGGCTTACCGCCTATGCCGGTGCTCAAGTCACCACGGGTGATCTCTATAAAGCGCTGCTGGGAGGCGTTGCCGTCAACTCGCCGATCGGCGCGGTGTCGCTGGACATCACCCACTCGCACGCCAACCTGCCCGGCTCCGCCCCACAGTGGGGCGACAGCGTGCGGCTGTCGTACTCCAAGGCTATTCCCTCGACCAATACGACGTTCGCCTTGGCGACGTTCCGCTATTCAAACCGCGGCTTTCTTTCGCTGTCGGATGCCGTCGCCGCGCGCGACATGTCCACGGACCATACCGGAGGCACACCTGATGTCTCGGCGTGGATACATGCCAAACAGCGTTTGCAGGTCGTGCTTAACCAGAACCTGGGGGCGAGATACGGCTCGCTGTATTTCACGGGTTCGTATAACACGTATTGGAACACCCAGCCGAACGCCACCACGTACCAACTCGGCTATAACAATGGCTTTCGTGGCATAAGTTTCGGCATCACGGCTAGCCGTACTTACAGCTCCTCCAACCTGTTCGCGGGGCGTCGTTACGACAACCAGTTCGGTTTGAACCTTTCCATCCCCTTGGGCAAAGCATTCGGGCATAGCTCCATGCTCACCGCCTCCGCCATGCATGACGACACGACGGGCCATAGTGATCGCATCGGCATCAACGGGAACTTCGGTGCCGACAACCAGTATGACTACAACGCCAATGCGAGCTATGCCGATACGGGCGGTAGCTCGACGACGGCCAGCGGGAGCATGGGATGGCAGTCGGCTTATGGAAGCTTCAACGCCGGGTACTCGTGGGCTAGTCGTTTCCAGCAAACATCGATAAGCGCGGCGGGCGGCATGGTGGTGCACCACGGGGGCATGACCCTGACCCCGCAGCTCGATCTCAACAGCGCCATCGGGATAGTGGAGGCACCAAACGCCGCAGGTGCGCGCATATCCAGTTCTGGGCAGGCCAGAGTCAATGACAGTGGCTATGCGGTTGCCACCGGGCTTATCCCGTACAGGATGAATGACGTCACACTCGACCCGTTGGGGATGTCGGCAGACGTTGAACTGCAAACAACACGTTTGCAAACCGCACCGCGCGCCGGCGCGGTGGTGCCGTTGCCGGTCAACACCACCAGCGGGCGCGTCGTGTTGATCCATGCCCTGGACCCCCACGGCGAGCCGCTTCCCTTCGGCGCTCAAGTAATCGACGCGACGGGCAAGGAAGTTGGCTCCGTCGCGCAGAGCAGTCGCTTGATGGTTCGAGTCAAGGATGACAGCGGGCAATTGACCGTGCGCTGGGGCGATGCCAATGAGCAGCAGTGCCGGGTGTCCTACCGGTTGCCGCCAAGCGATAACCGAAGCAAGAACACGTTCGCGACACGCTTAGATGCTTCTTGCCGATGAATTCCTCACGGCGAATGGCACGTCACTGAGTATTTGGACCGCATAGTATGTATGTCATCTACCCGATCTCTTCGCACCGGCGCCGCCTGTTACTCAGAGTATTGGCGGCCATCTTTATGATCGCCTGCTCGATGGGCGTATTCGCCGCTCCCGGTTGCAGCGGTGGCAAGCAGGTTTTCACTATCGCTTTCCCGGCCTCGGTATCGGTGTCGCGCGACGCGTCCGTCGGCACCATGCTGACGACGTGGGTGTTGGCTGGTAGCGGTACGGTTGACTGGACGTGTAGCCTGATGGGCTCCTCGTGGGGCTCCGTGACACAAGGGCCAACCTACACCCTGAGTTCGGGTGTCACTACGATTTATGCCGGCACAACCGTCACCGTTTACAACACCAATGTTGCTGGTGTCGGGATCGCCTACGCGCACAGAGATTTGGGAAACGACGGCGCCACCTGGTCGAGCTGGACCAATGTAACGCCCACTTGGTATGGCAATTGGTGGAGCAACGCAGGTGCGCCCCAGCGGGCCGGCGAGCAGGTAGCGGCGGCGCTAGTTAAAACGGGTGTTGTTGCCACGGGGGGGCAGATCCCCGGCAACATGATTCTTCAAAGCGGAATGTTCGTGAGCACGAGCATTCTTCCCGACACCATCAACAGCTTCAACATGACATCGGTGAACATCGTTCCGCTGGCCTGCACCACGCCAAGTATCACCGTACCGCTGGGCAACCATTCCGCAAGTGAAATGGGGAGCGTCGGTGCAAGTACGGCAACCGTCAGCTTCAACATCAACCTCAACAACTGTCCGGCAGGCATGAAGGGCATCCAGTACGAGATTGACCCGGCAACGACCGTCTTGAGCAGTGCTCATTCGGTGGTGGCGTTGGACAGTAGTTCGAGCGCCGCCGGTGTCGGCGTGCAATTGTTGGATGGCGCCGGCGCCGTTTTCCCATTGAACACGCCGAAGAGTTTCTCCGAGTACAACGCGTCGACGGGCGGCTCGTATGCGATCCCCTTGCGAGCCCGCTATTACCAGACATTGGGCACCGTGAAGGCGGGAACCGCCAATACGTCAATGACGTTCACGATGACCTATCAGTAACCCTGTTTCCTCCTCGCGCGGTCAACGCTTGATCGTTGCGCGACATCACTTACACACCGGCGCAAGCACGGCGCCCTATCGGGTTTGCCTGCAGGCAAACGCTGGGCGAGCGCGTTGCGAAACGCTTTTTGAAAGAACCCCTTGACTATGCAGATCCGCAGCACTTCCTTCTCACAGATTGGCCACCCTCTGCTTAAGTTCCTTGTGATGCTTCTGCTTCTCGTCAGTGCGAAAGATGCTTTCGCGACCTGTACCGCCACGGGTAGCCTGATCTTCACATTGAGCATGCCGCAATCCATCACGGTACCGCGTGACCTGCCAGTCGGCACGCCGCTGACCGGCTTGATCAGCTCTCAAGAAAACACGGCCATATGGAGCTGCACACTTGCAGCCATGGAACCCTTTGGAGCCCAGGCGATGATTGGTCCCGCCTTCACGGCCAACTCGGGCCAGACGTATACGGGCACCGACGGTGTGCAATACACCATTTGGAACACCAACGTAGCCGGTGTGGGTCTAGCCGCGGCCAGCAAGATAATTTACAACTGGCCTGGCTGTCCCCAAAGCGGTATATGGTGGGGACCATCGACGCTCACAGCTCAATGGTTCGGACCGTATTGCTATTCTTCTAACGCACACCCTAACAACACGGTCGGTGCTCAGATAGGCGTTGCTCTGATCAAGACCGGTCCAATAACGACGGGTGGAGTGATCGGCGGTATCGTGGCTATGGCTGCGCCCCTTGAAATCAATCTTCTCCCCTCATTGCAAGCCACTTACGTCATCGGCAACGTCACCATTGTTCCGCAGCAATGCACCACCAAGGATGTAACCGTATCCATGGGGCGCTATAGCACGGGGCAATTTGCAGGCATTGGATCAACCACGCCTGCCGTGAATTTCACGATCGGCCTTAACGGTTGCCCGGCGGGCATGAAGGGCATCCGGTATCAGATCGACTCGGCGCTTCCGTTGGCCAATACCACCAACTCGGTGGTGACGTTGGATCGCAACTCGATGGCCACGGGTATCGGCCTGCAGTTGCTCGACAGTCAGGGCAACCCGCTGCCACTGGGAACGCAGCGGACATTTGCGAGCTACAACACCACGGCGGGCGGTGACTTCACTATCCCGCTGCAGGCGCGCTATTACCAGACAAGTGCCACCATCAACCCCGGAACGGCCAACACATCCATGACGTTCACGATGACCTACCAGTAATTGCCCCGACATCACTCCCTGGCCGCGAGCGCTCGATTGACGCGCAGCGCCAGCAAGGTGCAGATCACGCCCGACAACAGATAAGCACTCACGGCAACCAGCCCGAATCGCACGGACAAACCCAACGCCACGAGTGGCGCAAAAGCCGCGCCAATCAGCCATGCGAAATCCGTAGTGAGTGCGGCGCCCGCATAGCGCAGACGCATATCGAAATTGGAGGTGACGCTGCCGGCCGCCTGACCGTAGGACAGGCCAAGCCCGCCGAAACCAAGAATGATGAAGGCATCCTGGCCCAGCTTGCCGCCACCAAGTAGCCAGGGCGTGATGATCGCGAAGATGGCAATCAGCGCCGCCATCAAGCCCAGCGTCGTACGTCGGCCGATGCGGTCGGCCAATAACCCGGAAATGATCATGCCGAGGATGCAGGCGCAGGCGCCGATGATCTCCGCCACCAGCACAGCATTCACGGATTGCGAGGAGCTCAGCACGATCCACGAGAGTGGGAAGATCGTCACCAGATGGAACAGCGCATAGCTGGCCAGTGCGGCGAACGCACCGATGAAGATGTTGTAGCCCTGCGTGCGCAGCAGTTCGATGATGCCGATGGGTTCCAGCTCGCGTTCTTCCATGGCGACGGTGTACTCCTCCGTCACCACCAGACGCAGACGGGCGAACAGCGCCACCACATTGATGGCAAACGCCACAAAGAATGGATAACGCCAGCCCCAGTCGATGAAGTCTTCGTCACTGAGGTTGGAGTGCAGGAACAGGAACAGAGCGCCAGCCACCATGAAACCAATAGGCGCGCTGAGCTGGCCGAGCATGGCGTACCAGCCGCGCCGCTGCGGCGGCGTGTTGAGCGCCAGCAAGGAGGGCAGGCCGTCCCACGAGCCGCCCAACGCAACGCCTTGCAGAATGCGGAACAACACGAGCAAGCCAATCGCCCACTCGCCAATCACCTTATAGCCGGGCAAAAAGGCCATGCCGGCCGTAGCGCTGCCAAGCATGAACAGGGCGATGGTCAGCTTGATGCCACGACTCCAGCGACGCTGGAAGCTCATGAACAACGCGGTGCCGAACGGGCGTGCGATGAAGGCCAGTGAAAAGATCGTGAAAGCGTAAAGCATCCCGTCCAGCGGACTGGCGAACGGAAACAGCAGCGAGGGAAAGACCAGCACGCAAGAAATGCCGAACACGAAGAAGTCAAAGTGCTCGGAGGTGCGCCCGATGATGACACCGATGGCGATCTCGCCCGGCGCCACCTTCGCATGGGCCTGGATGCGTTCAATCTCTTCGACCGTATGGCCAGCGCCGTGCTCAGGGAACGTGCTTGACATAGTCATTACTCGGGAAGAGGGAGGATGACGTGGCCACACTATGGCACCACCACGCCTCTCGCGTCACTTGGAATATTGCCTGTTCCTGTTTCGCGCCGAAGGGCGTACCGTTTCCCACACTGGTCGCGCCGTCGGTATGTCTATGAAGGCTTTCCGTGGACTGCTTGTATCTGTCGCCATCCTGCTTGCGGGTTGCCAATCCGTATTGATGTCGCCATCCGGCGACCTCGCGGTGCAACAGCGCAACCTGATCATCACCTCGACGGTGTTGATGCTGCTGATCATCGTCCCGGTGATCGTGCTCACGCTGCTGTTCGCCTGGCATTTCCGCGCGTCCAACAAGAAGGCCACTTACGATCCCGACTGGGATCACTCCACCATCCTCGAACTGCTGATCTGGGCCGCGCCGCTGCTGATCATCATTGCGCTGGGTGCGATCACCTGGGTCAGCACGCACAAGCTCGATCCCTATCGCCCGCTTGAACGTGTCGCCGCCAACCGTCCGGTACCCGCCGATGTGCGGCCATTGCAGGTCAATGTGGTCGCGCTCGACTGGAAATGGCTGTTCATATACCCGGAGCAAGGCATTGCCACCGTGAACGAGCTGGCCGCGCCGGTAGACCGGCCGATCCAGTTCAAGATCACGGCGTCCACGGTGATGAACTCGTTCTTTATCCCTGCGCTGGCCGGGCAGATCTACGCCATGCCCGGCATGGAGACCCAGCTGCAGGCCGTGATCAACGCGCCCGGTGAGTTCCAGGGCTTCTCCGCCAACTACAGCGGTCAAGGCTTCTCGGGTATGCACTTCATCTTCCACGGCGTCACTGAGGAAGGCTTTGCCCAGTGGGTGGAGAAGGCTAAGGCGAACGGAGGCGACCTCAGCCGTGATGCATACGTGAAGCTCGCCCAGCCCAGCGAAAACGATCCGGTGACGTACTACGCGACGGTGGAGCCCGGTCTTTATCGGGCCATCCTCACCAAGTGTGTCGATCCGGAAAGCCCTTCGTGCATGACCCGCATGGACTTGAGTCCGCACGAGACGAGCGATTCGGGCGTCATGCTGCAACCCGCCCCGACCAGCGGCATGGCCGCCATGGCGAATCATCCTCACTCCGACTGATCCTTTCCCCCGGTGGTGTCCACGATGCTTGCCCAAACCGACCTAGCCAAGCTGATCTTCGGTCGACTCACGCTGGATTCGCTGCCGTTGCACGTTCCCATCGTGTTGGGGACGTTCGTGGTGGTCGCCATCGGCGCGATAGCGCTGCTCGGCGCGATCACCTATTACAAGTTGTGGGGCTATCTGTGGCACGAGTGGTTCACCAGCATCGACCACAAGAAGATCGGCATCATGTACATGATCCTGGGCTTCGTGATGCTGCTGCGCGGCTTCTCGGACGCGATCATGATGCGCGCCCAGCAAGCCATCTCCTTCGGTGATTCACATGGCTATCTGCCACCTGAGCATTACGACCAGATCTTTACCGCACATGGCGTGATCATGATCTTCTTCGTCGCCATGCCGATGGTGACGGGCCTGATGAATTTTGTGATGCCGCTGCAGATCGGCGCACGCGACGTCGCCTTTCCCTTTCTCAACAACTTCAGTTTCTGGATGACGGTAGCCGGCGCGATGCTGGTGATGTGCTCGCTCTTTATCGGTGAATTTGCGCGCACCGGCTGGCTGGCCTATCCACCGCTGTCGGACATCGCGTCGAGTCCTGACGCAGGCGTCGATTACTACATATGGGCGCTACAGATAGCGGGTGTAGGAACGCTGTTATCCGGCATCAATCTGCTGGTGACCATCGTCAAGATGCGCGCACCCGGCATGACCATGATGAAGATGCCGGTGTTCACCTGGACGGCGCTGTGCACCAATGTGCTGATTGTGGCGGCCTTCCCGGTACTCACCGCCGTGCTCGCGCTGTTGGCGCTGGATCGCTACGCCGGCACCAACTTCTTCACCACTGAGCTTGGCGGCAACGCCATGATGTACGTAAACCTGATCTGGATCTGGGGCCATCCGGAGGTTTACATCCTGATCCTGCCGGCGTTCGGCATTTTCTCGGAAGTCACCGCCACCTTCAGCCGCAAGCCGCTGTTCGGCTACGCATCGATGGTGTACGCCACGGTGGTGATTACGGTGCTGTCGTATCTGGTGTGGCTGCACCACTTCTTCACCATGGGCTCGGGCGCCAGCGTCAACTCGTTTTTTGGCATCACCACGATGATCATCTCGATCCCCACGGGCGCGAAGATCTTCAACTGGCTGTTCACCATGTATCGCGGCCGCGTGGAGTTTGAGCTGCCGATGATGTGGACCGTCGCCTTTATGGTGACCTTTGTGATCGGCGGCATGACCGGTGTGCTGCTCGCCGTGCCGCCCGCGGACTTCTCTCTGCACAACAGCCTGTTCCTGATCGCGCACTTCCATAACGTGATCATCGGCGGCGTGCTGTTCGGCTTGTTCGCGGGCATCACGTACTGGTTCCCCAAGGCGTTCGGCTTCCGCCTCGATCCGTTCTGGGGCAAGTGCTCGTTCTGGCTTTGGGTGGTGGGGTTCTACTTCGCCTTCATGCCGCTGTACGTGCTTGGCCTGATGGGTATCACGCGCCGCCTGAGCCATTTCGATGATCCGTCGCTGCAGATCTGGTTCGAGATCGCTGCGTTCGGCGCGTTCCTGATCGCGCTGGGCATTGGCTGCAACATCATCCAGTTCATCGTGAGCTTCAAGAACCGCGAAAGGCTGCGCGACACTACGGGCGATCCCTGGGGTGGCCGCACGCTGGAATGGTCCACCTCCTCGCCACCGCCGAAGTACAACTTCGCCTTCACGCCGCTGGTCCACGACCACGATGCGTGGTGGATGATGAAGAAGCATCACTATCAGCGACCGCTGAGCGGGTTCGTGCCGATCCATATGCCGCTCAACACCGGTGCCGGCATGATCATGGCGGGCCTGAGTTTTGTCTTTGGCTTCGCCATGATCTGGTACATGTGGCTGCTGGCTGCGGTGTCCTTCATCGCGCTGCTGGCGGTCGCCATTGGCCACACCTTCAACTATCACCGCGACTATTATCTGTCGTCGGATGAAGTGACCCGTACCGAGGCATCCCGAACGGAGCTGCTGGCCAGCCATGTCTGAGATAACCACCACTCTGCCCGGCAGCGGGCCCAAGCAACCGCTGGCCTTCTACGACACCAAAGAGCATCACCCGGTCAACGGTACGTTGCTGGGGTTCTGGGTGTATCTGATGAGCGACTGCCTGGTCTTCGCCTGCCTGTTTGCCGCCTATGGCGTGCTGGGCCGCGAGTACGCGGGTGGACCCACAGCGCAGGAGGTACTGGAGCTGCCAGCCGTGGCGGTGAACACCACGCTGCTGCTGTTGTCCTCCATCACTTATGGTTTCGCTGTGCTGGCGATGCAACGCAACCAGCGCAATCCGATGCTGGTGTGGCTGGTGGTCACCGGCCTGCTCGGCGCGGGGTTCATCACGCTGGAGCTGCGTGAGTTTGCGCATCTCATCTCGATCGGCGCAGGGCCACAGCGCAGCGCGTTCCTTTCCTCGTTCTTCACCCTGGTTGGCACGCACGGCCTGCACGTTACCTGCGGCCTGATCTGGCTGATGGTGCTGATCACGCAGGTGCTGAAGAAGGGCCTGATCACGGCCAACAAGCGTCGCATCCTGTGCCTGTCGATGTTCTGGCACTTTCTGGACGTAGTGTGGGTGGGCGTCTTCAGCTTCGTCTATCTGATGGGGGTGCTGCCATGAGTGCGCATGACGAACTCCACGCCCATGGCGGCGACCACGGACACGACGAGGAGGACTTCGGCATCCACGCCACCTTCGGCGGCTACATGACGGGCTTCGTGCTGGCGGTGGTGCTCACCGTCATCCCGTTCTGGCTGGTGATGGATCACGTTATTGCCAAGTCCAGCACGGCGGCGGTGATCATCCTTACGCTGGCCGCCGTGCAGATCGTGGTGCACATGATCTACTTCCTGCATATGAACGCGAAATCGGAGGGCGGCTGGAACATGCTCGCGCTGGTGTTTACCATCGTGCTGGTGGTCATCACGCTGAGCGGGTCGATCTGGATCATGTATCACCTCAACAGCAACATGATGCCGTCGATGATGGATCCGTCGAATCTGCCCTGACGATCCATACCCCTTCTTTCGATACGTGGTTCCCCGATGAGTGTTGTTGAAGAACCGGGCCGCCAGCCGCGCGGCCCCGTGGCGCTGGCCCTGCTGGCATTGTTTGGATTGGTGCTGTTTGCCGGTTTCGTGGCGCTGGGTACGTGGCAGGTCTATCGACTGGGCTGGAAGCGCGACCTGATCGCGCGCGTGGATGCACGTGTGCATGCGCCACCGGTGGCCGCGCCTGGTCCGACCGAGTGGCCCGGCGTCAACGCGCAGTCCGCCGAGTATCGCCACGTCGAGCTGCATGGCCGCTTCCTGCACGACCGCCAGACGCTGGTGTGGACGGCGACGGATTTTGGCACCGGCTACTGGTTGCTCACGCCGCTGGAGGAGGCGGATGGCTCCATCGTGCTGGTCAACCGTGGCTTTGTGCCCACGGATTGGTGCGGCATCAAGGGCAGCTGCGCGCCTGGGCCGACGGGGGATACGGCGGTAACGGGTCTGCTACGCATGAGCGAGTCGCCGCGGCCATTCCGCCACAACGACCCGTCGCGCAACAATTGGTACACGCGCGACGTGACAGCTATAGCCACGGCACGTGGGCTCACGCAGGTGGCGCCGTATTTCGTGGACCAGGATGCAGCGCCCGGCACGCTGGACGCCCGCAAGCCGACGTGGCCGCAGGGTGGCCTGACCGTGATCTCGTTCCCCAACAACCACCTGAGCTACCTGATCACCTGGTATCTGCTCGCGCTGATGGTGCTGGGAGCGGGTATCTACGTGGCGCGGGACGAGCGACGACTGCGCGGCGGCCGGTAAGGTCGCCGCAGGCAGGAGCGCATGACGTGCGCTCCTGCCATGATCCGGCTTACTTCAGGAACGATTTGCCCTGCTTAAGCACGGTGTCGCACACCTTGGTGGTGAGCTGCGACTTGAGGTCGCTATTGCCGCCGCCGAGGCTCGACAGGTCCGTGGTCTGCCCGTTGCCGCCCTGCAGGATGCCCTTGGCGCCATTGAGGTAGCCCGGATCGCTGGTGGCGCTGCCCGAGCTGCTGTCGGACGATTTTTTCTTGCTGCCGGTGAGCTGGCCAAGCATGTCGCTCGTGCTCGATCCCGTGCTGTTGCTGGACGAATTGGAACCGCCACCGCCCAGCTTGCCCATCAGCTGACTCTGGATGCCTGAAGCCCCCGAGTTGCCGCCGAGGTAGTTGTTTTTCACGCAGTACTCCAGCAGGCCGGCGACGTTGCCCATGCTGCCGGACGTCATGGAGCCGCCGCCGGGAATCATGCTGCCGAGCTTGCCTAGATCCTGGGCTCCGCCTGTGGTGCAGGCCAGGCTCAGGGCGATGGCCACGCAGGCCGTACTGATGCTGCCGATGCGTTTATTCATGGGTATCCCTCCGTCAGGTGCGCGCATTGAACACCCCGCGTCGTTATGGCCGCGTCAGCGCAAGCCACGAGCTGGGCGTTTGCATCATGGATGTGCACAGGCATGACACGCACGTACCATGGGCCGGCAGGCCCGGTTCCGACCCGGCATGATGCAGTGCTCCACCGTCCCAATCCGACCGATGGAAGATCTTCGATGAAACGATATGTGGTCCTCGCTTTCGCTGTAACGCTGCTTGCCGGTTGCTCCAGCGCGGGCAGCCTGCGCAACTCCAAGCCCACCGCCTCGTATGCCGGCGAAGGCAGCGCCGCCGACATCGCGTCGTGCGTGTCTGACGCATGGGGCAGCAAACCCGTACACCTGGAGTCCTATGTGCTCTACACGGGAACGACCATCGAGATCCACCAGACCGAAAACGGCCCCGCCGTGGCGTTGGTGGATATCAAGCCGGTGAGCGACCACGCGGTGGCCACGTACTACTCGAACTTCGACGAAGACGACACCTGGTACTTCCAACAGGTGGCGCACTGCGTGCAGTCCACGCCGCGAACCTCGTCGTAAAGATCCTGTCCGCCGTTCCCGGTCTCGCACCGGGAGCGGCTTCACTGTCAAAGATTGTGGACAACCAGTGACATCGACGTGCCCAGCCCGTCGTACGGCGTCCGCACCACGGTCAGCGAGTACCCCGCGCCATCGGCGAGCGACCGCTGCACCTTGAGGCCGCCATCCACATGGGTCACGGGTTGTCCGCTGGCAAGCGATGCGGTCAATTGCGCGGCGCGACCTGGCTCGAGCACTCGCGCTGCTATCGACCGTGCCCGGCCCAACCAGGCGTCGTCGGTCATGCCTTCGTCGTTCGCTACCCACAGACGCGCGGAAAGCGTCGGCCTTACGCAGCCGATGGTTCCGACACGCAGCACATCGCCATCGACAAAGAGCACGGTGGCGCTCGTCCGCGATGCATTCACCGACACCGCTTGCACATCCTTGTCCTGGCGCAGGTGATCCACATCCATGGCCAGTGGGCGCTGCGGACAGCCGGCTTCGTCGGGCGCATCCGCCGCGTGCAACGAGCCCCATGGAGAACACAACAGCACGGCACCCGCGAGCGCTACGCGCGCGGCAATATCCATTCTCATCGTTAGCCCCTGTTCGCCCCTGGCGATGTCCTTTCACTGTGGCATGCACCGGGCCAGGTCGCCAATACCACCAAGGCCGTCATGATCTACACCCGATGGCAGAGGGACACCGGAGTATCTAGAGTGCCCCGGTAGACGAACACGCGGACGGAGGAGCACCCCATGGCATCCAGGATCATCGTGATCGCGACCGTACGACGAGTATCGCGGCAGGTGGCACGCTGGTTCATGGCTATCGCCGTGGCGCTCTCTGGACTGACATTGGCCACCGAATCGCCGCCGGACGCTGCCGTCGCCACGCAGGCACAGGCGATACTCGAGCAGACAACGCGTCCCGACGGGCCTGGCTTGGAACTACTGATCGCCCGTGGCGACCGCGTGATTTTTCATGCGGCACGTGGCAGCGCCGAGATCGAGCTTGGCGTACCGCTGCGTACCGGGCAGGTGTATCGCATTGCTTCAATCACCAAGATCTTCACCGCAGCCGAAATAGTGAAGCTGGCGGAGGAGCACCAGCTATCGCTCGATGACACGCTCGACAGGTACCTGCCCGATTTTCCCGGCGCTTCGCGTATTCACCTGCGACAGCTGCTCAACCACACCGCCGGCATTTCCGATATCGCGAAGAACCCACAGCCTGGCTTCTTCGCACGCAAGTTCGACACCGCTGCACTGCTCGCCCAAGTCGCCGAGCGTGACCCCGCATTCACGCCCGGTACGCAGCAGTCGTATTCCAACGGTGGCTATATCGTGCTGGGTGCGGTGATCGAAAAAGTCACCGGCAAACCATGGCATGAAGCCATCCGTGAGCAGTTACTGGAACCGCTGGGATTGCGCCAGACCGGTTACGGCGATAACGCCACCCTTATTCCTGGCCGCGTCGCCGGCTACACCACCGACACGCCAGACCACAGCGTGCGCAACGCGTCCTACATCCATGCATCGGTGCCAGCCGCTGCGGGCGCTTTCGTGTCCACCGCCAACGATCTGTTTCACTGGATGCACGCGTTGACGGACGGGAAGGTCATCGGTACCGCATGGTTCGCACAAATGAGCACGCCGCCGACACTCCCAACGGGCGTGGCAGCCAAGCATCCCTATGGCCTCGGCCTTTATCTCTGGCAAGTACGCGGCAAGCCGATGATCGGCCATACCGGCCAGATCGACGGTTTCGCTTCCGCTGTCGCTTATGTGCCCTCGGCACAGGTCACCGTGGTGGTACTGGCGAACGACGACAACGCAGACGCGCGTACGATGGCACGCCGACTGGCCGCGCTGGCTTTAGGCGAGCCTTACGACACACCGGTGGCCATCGCGCTATCAAATGAAGAACTCGATGCGCTACAGGGCAGCTACCGCATCGACGACAAGACGCTGGAAACGCTCAGCGTGAAGGATGGCCAACTGCTCGCGCAACGCACCGGCCGACACGCGGTGCCGCTGCAGTCCACCGCGCAGGGACGCCTGTACTTCGTGCCCGACGAACTGAGCTACTTCCAGCCGGTGCACGATGCGCAGGGCAAGGTCATCCGGCTGGATTACGTGGAAGGTGGCGATGCACCCGCGCAGTCGTGGCCGCGTGTGGACATTGCGACCTCGCCTTAGAGCATCCTCAACGTCCCAACATATCGACTCGTCATTCCGGTGCACCCCAAGAAGGGGGTAAGGGCCGGAATGACGGTGAGGAAGATGAGCGCTCAAACCAGCCTTGGAACAGACTACTGGCGCAGCGCAGCCGCTTCGCGCGCCAACGCCTCAATGCCGGCCCAATCACCACTACGCAGCTTGTCCGCAGGCGTGAGCCACGAACCACCCACACACACCACGTTCGGCAGCGAGAGGAATTCCGGCGCGCTACTCAAACTGATGCCGCCGGTTGGGCAGAAGGTGATCTGCGGCAGCGGGCTTGCCCAGGCGCCCAGCAGCTTGTGGCCGCCAGCGGGAACCGCCGGGAAGAACTTGAGGAAGCGATAACCGCGCTCAAGCAGCGCCATCACTTCGCTCGCGGTGGCCGCGCCCGGCAGAAGCGGCAGTTCGCTGTCGTCGGCAGCATCCAGCAGACCCGGCGACACGCCCGGCGACACGGCAAACTTCGCGCCGGCCTTGTGCGCCGCACGCAGATCCTTGGCGCTCAGCACGGTGCCGACACCTACCACCGCGCCTTCCACTTCTTCAGCAATGGCCTTGATGGCGTCGAGCGCGGCAGGCGTGCGCAGCGTGACTTCGATAGCGGGAATGCCCCCGGCCACCAACGCGCGCGCCATCGGCACCGCGTGGCGCGCATCCTCGATGATCACCACGGGAACCACCGGCGCAAGGCGCAGGGTGGATTCGACCTGTTTCTGCTTGGTTTCGATGCTCATGGCGTTCCGTGAATGTCAGAAGAGAAGAACAGCGCTCAGAACACGCCGGCGCCGAGATCGGCGGTCGTGGCATTGCGGCGGAACATGCCGAACAGTTCGCGCCCCAGGCCAAACTGATGCGCGGATAGATCGGCCGTTGCCGGCACGCGCGCCGCGAACTCGGCGGCTTCCACCAACACATCCAGACGACCTTCCACGGCATCCAGACGAACCATGTCGCCGTTGCGGATGCGCGAGATCGGGCCGTTGTCCTCGGCCTCCGGCGTTACGTGGATGGCCGCCGGCACGCGACCGGACGCACCTGACATGCGGCCATCCGTCAGCAGTGCGATGCGATGGCCGCGATCCTGCAGCACCGACAACGTCGGCGTGAGCTTGTGCAACTCCGGCATGCCGATAGCCTGCGGCCCCTGGAAACGCACCACGGCGACAAAGTCACGATTGAGCTCGCCGCGCTCGAACGCTTTGCGCACGTCATCCTGATCGTGGAACACGATGGCAGGCGCTTCAATGACAAGGCGATCTTCGGGCACAGACGACACCTTGATCACCGCGCGCCCCAGGTTGCCCGACAGCATGCGCAGGCCACCGTCCGGACGGAAGGGTTCGGCCATGCCGCGCAGCACGCCGCGATTGCCGCTTTCCTTGGATACCGGCGTCCACGCCAACGCGCCGTGTTCATCGACATGCGGTACTTGTGTATAGCCGTCCAGGCCGGTGCCGAACACCGTGCGCACGTTAGCGTGCAGCAAGCCCTGGCTCAGCAATTGATCGATCAGGAACGCCATACCACCAGCTTCGTGGAACTGATTCACGTCGGCGTAGCCGTTGGGATACACGCGCGCCAACAGCGGAATCACCGAGGACAGCGCGTCAAAATCATCCCAGCGCAATTCGATGCCTGCTGCACGCGCAATGGCAACCAGATGCAGCAGATGATTGGTCGAGCCACCCGTGGCATGCAGACCAATCACGCCGTTGATGATGGCGTTCTCGTCAATGATGTGCCCGATCGGCAAATACGACGAACCCGGTGCACTCAACTCCGCCACACGCAGCACGGCTTCGCGCGTCAGCGCGTCGCGCAGAGGTGTCTCCGGCGCGACGAAGCTGGAGCCTGGCAAGTGCAGGCCCATGATCTCCATCAGCATCTGATTGGAGTTGGCGGTGCCATAGAAGGTGCAGGTGCCCGCGGCGTGATACGACGCGGCTTCCGCTTCCAGCAGCTCGGCTTTGCTTGCTTTGCCCTCGGCGTAGGCTTGGCGCACCTTGGATTTCTGTTCGTTGCTGATGCCGCTGGGCATCGGGCCACTGGGCACAAAGATGCCGGGCAGATGGCCAAAACTCAGCGCGCCGATCAACAAGCCCGGCACGATCTTGTCGCAGATGCCGAGGTACATCGCACCGTCGAACATATCGTGCGAGAGCGATACAGCGGTGGCCATGGCGATGAGGTCGCGCGAGAACAGCGACATCTCCATGCCGGCTCGGCCCTGCGTGATGCCATCACACATCGCTGGCACGCCGCCCGCCATCTGCGCGGTGATGCCGGCGTCGCGTGCAACGTTGCGGATCAACTCCGGATAGCGCTCGTACGGCTGGTGTGCCGAGAGCATGTCGTTGTAGGCATTGATGATGGCGAGATTGGGCGTGTGGCCTTCGCGGAGACGTTCCTTGTCGGTCGGGCCACAGGCGGCGAAACCGTGGGCGAGGTTGCCGCAGGACAGGCGTTCGCGATGGGGGCCGTTGCCCTGAGCGGCCTCGATGCGGCGCAGATACTGGGCGCGCGATTCGCGGCTGCGCTCGCGCAGGCGTTCGGTGACTTCGGCAAGGACGGGGTGCAGCACACTCATGTTCGAACTCCGGGAAGATCATCGGGCGCGCTACGCGCGCCCAGGCATCGAGTCAGGCCGTTGACGCCTCAGGGGCACCAGTAGACGGCTACCGGCACGCGTTGCTGGGTCAGCACTGAGCGCACGGGGAAATTCGCGGCGTCGCCAAGGCCAAGACGCGCATCCGCCAGCAACTGTTGCTTGGCGTCGCCTTCGATATGCAAAACCAGCGCGCGCGTATCAAGCAGGGCAGACAACGTAAAGGTGATACGCGGCTCGCCAGCGCCCGGCGCGCGCATCGGCAGCACACGTGCGGTGTTGTTGAGATCCAGCGCCTCGGGCAGGCGATCGCCTTGGGGGAAGAACGAAGCCGTGTGACCGTCATTACCCATGCCGAGGATCACCGCGTCGAAGGGCAGATCCAGCGAGGCCATGCGCGCACGCACCGTGGCCAGGCCAGCTTCCGGTGTCGGCGCATCGGTATAGAGCGGTACGAACTTCGCCGCTGTCGCCGCATGCTGCAGAAGCAACGACTTCACCAAGGCCGCGTTGGAGCGCTCGTTACTCTCCGGCACCCAGCGCTCATCGACCAGGGTGACCTGCACCTTCGCCCAATCCAGCGACTGGCGCGATAGTTTCTCGAAGAAGTGCCGCGGCGTGCTGCCGCCAGATACCGCAAGCAATGCACTGCCACGCTGGGCAATGCCTTCACGCAGGCGATCTGCGATGCGTTCGGCCAGGGCAACGGCAAGTGCGTCGCAGTCGGTGAAGCTATGCGTGGTGACGTCGAGAGTGTCAGACATGGTCGGCAAAGTGCAGAAGCTGCGCGGGAACACACGCGTGGCGGAGAAACATGGCGGTCTTGGAGTTTAAAGACCGGCTTGCGATGCACGGGTGAAACGCCCGTGCATCGTTGTTGAGCAAACCCAACGCAGGCTTACTCACCGTCCTCGTTCCAGGTGCGGCCATCGCGCTCGATCAGCGCCACGGCAGCACTCGGCCCCCACGTACCCGAGGTATACGGGCGCGGCGACTCGCCGCTCTCCGCCCACGCGGTGAGGATGGGATCGGCCCAGCGCCATGCGGCTTCCACTTCGTCGCGGCGCATGAACAAGGTGGGGTTGCCGCGCACGACGTCGAGCAGCAATCGCTCGTAGGCATCGGGCTGCGAAGCGCCGAAGGCTTCGGCAAAGCTCATGTCCAGCGGCACATGACGCAGGCGCAGACCACCCGGGCCCGGGTGCTTGATGGTGAGCCACAGCTTGATGTCTTCGTCCGGCTGCAAGCGCAGCACCAAGCGGTTCTGCACCAGCGGACCCGCCGAGGCATCGAAGATGGAATGCGGCACCGCCTTGAACACCACGGTGATTTCCGAGACACGCTCCGGCAGGCGCTTGCCCGTGCGCAGATAGAACGGCACGCCGGCCCAACGCCAGTTGGCGATCTCGGCCTTCACGGCCACGAACGTCTCGGTGTTGGACTTGTGATCCTTCAGCTCGTCCAGATAACCCGGCACGGCCTGGCCTTCCGCCGAACCCGCACGGTACTGGCCGCGCACGGTGAGCTGTGCGGCATTGCTTTCCGTAATCGGCTTGAGCGAGCGCAGCACTTTGAGCTTCTCATCGCGCACCGCGTCGGGCGCAAGCGAGGAGGGCGGCTCCATCGCCAGCATGCACACCAATTGCAGAATGTGGTTCTGCACCATGTCGCGCAGCGCGCCGGCATGGTCGTAATAGCCCGCGCGCTGACCCACACCCAGCGTTTCAGCCACGGTGATCTGCACGTGGTCGATGTGCTCGGCGTTCCACAGCGGCTCGAACAGCGCATTGCCAAAGCGCAGCGCCAGCAGGTTCTGCACCGTTTCTTTGCCGAGGTAATGATCGATGCGGAAGGTCTGCGACTCGTCGAAGAAACGGCCGACGTCGTCGTTGATCTGGTTGGCGCTCTTCAAGTCGTGGCCGATGGGCTTTTCCAGCACCACGCGCGACTTGCCCTTGTTGAGGTCGTACTTGCCCAGACGGTTGCAGATATCGACGAACAGATCGGGCGAGGTGGACAGGTAGAACACGCGGATGCGGTTTGCGTCCTTGCCCATCAAGGTGGCGAAATCGTCCCAGCCATCGTTCTTGCGTGCGTCGAGCGGGCGGTAACTGACCAGCTTCAGGAAGTCTTCGACCTTCTTGCCGTTGCCATCCTTCACCAGCACCTTGCGCAGGTTGTCGCGATAGCCCTCGTCGTCGAGGCCTTCGCGGGCAATACCGATGATGCGGCTGTCGTCAGGAATCTGGCCATCCGTGTAACGGTGGTAGAGCGCGGGCAGGAGCTTGCGCAGGGCAAGGTCGCCGGTGCCGCCGAAAATCACCAGGTCAAAAGTCTCGACCGGCTGGGAAGAAGCAGTCACTTCAGTCACCTCAAGGCGATACGTGGGGCCGTGCGTGGCATGCATACCACGTACGTTGCCCACTGATCGTACCAGTGACATACCAGACAACACCAGTTCCCCGACGGCCCGCTGTGGACCGTTATTGGACAAGGATTCGCCAGCAAAACTGGTACCACCCAAAAGCCGCAGCAAAACAGTCGATTGCCAAATTGGTATGGTCATTGGTATCGTTTAGGTATGGAAACCGCCCTCGTCAACGAATACCGCCGGCTCAGCCGCGACCCCGCCACCAGTCAGCCGCTGGCCTATCTGCGCTTGCGCAGGGCTATCCGCAACGTGGTGGAGCACCGCGATATCGAACCGGGCCAGGCACTGCCCAGCGAGCGCGATCTTTCCCGCCTGCTCCAGCTATCACGCGTAACGGTGCGCAAGGCGATCTCCGGCCTGGTGGAAGAGGGCCTGCTCAACCAGCGCCACGGCGCGGGCACCTTTGTTGCCGAGCGCATCATCAAGCCGATGTCGCGCCTCACCAGTTTCACGGAAGACTTGCGCGCGCGCGGCCTCAATCCACGCTCCGAATTCTCCGAGCGGATCATTGGCGAAGTAACGCCCGAAGAATCGATGGCGCTCAACCTGTCGCCGGGCGTGCTGGTGGCGCGCCTGCATCGCGTGCGCTATGCAAAGGAAGAACCTTTGGCCATCGAGCGCAGCGTGGTGCCCGCCAGCATCCTGCCCGACCCGACCATCGTGCAGGATTCGCTTTACCAGATCCTTGAAACGCTAGGCGCGCGCCCGCGGCGTGCACTGCAGCGCCTGCGCGCCGTATCGCTTGGCGCGCAGCAGGCGCGTCTGCTTCACGTGCCCGCTGGCAGCGCTGGGCTCAACATCGAACGTCGCAGCTTTCTCGATGACGGCCGCGTGGTGGAATTCACCACCTCGTGGTATCGCGGCGACATCTACGACTTTGTGGCGGAGCTGCAGACGGATTGATCGTTGACGGTGCGACGTCACGCACCGTCGAGCCGTCGCGTTTTGTCACTCTATAGCGTCGCGCACCGGTCCTGATCACGGGTGCCCGCGTCGTAGACAGCGAAGTCGCCCGAGTTCATCGCGGCATGCTCGCGGCCCGTGTCCCATTGGGGCAGCCCTTGGCGATTCTCCGCATACCAGCGAACGCCAACCTCACGCATGCGGCGGCAGGCCTCCGGCCATGACGTAGCCGCTTCGACCCGGGCGACCGCCGCACTTCGAGTGGCTGCAACATCGGCCATGGGACCGGTCTGCTTCTCCAGCAGTTCCACGCGTCCAACATAGGCGGCGACGTCCGCAAGGCTGACCAGTTCGGTCTGCCTGCTCATGATGTATCCACGCATCGCCTGCCCGCCCATCATCAACAAGTCACCAGGCACCGCGTGGCTATGGATGTAGGCGCCCGCCTGGGCAAGGCCGGGCTCGTTGGGCGACTTGTAGAACGTGCCTGCCCATGGCATGTAACGCACCATCGGATGCCCTGGCTCGGCTCGGTGTCCGCCGATCATGACCAACGATATCGTCAGCGCGAACACCAGCAATGCGACACGTTCCACTTTTGCTTGGTCCCACGCCACGACGGTAACAAGCTGCAGCGCACGTGCGACACACCATGAGCCCACGGCGGCATAGAGCAACAGGAAATGTCGGTGCTTAAGCTCGGATGCATCGGTGTTGAGCCACGTAGGGCCCAGCAGAATCAAAAGCACGTAGGTGCCGCAGAGGGCCCACGGAAACCAGTCGAACTCGGCCCACCGCCTCGCACGCACCCACAGAAAGACAACGACCGGCAATATCACGGCGAACCCAGCCAGACCAAACACCAATGCCAGAGCCAGCACTAACACAAGCTGCAGCGCCATAGGCATCCAGCCTTCCTGCTGGTGATAGAACGCCTGGAAACGAGGCGGGCCGAAGGCCAGCACATCCTTGACGTATTGCACCGAGTGGAAGAGCTCACGAAGATCCGATCGCCACGCGAGCAGCGCGACAGCAGCGGCGAGCACCAGTGCAAAGCACCCGAGCACAACCGGCCATTTGCGCCTTACTGGCGCACGCCAGACGATGATCGCCCACGTGCCCGCGAGCGCAGGAGCAAGCAGCGCGAACATATGAAGCCGGATCATCGAGATCGACAACAAGAGCAGCAGGCCCAGCAAATGGGGCCCTAGTCGTTTTGCCCGACCACCTTCCTGCACGCACAACGCCGATGCCATGCCGACACCGATGGCATAGCCCGAACCAGGCGCTGCATAGAGCAACCAATGGAAATCGTAGAAACCGTTCTGCATCCAATAGCGGGATGGGCCCGGAAGACAGGCGATGCAAAGTACGGCGATCAGCGCAATCGCGCGTCCAGACAACTGCGCAATCAGCGCGTAGAGGCCTAACGCCCCTATCAGCAGGCTCTGCGGCTGCATGGTTGCCAACGCCAGCCCCAGACCTGACAGACCCGACGATGGCTGAAGTGCCCCCGCCAGAAGGTACGAACCATAGTGATAGAGCGGGCGACGCGTGTTCGCCAACAGGATATTGCCCTCCTTGATCGCCAACGGATCGCCGAAGGAAGCGATGTTGGTGCCGTGGACGAAGTAATCGCTCCACGCCGGCATGGGCGCGTTGTGAAGCGCCGCCGGCATGAAGGCCGCCATATCCCTGCAGAAGAACCCGATCAGCGCCGCCAGACAAACCGTTGCACCTACATCCGTCCACGACGATGGTGCCGGTCGCCACCGGCGGAAGCGGGGAATGGCGACCATGACCATCACCAGGCAAGCGGTCCAGATGAGGAACGCCGTTTGCGCCGTGACATCGAGCAGCACCGCCAGTAGCAACAGCACGGACATCAGCACACCCGCACCGACAACCAGAGCGGCGGGCAACGCTGCCACCGCGGTGGTACCGGCGAGATCCAGCAGCAAGGCGCCGGTCAGCGTCGTTACCAGCACGCCCGCCAGCGGGGCAGACATCTGCCTAACGCCGGGTGTTACGCCGGAGAGCACCAGCAGCACATCGATGAATAGCGTCACCGTCATGACGAAGGCTAGCCACGGCAGCCAATGCGACGAACGGAAATAGGTCATAGGCACGAAACGGGCATGGCGGGTGGTCCGGGTCACGATGGGCGGGCCGCAGTATCGATGGATTCGGCCCGACGGCGCGGTATTGTAAGGTGCCTCGGCCTCCATTCCGGTACCAATCCATCTGCCGGTACCCGAGCTCCGCCACGAGACGTCCATGCAAGACGAAAAGTTCAAGCCCATTGCAGTATCACCACCGTCCGCCAACCCTTGGCTCTTCAGGCTCCGGTGCCTGATTGACCTGCAGCTAGGCACCATCGTCCAGTACCTGCGCCCCGGCATGGCAGCCTTGAGCGGCAAGGTGCTCGATGTTGGCGCGGGCGAGTCGCCGTGGCGCGAATGGTTGCCCGCCACGGCGAGCTACCAGGGACTTGATGTCGGCAACGCGGGTGAGTTCGGCATGCACCCTGATCGCAAGGACATTACGTACTACGACGGTACCGTCATGCCCTTCGCCGACGCGACGTTCAATGGCGCACTCTGTATCGAGGTACTGGAGCATACCGAGGATCCCGAGTTGTGCGTCGCAGAAATGGCGCGCGTGCTCGCAGACCATGCGACCCTGTTGTTGAGCGTGCCCTGGTCCGCGAGGCGGCATCACATTCCCCACGACTATCACCGCTTTACGCGCGAAAGGCTGGAAGCGCTGCTGAGCAACCATGCATTCGAGCGCATAGACATCGCAGAGCGCGGCAATGACGTGGCTGCCATCGCAAGCAAGCTGGTCGTGCTTACCGTTCGACTGGTTCCACGGCGTGTGACAGTGCATGCCCTGTGGACAACGCCGCTCGCCTTGCTCTGCGCGCCGTTGACGGTGGCGTTCATTGGCGCGGCATGGATGTCCATGGCCTTGGGGCTGGGCTCCAGGGAAGATCCGCTGGGCTACTTTGTACGAGCTCGTCGCATCGCACGAACGGCCAGTTGAGCGCCGCGTTTATGTCGCGCCTGCGCTCATTGCACCTAGTTGCCGCTCCCCTTGCGAAAGACAAGGCGTGACAACAACACATACGAAACCACCGCCATGATCGGCGCCAGGCACGCCTGGCTGACAATGAGGCTATGCGTCAGCGCGGTGAGTCGGCCGATAAGCACAAGGTTCAAGCCATAGACGAAGAGATAAGCGGCGACAAACCTTGGCAACCGCGAGGCCGACAGGTCAAGAAAGACGAAATGCCCCGTGGTGAAGAAGTTGAATAGCATGCCAGCGATATTGCCGCCCAGCAGCGCAAGCCAGGGCGGGCTGTGCAACAGCACGAAGGCCGAATAAGCGACAAAGCCAAACAAGGTGTTGAGCCCACCGACGAGCAAGAACCTCGCGAAACGCTTCCACTCGGTCACGTCGACGACCGCTTCATCGCGTTATCGGCTTGAAGCCGACGGCGGCCGTGTTGCCGACATTGATGGATACTTTCAGCTTGCCCAGACCCAGCGCGGACAGGGTCGACTGAACAGGGGTCTTGATCGCCGCTGGCAGCGGCATGAGCCGACTCCAGTAACGCACCGAATACCGATTCGCAAAAGGGCGCGCCTGCACATCGACGAAACCCGAACGCTCGAACAACGCCTTGATACTGGGCTGCGAGAACAACTGCATATGCTCGATGTCCACGATGGGCGAGCGCCGCCCCAGCAAACGGTTTACCGGGCTGCGGTAATCGTGCGTAACGGTAAGAAAGGCGCCGCCTGGCTTGAGCAACCTGAGCACAGACTCGGCGATCTCACGTGGCTCGCGCACGTGCTCCATGGTCATGAAGCAACACACCAGGTCGAACGATTCGGGCTGGTAATCCTGTTCGACAAAGATGCCTTCGCGAATCCATGGCTTCCGATTCGCGGGAGCTGCCGCAATGGCGGCCGTTGAAGGCTCGATGCCCGCCACGCGCTGGAAGCCGATGCCCGCCAACTCCTCCAGGAAAATGCCCGTGCCGGTGCCGATCTCCAATGCGTCGCCCTTCTCCAGGCGGTTGAGCACGGAAGTGAAAGCACTGATGTAACTCTTCGCTGCATCGTTGGCCTCTTCCGTGCTGTCGTAATCCGCGGCGTGATACGCCTCCGCCAGCGCACCCTGCGACGGCGGCCGATCCACGTAGACGACATCGCACTCCGGGCAGCGCAGCATCTGGTGGCACAGATACTCGGGCGTCTTTCGCGACGCGAAGCTGTACGCATTGAGGCGCGACGCATCCAATCGCTCCTCCAGGAAGATTTCCGGCTTATCGGGAAACGCACGGCAAACAGGACACGGCCGAGGGAGGCGGTCGTCGAGTTGCGGAGTGTCCTTCGCTGGAGAGTTGTGTTCCATAAACCGCTTGTTGTGCCTTGATGGGTGGGGCATGCCCCATGCGTGCTATCGCTGCGCGGGGCCGCTCGCCTGGTCGGTGACAACGCCGTGGCGTATGAGCGCCGAGCGAATCAAGCGTGGACGGCCCTTTACCTCGATCATGATCTTGCCGATGTACTCGCCGACCAGGCCAATGCCGAACAGATTCAGTGAGCCGAACATCAGCACGCTGATCAACAACGTGGTGATACCGCGCGGCGCAATGTCGGGCCATACGATGCGCAAGATGGCCACCGTCAGCGCTGCCAGCACTGAAAACCCCAACAGGACCATGCCGGTGGTGGTCAACAAGGTGAGCGGCACATTGCTGAAAGAGAAGATGCCCTTCTTCGCCCAGTCGATATTTTTCGACAGCGTGTTGGTCGTGCGGCCGAACATGCGCTCCGGTCGAACGTAGTCCACACCCGTCTGCTTGAAGCCCACATAGGCACGCAGGCCACGCATGAACAGATCACGCTCGGTGCATGCCAGCAGCCACTTCACCACCTTGCGGTCGATCAGGGAGAAATCGCCGGCGTCCAATGGAATCCTGACATAGCTGAAGGCAGCGAACACGCGATAGAAAGCCTTGTACAGAAGCCCCCAGTGCCACGGCATTTCGCGTTGCACGCGTCGCCCATAAACGACGTCGTATCCCTTCTCCCACTCCGCATAGAACGACTCGATGAGTTCCGGCGGATCCTGCAGATCTCCGTCCAGCAGCACGACGGCATCCTTGGAGGCCAGCTCCATGCCGCTTCGGAACGCCATCTGCGATCCGAAGTTGCGCGAGTGCGTGATGCCAATAACGTGTGGATCGGACTCTGACAGCTTGCGGATCTGCTCAGCGCTGTCGTCAGGGCTACCGTCATTCACGAAGATAATTTCGTAATCGATGCCGAGCTTGTTGAATGTGTCGGTCAGGCGACGATGCATGACCGGGATAGCTGGCTCATCCTTGTAGCAAGCGATGATGGCGGACACGGAGCGCCGCTTGGCTTGCGCCGTTTTCTTGGAGCGCGCCTGGAGTTCGTCCGCCGACAAGCTGCTCACCCAGCGAGAGGTATCCAGC